>JBEKLA010000265.1:0-5508 GCA_050010455.1 Binataceae bacterium (SeqCode) | reverse complement strand
ATCGGCGCTGGCGAACTGAAACTGATGAAGAAGACAGCGTTCCTCATCAACACCGCGCGCGGCGCGATCGTCGACGAGGCCGCGCTGATCCGTGCGCTGGCGAAGCGAGAGATCGCCGGCGCTGGTCTCGACGTATTTGAGGACGAGCCGAAGGTCGACAAGGCGTTGCGGACGATGCCCAACGTCGTGCTTACGCCGCATCTCGGCAGCGCCACCGTCGAAGTGCGCGAGGTGATGGCGAACATCGTGGTCGACAATATCCTTGCGTTCCTCGCCGGCAAGCCACCCCTCTATTGTGTCAATCCGCAGGCGTTGGCGCTTTGATTGACCCGGCAGTTCCACCGTGCGGCATGGAAAACGGAAGCACCGCATGAATACCCCAATCAAGCGCGGTCATGACGAGTGGAAATTCGAAGTTGCACGATGCGGTGTGATTCGCTGAGACCATTTGATTCGGAGAGAACAGGTGGTCAAATGCACCAAGCGCCAAGTCCGTCGGTTGAAGCCAGCGTTACACTGGAAAGGAGATTCCCCGCGGCACCAGCGCATTCAGATGGTTCTGCTGCGCGAAAGCGGCATGACGCAGCCTGGGACTGCCGAAGCGATGGGCGCGTCGCTGAACACGGTGAACCAGGCGCAGATGGTTTATGATGGCGGCGGGCACCAAGCGCTCGCACGGCGTGCCGGCCAAGGAAGCCCGCCCCGCCGAAGATGGTGACGAGAGGGCCGACATTGGCGGCTGCGGACAACGCGGGTGTCGTGGTTGCCAGTCCAACGACCGCCACGGGTTGTAGCTGAGGTGCTATTTCTCTGCAAACTGTCTATTCTACGATTATCGATTTGCGCCCCGAAATGAATTAAAAAGACGCCTGCGTGAGAGTTCGAAGTGAGAGAACCAACAGGAGAAAACAAAAATGAAAAGGCTATTGAGTGTTCTTGCGATTTACGTTGTTTGCAGCCTTCTCGTTTTCGGCGTCGGTGTCGTTAACGCGGCCGAGCCCAGCAAGATCAAAGTGGGAATCCTACTTCCGCTAACTGGAACCTTTGCGGCGGTAGCCGAGACTCAGAAACAGGGCGCACTGCTGGCGATAGACGCCGTCAACCTGCAGGGTGGGCTCAACATGCCCGGGGGAAAGGTGACGGTGGAAGGCATTGTCGACGACGATGAAGCAAAACTGGATGTCGGCGTTCGGCGCTACCGCTACATGGTTTCAGAAGGCGTTAAAGGCGTGGGCGGGCAGACCTGGGCTCCGCTCGCGTACGCGATCAACTCTATCGCTATCAAGGAGCCGATGCCCTACTTCCCTGTGTGCGTGATGGCAAAAGAGGGCTTTCAGAAGGGCAAGCTCGCCGATACAACTTTCGCGACGGCATATAGCCCGTGGACGGTCGGATATATGAGCGGCTACTCCGCCGTCAAAACGCTCGGCAAGAAGCATATCTACTTCCTGGCTCGCGCCGACAGCTTTGGTTGGGACATCCGGGACGGCGTCTATGAGGCCGCCAAGGAATACGGCGCACAGATCGTCGGGTATGATGAGGTTTCACTGGGAACGAGTGACTTCACGACCACTTTGCAGAAGGTTCGGGCGGCAAAGCCGGATGTTTTCATATTCGCACAATTCGGTGCCGATGCGGTGGCGCTTCTGAAACAGGTCCACCAGATGGGTTTGGGCAAGGAAACGATTATTTTCAACGCCTTTATCACGAACGTGGTCGCCAAAGGCGTGCCGCCCGACGCTCTGCAGGACATCTACGCGATGCATTATTTCTACTACGACCTGAGCGACTTCCCGGACAAGGAAGTGGCAAAAAGCGCGCAAGAGTTCACCGAACTATTCCGCGCGAAATACCAGACGCCTCCCGATGCATATGCAGCGATCGCGTACATCGCCTACATGGAGATGTTCAGGGGGTTCGAGGCAGCCAAATCCTTTGATCCGCAAAAGGTGTCCGCCGCTCTGATGGCCGGCACAGGCGACTTCAACACGATAAAGGGGGCTGCCAAATGGCGGCAGGACCACGAGCCTATGTACAAGTACGCCGCTTTCCTGGTTAAAGGGAAAGGCCCCGGCGAGCGGAAAAACGAATGGGATCTTTTCACAGTTGTGGGTTCTCTGGGCGGCGAAACCGTTATGCCGACACTCCAGTCGCTCGGCTACTGAACCCTTCTCCACCCCGGGGCAGGCGTGACCCACCTCCCGTGAGGCGCACCTCCGCACCGGCGCATGTTTTACGCATGCGCCGGGGGTGGCTATCGGAAAAGGTTCCGACGTGAGTACGGATGCACGCGCCGAGATCATCAGGGCGGAAGGTATTACGAAATGTTTCGGCCCACAGGTTGCGGTCAACCGGGTTAGTTATCTGTTGCGTGAGAACGAGGTCGCCGGCATCATCGGGTCGAACGGTGCCGGCAAGACCACGTTTTTCAATCTTCTGACAGGATACTATACGCCCGACGAAGGATCTATCTGCTACAGAGGAGAAGACATCACCCACATGGCGCCCCAGGAACGGGTCGCCAGGGGGGTGATGCGCACCTTTCAGCTCACATCCACTTTCGACAATCTCAGCGTGGTCGACAATCTGGTGCTCTCCTTTTTTAGAGCGCACTGGAAGCCGTCGTTGCTCCAACTGCTTCTCAATACCTGCAAGGGACACCGCGAAGAAAGGCAGATCACCGAGTCGTTGGACACGTTCGACTTGCAGGACGTGCGTGACAGGCAGGTTAAGCACCTCAGCCTGGGTGAAAAGAGGCGCCTAGAAATCGCCATGGCCATCCTGGCCGAGCCCAAGGTGCTGTTGCTCGACGAACCCCTAGCCGGCCTGGCCGAACCCGAGATTCAAGGAGTCTTGAACGTGCTTCGCGGGCGCGTCGGCCAACAGACCATCTTGATCGTGGAGCACAAGATTTCCCATGTGCGGGATTTCTTGCAGCGGCTTACCGTCATGCACGAAGGTCGGGTCATCGCCGACGGCGGGTGCGAGGAATGTTTGCGGCATCCGGAAGTGCGAAGAAGCTATTGGCAGATCGAAGTCTCTGGCGACTCAAACGGGACCGGCGTTTCATGACGAACGGCGACGACATTCTGACGGTTACCGGGCTGAACGTCTCGTACGGCGAATCGAGGGTGCTCTTCGATATCGACCTGAACGTCCGATCGGGCCAGGTCGTCGCTTGCGTTGGTCGCAACGGAGCCGGCAAGACCACCCTGCTCAAGAGCATCGCCGGCTTCGTGAAACCGACGTCTGGGTCGATCAAGTCGGATAGGACTCGTCTGATCGGCCTGGCGGCCTACGTCATCGCCGGCATGGGCATCAAATACGTTCCTCAGGACAAGAAAGTGTTTTCCGACCTGACGGTCAGGGAAAACCTCGAGCTCGGCAGCTACGCGACGAAGGATTACAACTGGGATCGAGTCACGGGCTATTTTCCCAAGCTGCAGCAGCTCATGGATCGCAAGGCGGGATATTTGAGCGGCGGCGAGCGCCAGATGCTGATGATCGGCCGAGCGATACTTGGTAGCCCCATACTATTGTTGATCGACGAACCCACCGAGGGCCTGGCACCCAGGATCGTGGCGCACCTGAAGGACGTTTTCCGGGACTTGAGCAAGAAAACGGCGTTGGTGATCGTCGAGCAGAACCTCCCGCTGGTGTGTGCGATCGCTGACAAAGTATACGCCTTGAACGACGGACGTGTCATGGCGAAGATCGTCGAGCGCGGGTTGATCAGGCCCGAGGTTTGCGAAAAGTATCTGTAGAGACCGCGAGGTAGTGCAATCAACGGTCGGGGACAGTCTGTTTGGAAGGGCTAACCATGTTTCGAGGAGGCGGCCTAGCACCGCAGGGTCCAGAATCGAGTGGAGCGCTTTCCGAGGTCGCGACCAAGAAGATCGATAGGGGGACCCCGCGATGAACGTCTTGAGATGGTGGTGGGGCCTGTTGCTGGCGTTCGCGCTGCTGGCCCTACTGCGAGCATTTCTGCCGTTGCCCTTCGCCAACGAGATCATGATCTTTTCGATCTACACCATCGGCTGCAACTTCCTGCTGGGCCGTGTCGGTCTCATATCGTTCGGCCAGCCCGCTTATCTCGCGGTTGGTGCCTATGCGACTGCATTTTATCTCTTTTATTTTGGCACCAATGCCTATCTCGGGATCTTCATCGGCGTCATGGCGGGGATCGTCGTATCGCTCGCTGTCGGTCCGCTGTTCATCAGGTTGCGCAGCGATTACTTCGCTCTAGTGAACCTCGCGTTGGCGGTGATCATCTACTATCTCATGCAGAAGGTTTTGGCGGGCATTACCCACGGCGACAATGGATTGTGGTTCCTGACCAACCTTTCTTCCACTCCCGTGCTGGATCTGTCCAGGCCGGACCAGTTCTTCATCTTCTCGTTCCTGGCCGCTTTCGCTGTTTGGGCGTTTTACAAATATCTCGATGATTCGATCTTCGGTGCCTGCTGCCTGGCAGCCAAGATCAACGAGGACAAGCTGAGATTCCTCGGCTACAGCAACTTCGGTATCCGACTAGTCGCCTTCGTCATCGCCAATACGACGACCGCTCTGGCCGGCGCGATGTATGCCGTTTACCTCGGTTTCGTGAGCCCGGAGATCAGCAGCCCGTCACGGGCCGCGGACCCGGTGGTGGTGACGATACTTGGCGGGGTGGGCACGCTGTACGGGCCGATCGTTGGCTCGATCGCCTACACCGGCATGAAGGACCTGATCAGCAAGGTCTTCGGCAACTGGGAGCTGATCATCGGCGTATTGCTGGTCTTCATCATGCTCGCCGGAGAGAAAGGTATCTGGGGCACGCTGGAACCTCTCCTGAAAAAGGCGCTGTTCCGCTCGAGCGCACCGACCGGGACGCGTCACGATGGAGTGACGAGCGGATGATCGACGCACACCTGCTGACCTCGGGGATCATCTTCGGATTGAGTATGGGGAGCATCTTTTTCCTGATAACGATCGGGCTCTCCCTCTGTTTCGGCCTAATGCGCGTCATCTGCCTCGACCAGCTGCTCTATTACGCCGTCGGCGCCTACATTACCTACTCCATCAACCTGGCGACGGGAAACCTTTGGCTCGGTGTACTGGGCGGGGCAGCCGTTGGGGGCGTCGCAGGTTTTGCCGCGGAACGGCTGGTTTTCCTGCGCATCTACGAACGTGATATCACTTACAGCATGATCACCTCGTTCGGCATACTGATCGGCGGTGTCGGGGGCATTAAGTACTTCTGGGGGCTGGTTCCCCGTCCGGTGCCTGTTCCTATCGATGCCCAGATCGACATTCTCGGAACGGATATTCCCGGCTATCGCCTCGTTATCATCGTCGTCGCCTTGCTCGTCTATTTCGGCATCTGGCTGTTCCTGAACCGAACGATCATTGGCAAGGCGATCCGGGCCGGCATCGAGGACGTCGAGCATGTCGAAGGCCTCGGCATCAACGTATACCGGCTCTTCACCATCACCTTCGTCATCGCCGGCGGGTTGTCGGGGCTGGCTG
>JBEKLA010000264.1:0-5529 GCA_050010455.1 Binataceae bacterium (SeqCode) | reverse complement strand
ACGATGACGTTCGCAAACAGAATCAGTTCATCGACCAGATGTTCGATATGGCTGCCTGAGACCTCGCCGCCCAGTTCCGCTCGGGATGTTCTCCGTCACGGTTTTCAAAGTTGCAACACTTCCCGCAGTCGTTCTCTGCTCACCAAGAGGGGGTTCACGAATTGACGCCGGAACCGGGCACTCGCGCCGGCGCTGCACATTTGCCCGGGGTTACATCTTGCGCGCGTTAGCAACAATCGGAGCCGGATTTGAGCTTGTTTGGTTCCGCAGAGAACCATAATTGTGAGTCTGACAGAGATAGTTTGACGGCCGTTATGTTACATTGACGTTGTGAAGAACAAGATAAAAATTACGGCTAACTCGAAGGGAGATCTGAAAGAAATGAAATGCGTTCAACGCTTCGCGGTCAGCGTGCTGAGTCTTGCAGTCGTTATCCTCGCGAGCGCTTGTGGCACCACTAAGGAAACAACCACCGCTTATGTGCCGGCGCCGCCGGCTCCGATTATCGTGCAAGCAGCTCCGGCAGAAGTTCCTGCGCCCCCAACCACTACCACCAGTACCTCTAGCGACCGGAAGAGCGATTCCACCACTTCCAATCCGAGCGCAGGAACCGAGAGCAGCACTAGCAGCCACCATAGCGAGTCCACGACCGTGACTCCTAGTAACTAAACAACCCCCGCGCTTCGTCGCGCCGGAAGAATGGGCATGATGTTTAAGCTACGTTCAGCCGCAAAGTATAGAGGGCTTGTTTTGGTAGCCGCCGTAGCCGGGATATTGGCGGGAACCCAAATGCGCGCCAGTCAGATTCAGGCCGAAGAGGGCAAGTCAGCAGAATCGAGCTCCGTCACGACTGAGAACGACAGTGCGAGCCTTGAGGCGCATCACCATTACCAATCCGCGGCTGAGCGCGCTAACGATGCCCTTCTGATAACCGAGGTCAAGAGCGCGCTGGGTAACGATGGAGTCGCTCGGGATTCTCCGATTGTTGTCGATTGCGATCACGGCAAGATCCTATTGAGCGGGGTGATGAAGTCAGCTGAGGACGCAAAGCGCGCCGGCCAGATAGCGGCCAGCGCGCCAGGTGTTGTCGCGGTAAAAAATCAGCTGACCTGGCACTAGAACGCGGGCAGCCCGGCATCCATAATTAGATCCTGTCCGTGTCGAATTCCAATTATCCGGCAGACGACCGGACCGTCGAGATCCGCCGCCGCCACGCCAAAGCCGATGATACGGCGCGTGAATACGCCCATCACGATCATGATCCAGTAGCACTTGAGCAGGATTGATTCACAGCGAAAGAAGTCGACGCTCCACAGGCTGTCCTTGGCGTACCCAATGAGGGTGAGCCCACGAAGGGCCATCACCTCCTGGTGCCGGCCTGTAATACCGGATGAGGATCGCCGGACGACATTACTTATTGATCTCTATACCGAATGCACTCGATATTTGCTGGGCAATCCCCCGACAGCCGATGCGGGGGGGGTCCGCCGCTTCATCTCGACGACTGCGCCAATCAGTTCTTTTGCGGGACCCTTGGGTCCAGGGCGATGGCACTCTCTCGAGCTATAGAGAAGGTAATACTTGCGTTTCATCAGGGCTTGGTGAAAGTACAGCAGCGTGGAAGCCTTCACTATCACGGCTATCTCGCTCAAGCGTTCGCGCGACACAGTTATGTCTCCCAGAGAACCGCGATCCATTGGCGCGTTGGCGAATATCCCGGATATGATCGCGAGCGCAGTATGCGGGTACGGTCCGATAGCAGGCTAGGGCGCTAACGCCATCATCACTTCACCTAGTGGCCTAAGGTCCGGATAGAAGTGGTCGGCATCTGCCGAGCCGACGCAACTAAAGTCGAACTACCTACTAGAGGAAAAAGGATCGACCATGAAATTCAGCAAAACAATCGCGACCGCTTCAATCATATTATTGTTTACCTCGGCTCGAGTTTTAGCTGAGGAGTCTCCCGTCCCTATTTCGAGCGCGGCCACACCCGCCGCTGCTGCAACCTCTGCGGCCGAACTTAAACCGGTCAAAAAACGGTTCCTGCTATCTCACAGCTCTTCGGTGTACCAGCAGCCGGATAAGACTAGCGCAGTTATCGCTCACGTCCGCCGTAGAACGCACGTCAACGTCACGGGCATCACAGGCGATTGGCTGCAGATCCGCCTGCCGAAAGGTAAGATCGGCTTCATACCCTCGAGCGCGGCTGAGTAACGAACCCGCAGGCGACCTTGCCCATAGGCGTGCCGCGGGATCTGATTCGCGGCCCGTCAGGTCGCACAAACATTTTCCGGGCTCTCCTCTGACCTGCGGCCGACACGATGTATGGGAAATGGTCGAGTAGCGCAGCCATTCGGCTTTTGCCCTCACAGATCCGAGCGTGCAGTTTTCCCGCACTCGGCTCTTCCTGAAGTTCGATCGTTTCAGTAAGCGACCACCGTCCGAGGGTGCGAGATGCGAGCGCGGGGCAAAGGGAACCGTTCGAGTAACGCGTAGAACTGCGGCCAGAAGAGGCGCCGCTAACTTCGACGATTCAGCACTCGATACCAAAGCCGGCACATTTCGTCGTAGAAGGTGTCGAGCCGGGGCCAGTTGCTCGGCAGGCCGTAGTACGCGTAGTGGCCGCGCAGCACGCCGGCCAGCCAATCGCGTTGCACGCCCACCGGCGCGTGCATTCGTCGCCACGCCTCCGCCCGGAGCTCCTTAAGCTTGCGCACCAGCCGCTGGCGGTCGGTGCGCCGCTTGACCACGAACCGTCCATCGAGAGTCCGCGCGCAGTAGTGCGTGAAACCGAGGAAGTTGAAGGTCTCGCAGCGTCCGGCGCCGCGCTGCTCGCGCAGCTTGCTTGCAAGGTTTCCGAATTCGATGAGGCGCGTCTTCTTCTCGTGGAGCGCGAGCTTGAACTTCGCCAGACGCTCCTTGAGTTCGACCAACATCCGGCGCGCGTCGCCCTCGTACTGGAAGCCCATCACGAAGTCGTCGCAGTAACGGACGATAATGACTCGTCCACGCGCATAGCGCTGCCTCCGTAAGGAGGAAAGCCGCCATGAGGAAGATTCGCAAGAAGCGGGCGAAAGAGCAAAGCGCAGCAGGGCAGCTTCGGTTTCCGTTTCACGGGATAGCACGCGGATCGTTGTATGACGCGGCAATCCTGTCGGGATTTGGGTTCGTGCAGGATGAGCTGGTGGCTGTCCCTAGTCAAAAGCTAAACCCTGACATATTGGTGATGCAGCCCACCCAGAATTGGGACGGCTGCGATGGGGCCGCGCTTGTGCGGGCGCCGAATATCCGGCGCATTCTTCTTTAAGGAGAGATGCGTACGGATCTTGTTGTAATGCGAAGCGTAATTCTTCAGAACGCGACGCAACTGGACTTCGTCGATCACGATAAGGTGATCGAGACCTTCGCGCCGACTCGCCGCGCTCGAGGGTTCCCGGAGATTTGACTTTTTCGCGCAGGCGTTTCTAGGTTCCGAATCGAACTTAGCTCAATGAGGTCCAAGCAGGTATCGGTGCGACCCTCCATTACTACGAGGCCATTAGAAGTCAGGTTTGAGTTTTATGGCACTTCGCTGATCAATTGCACGGGCGATGGGAGCTGCGAGGAGTCCCAACCTCCACCGAGTGCGTCGATCAACGCGCTGCTGGCCGTCATCTGATCAATTCGAAGACTGACCGCAATTTCCTGGTTGGATAGCAGTGTGGTTTGCGTGACAATCACGTCCAGGTAAGGATCGAGTCCTAATTTATAGCGATCCAGGGCGAGCGCGAGGGCTCTTTCCGCCGATCTGACCGCCGCCTCCTGCTGCTGAATCTCCACGGACAGGATCCGCAATGACGCGAGGTTGTCTTCAACTTGTTGAAAAGCCGTTAACACCGTCTGCCTGTAAGTGGCCACCGTCTCCTCGTACTGGGCTCTGAATTGCTCGACCGTGGCCCGGCGCAGCCCCGCGTCAAAAATGGTTTCCGCGACCGTCGGGCCAGCGGAGAAAAAGCGGCTTGGCCATGTGAACCAACTCGCGAACATAACGGTTTCAAATCCCGCCGCCGCGCTTAACGTGACCGTCGGAAAGTATGCTGCTCTCGCAATGCCAATCTGTGCGTTGGCCTGAGCAACCAGGCGCTCTGCTGCGGCGATGTCGGGACGCCGCTCAAGAAGCTGGGAGGGAAAGCCGAAGGGAATCGCCGGAGGACTTGATTTGAGCGGTTCGAACGGAATTAAAAATGTCGACGCCGGTTGGCCGGTCAGCATTGCGATGGCATGTTCAAATTGCGCCCGTTGGATGCCAAGAGCGGTATCCTGCGCCTGCGTGGCTTCGAGTTGAGTTTCGGCTTGCGCCACGGCTTCCTGCGCGCCGATGCCTGTATCGTACAGTGCCCTCGTGAGATCGAGGGTCTGTCGAAATGCGATCACCGTCGAATCCAATAACTCCTTGAGCGCATCCTGTCCGCGAAGTTGAAAGTAGTCCGCAGCAACATCGACCTGGACAGTGAGGCGGGTATCCTCGAGGTCCGCCGCGCTGGCCTGTGCTCCGTAGGCAGCAGATCTCACAGTGTCCCGGATACGGCCGAAAAAGTCCGGCTGCCAGGTAATATCAAACGGAAGGATATAGTCGGTAAATGTACCCATCGAGGAACCTCCCGATCCGCCACTGGTTAATGTGGTCGACAGCCGTTGCGGGGTAATGGCTGGGCTGGTCGTCACCGTAGGGAAAAGCTGTGATCGAGCTTCCTTGACCAGGGCGCGCGCCGCAAAAAAGCTTTCCGCGGCAGCTACAATGGTTTGGTTTGAAACATCAACCTTCTGTTCCAGTGCATTCAACTGAGGATCGTTGAAAATCTCCCACCAATTGCCGCGAAGCGCATCATCTTTCGGCTGCGCCACTTTCCAACCTTCCGTATTTTTGAAATCGGCGGGAGTGAGTTCCTTGTATGCCGCAGGAGTTTCCGCGGACGGTGTGTGGTACTTCGGGCTGAGCAGGCACCCCGCCAGGAGGCAAGGTATCACGGCCAGACACATTGTGACTCTTAGATGGCAAGGAGTAATAATCTTATGCACTCCCTGATGGCTCCAATTAATTTGCAGCGCTGGGGGCTGGTCCGGTCCCATGGCCAAGGATGTCGTGCTGCTTTCCCAGCATCCGTAGCCGCAGTCGGTCGAACGCCAAATAAACGACCGGCGTTGTATAGAGCGTGAGCAACTGACTCAAGAGCAGTCCTCCCACGATCGTGATGCCAAGGGGCCGGCGGAGCTCATACCCCATACCCGTTTCCAGCGCCAATGGCAGAGCGCCCAGTAGCGCAGCCGTCGTCGTCATCAGGATCGGACGGAAGCGCAACATGCACGCTTCAAAAATCGCATCGGTTGTGCTCTTTCCCTCATGGCGCTCGGCCTGAAGAGCGAAATCGATCATCATGATGGCGTTCTTTTTTACGATTCCGATCAGAAGCACAATGCCAATGATAGAGATGATGTTCAGATCTTCTTTAAAGAGCATCAACGCGAGCATCGCGCCGACGCTCGCCGACG
>JBEKLA010000263.1:0-5537 GCA_050010455.1 Binataceae bacterium (SeqCode) | reverse complement strand
CGCGTCGGGTCAAAAATGACGTGATCGCGTCGTAGCGAGATGCGCTGGCAATGACGGCCTCGGCATAGCGATAAATCGCTTCCCGCAGCACGTCCGTATTGACGGGCTGGCCAGGAATCAATGAGAACGCCGCCGGGAACGGTGGCGCGTTCTTTCCAATGCGAAGCGATATCGTGAACCGATCGTCGTCGAGCTCCACGATCTCTCCCGCGTGCTCCAAGGTTTCGGCCACGTCCGGTCGGTCCCCAAGGCGCAGTTTGAAGTCTTGCGCCGGAAAATAAAATGCATGGATCAGAGACCGCTTGTCGGGGACCGGCGGGCGCCCGGGAATAGGTCGCAGCCCGCCGATGCACTCCGGATCGTCGATCAGTTCTTCCTCCGACGAGTCCTGCCAATTGTACCTCGCCCACCACAGCGGCTTAGCCTCGCGCCGATAGAACTCAAGGAGTTGCGACACTAGCTCGCGATGCGGCCGATCTGCATCGGAAACTCCATCCAGTAGGCGGTTGGTCGTATCCTGCCGACGCGCTTCAGCCTTGGCGAGCGCCGCCGATTGAATGGTTTTGCCTCCCTCCTCTGCTACGCCAGTAAACCATGGCGCGGCATGCGGCCGCAGCGACAATAGCCAATCCCGTAGTAGCAGGGTCGAGTTACAATCAGTCGCGTTGTAATCCTCGATCTGCTTGAGGAGAGCCGGATCGCGAAGCTCGCGCCATTGCTCGTACACCACAATGCTGTCGCCCGCGGTGCTCACCTCGTCTTTGCGGGCAGCCATGTAGAAGGTTTCGAGATTCTTGATTGAATAGCGCGGCTCCGAAATGCGGATGGCTTCGCGGACCACCTTGTAAAGGTCGACCAGCTTGCGCTGACGCAAGAGGTTGTCGATGTCGTCTTCGCGCGTGCCGTGCAGGACCGATAGCCGTTTGAGCGCGCTCTCTTCGTAAGAGGCATAGTGGTAGACGTGTGCGTCGGAAAACTTGGCCAAGCGCTGGACGATGAAATCCACGGCCTGTTCGAAGGCTTGCTTTTCCTCGCTGCGCGAATGTGCCCAGAAGGCCTTGAAGTTCAGTTCCCCGTTGTCGAGGAAGGCGAAGCCGAAAAGATATTCCAGCCCATCATCGGCAAAAGGATCGCCTTCCATATCGAAAAAGAGGTCGCCGGCATCGGGCTTCGGCATGCGCGCAAAGCCCTTTCCGGGAGGGGCAGCAAGCAATTCCCAACTGTCCTTGCCGGTGTCCCGCTTGCTGGTCTGCAACTGCGCTTGCTGCCGGAGCCGCGACAGTGTTTCGACCGGCATCTTCGGAATTGTCGCGCCGTTGCCGAGCCCGGAGAGCTTGCGCGCGGTTTTGATGCCGGCGTCCTCCAGCTTGGCGATCTGGTGGTGCGTGATATTTGCCACAAGACTCAAGTGGTCGACGCGCTCCCATTCTACGGCGCAGAGTTCGTTCCATCGGCAATATGTGCAGTGGTCGCAAGGCTCGCCGAATGACTCCTCCGGCGGGCTCGTGGCAAAACACTCCAGCCGCCGCTGCGCGAGCTCCGCGTAGTAGAGAAAATGGGAAAGCGGCAATGAGAACTGCGTTGAATCGCCCAGCACCACATGGATCAAGGCCGGAAGCTGCTCCTGCACTAGGCCGAGTAGCTTCGAATAGACGCAAAGCTGGACGACGTGCTTCGGCCGGGCGGTGCGCGCAAGCTTGGTATCGACAACCTCGTAGCCATACGGGCCAAGCCGCGTCTTGCTATTCACGCGAACGAGAAAATCGGCGTAGCCCATCCACGGAACGTCAAGCAGCGCGCCCTGGTAAATGACATCCGCCCCATCCGCCATTGCAGCGGTTGTTTGCACGATGCGTTCGTCAATAGTCGCATGCGGATCGATCATCGCGACACGCTTGCCCTGATCTCTGAGGCAAGCAAGATGCTTTAGCTCGTGTTCAAGGCCCTTCTTTTTCAGCAGTTCTTGCGTCGGATCGGACTCGGCCTTGACCATCGGCTTTCGCAGGTCCGCGAGGTCAAGAAATGTGGCGTGGCGGCAACCAAGAAAGTTAATTAGGTCGGTTGCGGAAAAGACGGTGCTATCTGTTTGGGTGAACATGACGCGTCCCCGAAACTAGCCCAGGTCGTCAACTTTTCAGTCGGCGCCCCCTGGTCAACGCTATGCTTTCGAGTCGGTTAATAATGCGTTGGCGCTGGGAGAAAGGCGGATCGAGATTGTGAGCGGGTTCTTGATGCTTTTGGCGGCGGCCTCGAACTGCCGGAACGCCGCGACGGCCTTGCGTGCGTAATGGTCGCGCGGGGCGGTCGCTTGTTCGGGGTCTTGGTCGAGCGCGGCTCGCGCGGCGGACAGTTTCGCGAGCGCCCGCAAGATCGACCGCACGGCTTCCGACAGTTCGGCTTGTGTGCTCATGTTGCGAAGCATAGCATGATCGCTCGCCACGTGCTCGGCTTGCGTCGGACACGAGACTGGCGTCACGCGGACGGGCAGCTTGATGCGCCCGACCTTCTTCACTCTGGTAGTGTACTTGCGCTCGGTAGTTCCACTGTGCTGGTGGATTCCAAAAGGATGTTTTGGAGTTTTGCCCTGAACCTTTCGACGATCCCGCTCGGTTTGAACGCGCACCAACTAAAGTACGTGGTAGACATTCCGGGGGAGGAGTCGAACGGCTCCTCGGTCTTTTCGCCCAGCCAGCCGCAGCTGGAGAGGCCCTCCCTCAGAAACCCCTCCCTAGCGTGCCAAATCTCATTCTCCGTTTCCACTTGGAGCTCGCCGCCTGCGTCCTTGTCGCTGTCGTATTTCTCGAGATCGGATGGATCCAAGCCCCCGAGGGCGTCGAAGTAATCCCGGAGACCTCGTTCTTTCATAATCCACTGGGGCGCCTTAGGCTTCCCGGTGGCCCGCACCGACCGCACCCAGGCCAACCGGGCGCGTTGCAGCACCTCTTCAATCTCCTTGACGTCGTAGAGCGGGCCGCCGACTAACCCAACTCCCAATTCGCCCTCGTCCCCTGATGCGTCAAAGCAGGCAAGCAGGTGGATTTTGCACTGCTTATCTTTGCAGATAGGGCAGCACTCCGCGGTGGGGTCGTCCTCATCCTCATCCTCATCCTCATCCTCATCCTCGTCCTCGGTCATGGGAGAGATCTCGATTCCTGCTGCGTTAACGGCGAACTCAAGCAAGATACATTATATCAGCATATAATTTCACAGTTCGCATGGTTTCGAAGTATCCAGCGTCATCATACTCTCGTCCTTGGATCCAGTAGACGTGGTGACGCCTACCGGATCCGAAACGCATGATCGTGATGTATATCTTATCATATACTGTATCCTTCTGCTCTTGGCGACGCACGCGGAGCGATTTTATGGCTTCGGACTCGTTGGCGACAAGGTCGGCTATGATGACGTGGGCCTCCACCTCGTCATCCAACAACGCTTGACCTGTTTGTAGTTTATTTATAATAACCGGCGTGCGCGTTCCAAATTCCTTACGCAATGCAGCTTCCACCGCATCGAGGGTAGCAAGTCTTGGGAAAAAGAACTCAATCGGCTTCTTCTCGTCATGAATAAAATTCATAGCGTATCCCTCTCCGCGAACTCTTAAACTTGTCGCTCGTTGCTGCCGCGCGATCCGCCTCGATGTTGCGGTGCGACCGCGCCGACGGTCAAACGCAGAAGGACTAGGCATCGGGCTTCCAAAAACCGAGTCTAACACATTTAGCGCAGCGACCGAATTCGTCGAGCACCATCTCGGCCGTGCCCGCGTGCATTGCGTTGTGCCTGTAGAACCGGCCAAGCAGATTGAGTGCCCGATCTGTGTCGTCGATGCATTCATCTTCAATCTTGATCGGATTGCGATCGTCGATCCGAATTTTGAGCGTTGTCTTTTTAGTCATTGTAAGTCTCCGTTTTAGCCAGTTCTGCGGTCTACACGGGCTGGCAAGTTGGAACTAAATCCCCCGTCCGCGTAAGGCACGGTTCGTTAGCTGGTCAATGCAGGTTCTTCCGCCAGGTATATTCCTTTCTCTGTGCTGCGAACTCGTCGAGTTCGTCTATGCCGCCTCCGACTCTGCAGTAGCCGCAGTAGAACAGATTTCGTTGTGGCTGCATTTGGAGGGCGTGGTTCGTCCCGGGACAACGTGCGATCCAGGCTCCACCGCCGAGAGATGAGGCCATCGGCGAAAGACCCAATTCAGCGGCCTTGATTACAATTTCTGCATCCCGCCACGCCTCGTTCTCTTTCGTGATTTCGTTCATCTCAAGACGAACGCGACTGACTATCGCCTCAACGTGTTCCTTGGTGAGCAATCCACCTCGGACATCCACCGGTTCGCCAACATAGCAGAGGCATCTCCAGATGATACTGAACAAAAGGGTTTCTACAGACAAAGATAACGTGGACTCGCTTGGTCGTTCTGTACGCAACCAGACCAAGTCCTTGGAGGTTGCAAAAGCGCGATCAACTCCATCCGCTCGTTGGCAGCATATCTCGACTTCAAATTCGTCAACCGTGTTATCGACCACCAAAGTACAGACTATCTCCTGTCGAGCAGGGAACCCCGCCGGTTGGCCATCCGATTTGCACTTGGACATACAAAAACCCTCCATCGGTTTCCCGAGGAGGGCTGACATTCGCGCGACCCGTTTCGTTGCCGAAGTGGCCGCATCCCCTTGCGGGAACCACCTTGCCCAGGTTTGGCAGGTTGGCGAGGGCGTCAGCCCTACTCTTGATGCAAGTACAACTATAGAATTTTTATCGACGGAAGTCGAATGGAAAAATGTTTTCTGGTAAATTCAATCGAAATCCCTGGCGAGCGCGGAATCGTGCACCACTCGGCGTACAAAATTTGAACGCTGATTGACATGGCACCTCCCGCGTGTCCGCCAAGCGCCGCGAAAACACACTGTAGTCACCGAACCTAATTGGTTTCGGAATTCGGATCATACATTGAATAAGTATGGCGCAAGGTCGATCTTTTTACCGATGCTCGAGAGATTCAACGCCAGTGATCCCTTGTCTATCGTCAGCGCAACGTGCCAGTATTTCTTGTCGCCCTTTTCCGTCGTGTTCATCGCCTCCAAATTTTGCTCAATGAACGCGATTGGCAGGGCATATGCTTCATTTCGATCCATGCATCCAAGTACGAAAAATCCGTCACTCACTGACCGCATGAATACCAGCCATTTTGGATGCAAAGCGTACCAATACGGTTGATAGTCGCGCTTGTATCGCTTCGATATTGCGCATGTGGCGCCGACCTGATTCATGGAGTCGGAGAAATTTGTACGGGTTCTTTGCACCGGGGTTGCATTCTTCAATTTGAAGAAAGCATGAACGATTTTCAAGCGCTTTTCGTCCAACTTGTCACGCGGAGTAAATTCATACGCGCCTTGTTCTTGATTCGCTGACTCCGCGGCGTCCTCAGACTCCAAATCCGCGTTGGTCTGCGCTTTCTGATCGGTTTCCTGTTGCGTCTCGAATACCAAATCAACAATGTTATCAACGCGTGTATATTCGAACGGAATCAAGATTCGTC
>JBEKLA010000262.1:0-5568 GCA_050010455.1 Binataceae bacterium (SeqCode) | reverse complement strand
TTCTGTTTGCGAACATCATCGTCGCTGACCCACCGCGCCTGCCCCTTCCGGATCATGTGCATCGCTTCGTATCCCTCGATCGTTCGCCGGGCGGCTTGGAACTCACGAAAGCTCTGCTTGGCTTTCAGTCGTCGTTTGATCGCTCGATGATCCTGCTCCAGGATGTTGTTCAAGTATTGCACCGGTCGATGTCGGCAGCGGCGGCGCAAAGTTCCCTCCTCTTTCACTGCTGCAATGGCCGAGCAATAGAGGCGAGCCTTATCGGTGTTGATGACGCGGGGCTGGGGATGCGATGGTTCGCTGAGACCCTTGCGGAACAGGCGTTTGGCCGCCGCAGCATCGCGCAACGCCGACAGCAGGAAGTCGATCGTGGCACCGCTGGAATCGATGGCCCGATAGAGGTAACACCAACGGCCCTTCACTCGAATATACGTCTCGTCAACACGCCAGGATTTGTTGGTCGGTTTGAGATGACGCCGCAGGCGCTGTTCCAGCTCAGGACCGTAACGTTGTACCCAACGCCAGATCGTCGTGTGATCCGCCTCCAGACCGCGCTCGACGAACAACTCTTCCACATCGTGGAGCGAGCGCGAGTAGCGAAGATACCAGCGCACGGCACAAAGAATCAGCTCCGGCGCCGTCTGCCGCCACTTGAAGAGTGTCGGTCGGGTTGTGTTCTTCACGGGCTTTTCGGACTACCAGCCACCCTCACCAAAGTTGCAAGACATCCGTTTTTCATGCCGCAATTCGCTTCGGCGCGACGGATGCATAAGATATACGTTATGCTTCATTGCTTCGCGCCTTTCGTACGCTGGAGGGTAGAGTCATGAGTCTATCTCGACGTGTAGTAGCAGAACTCATCGGTACATTCTGGCTGGTTCTTGGCGGATGCGGCAGCGCGGTACTGGCCGCCGGCTTTCCGCATACCGGGATTGGTTTTGCGGGCGTCGCACTCGCTTTCGGATTGACCCTGCTAACGATGGCCTATGCGATCGGGCACATATCCGGGTGCCACATCAATCCGGCGGTGACGGTAGGACTATGGGCGGGAGGCCGTTTCCCCGGCTCCGAGGTCGTGCCCTACATAATCGCCCAGGTCCTGGGTGGAATTCTCGCGTCGGCGATTCTCTATGTAATCGCGAGCGGCGCCGCCGGTTTCGATTTGGCTAACGGCTTTGCCGCCAATGGCTACGGGGCGCATTCTCCCGGTGGATACAGTCTCGCCTCGGCAATGGTGTGCGAGGTGGTAATGACGCTGATGTTCCTGTTCGTGATTATGGGCGCGACCGACAAGCGCGTGCCGGCAGGTTTCGCGCCGATCCCGATCGGCCTGGTGCTGACGTTGATCCATCTTATCAGCATCCCGGTCACCAACACTTCGGTGAACCCGGCGCGCAGCACCGGTCCGGCACTGTTCGTGGGCGGATGGGCGCTGGCGCAGTTGTGGCTCTTCTGGCTCGCACCAATCGTGGGTGGCGCGATCGGAGGGCTCCTGTATGGCAGGCTCGCTAGCGAAGATGAGGCGATTCAATCGAGTGCGGCAAGGTAGATGTTCCTCGTGCAGCTTCTCATAAAAGAAAGAACCTGTTCGGCGGCGCTGACGCTTGCGGCAGCATGCCTTCTAATACTGAGCGCAAGTCCTTTTGGTTCCCCCCGAGGCGGCGTCGGAGCAGGCCGGCTTGATTAAAGTATTTGCGGGCGGTGAGAGTCAGGCGGCGGCCGGTCTGAAGGAGGCGCTGGTGACCAGCACCGTCGACGCAGTGCATCTGGCCGGCAGAACCGATGGTTATTTCGCCAATCGTGAAAAAACCCTCGCGCAGTACGCGGTGATTAAGCAGTACGACGCCCCGAACAGCGCTCATGGTCCGGCGAAGAGGGTGAGCGGCCGTTTGGGCTTCTAGGCGAGTTGAGATCGGAGTAAGCGGAAATCGCGGTCAAAATGAAGACGGAATTTATCGGCAGTCGGAAAGTCACGATCCTTGGAGCGCTGCTCTTCGCAACTCTGGTGACGGGTTGTTACGACGGAGGCTGGGGAGGAGGAGGTCCCGGTTGGTTGGGTGGGGAAAATCCGGGCTACTACTCGAACAACTACTACTCGAACAACTACTACTCGAACAACGTTTACCGGGGCTACGGTCGTTATCCGGAGCCCTGTGCTCCGCAAAAATTCTGCGACACTCATGCAGCGCGCGCGATGAGACTGTACTCGTGATGAAGTCCGTTGAGGACGGAGTGAGCCACAATTCGGCTGGTTCGGTCGAAACCGTTCAACTGGACCGCTCTATCCGGCCAACGGATGAAGAGACTCGCGCAGCGTCAACCCGCTACGCGGCCAGCACGCCAATACCCGGCTCATCTGCCGTTCCCCCACTGATGTCGTCGACCTCAAGCTCCCCATGGGTTCGTACCTCCAAACCCATCCTGCACTATCGCCAGATCGCCGGGGGAGATGTACTTGATCACCCAGCCACAGACATTTTCATCCCAGCGCGGGTGGGCTGGCGGCCCATGGCAATTCCGCAACGGAACCGCCCTCTGAGGTCCGGAAACGGAAGAACACCTCTTGCTAGCCGCCAGCGTTGGCCAGCGTGATCTCCACGCGCCGGTTCTGCGCCCGACCCTCCGGCGTCGCATTAGACGCGATCGGATTGGCGTCGCCGAACCCTTGCGCCGAAACAAGGTTCGGTTTCACGCCCTGCGAGATCATGTACTGCATCACGTTGTCGGCCCGCTTCTGCGACAGGATTAGGTTGGACGTAACGCCCTGCCTCATCAGCCCCCGGCCGATCGGCGTGTTGTCGGTATAGCCGTTCACGTTGATCATCGTCGTCTGCTGCGGCGCCAGGATCGCAGCCATCTTGGCGATGGTCTGCTGCGCCTGGGCCGGCATCTGCCAGCCGCCCGACGGGAACAGCAGTTCGCCGTTGACACTTACCTTGATTGCATTCTGCAGCCGAGTGATCTGCATCTTCTGGGCCCCGACTTCGGCACCCATCGATTGTTGGAGCTGCTGGTACTCCTGTTCCAGCGCGTCGTATTTCTTTTGCGAAACGCAGCCCGACAACAGGAGAGCTGCGGCCGCAACGCACGCGATCGGTAACCTCTTCATCAGCCGTTCCTCTCTTCGTTCAATCCTTATTTAAATTCCGATTCAGACTCGCACCAAGACCATTTACTTTGCAAACGCCATGTTCGAATGTCATGTATCGCGGATTACCGCAATTCGCCACACACACGCGATTGCGGCCATCAGCGCGAGAGCAGAATCCAGAACAGCCGATCGCTAAGACGGAAGCAGGGACGGCGGGTTCCGCTTCGCTTCAAAATGAGGATTTAATGGCGCAACGCGAGCGATTCCAGAGCGACCGCGAGCAGGGAACCAGCAAGGTATGCCTTCCCTGATCTTCCCAGAACAATCCCTGATCCGCTGATTTAATTCCCTGTTCGGCCGACTGCCCACTTTAACTCGGGCCATGGCGGTGGTGACTACCATGGCCGGGCCGGAACAGCGACCGAATCGAGGGCTCGACTTCGCGTTTGCAAACCCTGTGGTGTCGGTGCGACTGTGAATCAGAATTGAAAATGCAAATTTCGGTTTGACTGCCAACACAGTTCGCTGATCCGCAGAAAGAGAAAGCGGCAATGCACCCGATCGGCAAGTCATCATCCCGGAAATCAAACGCATGGTTCCGAGACCGGAAAGTCTCCGAAAGGAGACAGATGATGCCGGACACCTGCCCCAGTCGACAAGTGCTCTCAAGCACCGGAGCTGAGCGTGATCATATGAGTAAAGGCCGCCGCAATAGGGAGTAACTAATGGATCTGATGGTTGCGGGACTGGATGCGGGGATCATCGCTCTGACGCTGGCGATCGCTATGCTCGCCGCTTGGGGGATTGGCACGTGGATGGGCCACCGATTACGTAGCAAAAGCGGGAAGACGCCGTCAAAGTTCGACGATGCCAGCATGGCGCTAATGGGCTTGTTGTTGGCGTTTGCCTTTGGAATGTCGATCAACAAGCATGACCAGCGCCGGATGGCAGTCGTCGCCGACAGCAACGCCATCGGCGACTTCTACACGTGTGCGACGCTGCTTAAGGAGCCGACACGAACTAAATTGCAAGGGGTCATTCGGGAATACGCCGAACTTCGTCTCGGCCTGTCTCGTAGGCAGGTCGATTATGCCGAGCTTGAAAACGCGTTGCCTCGGATGCAACAGGCGCATCAGCAAATGACGGAATTGGTTGCGCAAGCGCTCAGCGATGGCACGCCGATCGCCGTATCACTGACCAATACGTTAAACGAGCTGACCAGCAACCATGCCGCGCGGCTCGCCGCCGTCAGGGATCGTCTGCCGGCAAGCGTCGTCATGCTTCTGGTCGTAGCCCCGATCATTACCTCTATGCTGATCGGGCGCGAGCAAGGAATAGCCGGTAATTCCGAAGTCGCTGGAATGCTGTGCTTCATATTGCTTGTCAGCCTGGCGATCTACGTCACACTTGATTTGAATCAACCAGGACGTGGTCTCATCAGGGTGAGCCAGGAACCGATCGAGCGCCTTATCTCGTCAATGCCAAAGTGATCTATTGCGGAGACACTAAGCACGGGAGGCGAAATACAACCGCGCTAGTCGAGCGCGCAATGAAACCGAACGTGAAAAATCTCAGATGTATATCCGGCGGTAAAATTCCCCAAGAAGCAGGTCATGAAAGTGTCTGGCGGCAGATTCGGCGCCGTCACATATCGGCTAACGCCATCCAACGTTATCAAGGTGGACGCCGACCCAGGGGGCAGCTACGGTCAATGCCTGAAGATTCAGGGTAACGAACCAGCTTAAGCCGGCCCGTGCAGAGCGATGGCTTCGACGCGCTCGCCGCCGCGCACAGCCGCGCGTTAGCAAGAGTGAGTGGCGACATCGCCATCGCGATCCGGATGGAGGCCGCCCGGCAGCCGTAGCGACGGGCTGGGAGCGTATCGCAATGAAGCACAGCGTCCTGGAACAATTGCGGGAAGCCATCCGCCGTTATTTCCTTCCGCGCAGACACACTATGCTGCTCGCAGCGATTGGCGAGCGGGAAATTCTTCTAGCCGAGAGGAGGAGGCGTGGCATCATTGGCTGGAGCCTGGCGGTGCCCGCAATCGCGGATCGACTGATCGTCATTTTCGCGCCAAACCATGCGCTCTACCTGGTCGGTTCAATCGTCTGGTTGCTGCTGTTTTCCTTCATTACCTGGAATGAATTGCGCGGAGTGCTCAGGCAAAAGGAGATCACGAGGGAAACCATCAGCTGGTCGATCTCAATCTATTTGCTGATAGGACTCACATGGGGACTTTTCTACATTGTAATTTATCAAGTGCAGCCGCACGCCTTTAGCCTCGGCAGTTTCGGCGCTTCGAATTCGGGCTCGCCTACTGAGCAGCAGGTTTTCCCGGTCCTCCTCTACTTCAGTTTGACCACCCTTTCGACCGTCGGGTTTGGCGACATCCTTCCGCTCACTCTGCAAACGCGCTACGCGGCGGTCGCCGAAGGTATCACCGGACAGTTTTATTTGGCGATTCTGGTCGCGCG
>JBEKLA010000261.1:0-5585 GCA_050010455.1 Binataceae bacterium (SeqCode) | reverse complement strand
TGGTCGGTTGCCGGACAATCCGCGACCGGAATCGCGTTGATAGCCGGACTGGTCAATTGCAACGATATAGTCTCGGTCGGGCCGCCATTATTCTGCAACCCGCTGGGATCGAGCAGAGGATTTACATTGTCGCCGATAGTCTTACCGCTGGCGCTGGTACCGGTGAAATAGCAGCTATGGTCGTCGGAAATATTGTAGCCGCCATCCTTGACACCGCCGAGGCAATTACCGCCGGATGTGCTGGCAGCCAGGATGCTGTTGATGATCGTTGGTTCCTCGCCGTGCCCGCCACCGCTGATCACACCTCCCGAGGTGGCCGAGTTGCCAGAAAAGGTGCAATTCGCGATCGTGAGTGCGCCGAAGACATCGTAATAGATGCCGCCGCCAACCGGCGCCGAATTGCCGGAGAAAGTGCTGTTGGTGATCGAAAGTGCGCCCGCGCTGACGATGGCGCCGCCGTAACCTTCGGAGGACGCCGAGTTGCCGGAGAAGGTGCTGTCGCTGATCGTGGCCGTGTCGAAAATGTAACTGACAATCGCGCCACCATGCCCTGACGAGTTGTTGGAGAAGGTACTGTTGGTAATCGATTCCGTGCCGTCGCTAAGGATTGCGCCCCCCGCGCCCGACGATCCGGTGCTGTTGCCGGTAAAGGTGCTGTCGGTGACGGTCAGCGCATTGCCGTTATAGATTGCGCCGCCCTGGACTAAAGCCGAGTTGGTCGAGAAGGTGCTATTGCTGACCGTCAGCGTACCATTGTTATACGCTCCGCCGCCCAATTCGCTGCCGAGCGACGATGCAGACGCATAGCCGTTAGTGACCGTCAGGTCTTTCAAGGTAACCGTGGCGGTGGAGTCTATATAGAAAACTTGGTACGCGCCGCCGCCGCCGACGGTGATCGACTGCCCGCTGCCATCGATTGTTAATGTGTTCGCGATCGCCGGAAGCGCGCCGGTCAACCCTATCGTGCCGGTGATGCTGAAAACGATCGCGTCGTTACCGGTACCGGCGGCGCAGGTGCTGTTGGAATCCGAGGTCTCGTTGTTAGCGTTGTTGATCGCGGCGCGCAGGCTACACTCGGACGGATTGCCCGGGTCGTCAAGCGTATCGACGGTTATGGTATTCGATGCCTTCGGAGCGGGATTAAGTATTACCACGCAGATCGGCACGAGCACGAGCAGCAGGATAGCCAGCAAAGCCGGCCGCACAAAGGCGGCTGATAGTTGTTTGCGATCGCACAACCCAAGACCGTTCTTCTTCATTCCTGTCCCCAGGATGGCTCCACCGATACAGTTCGACGTCAGCCCTCGACATCATCTTTCGATCCCCCCCCGGGTTCGCGAGCGCACATATTACCGCAATAGCTCATGTCTTCCGCGGCCTAAAAGCCGCGCAGCCTGAGTGCCTTTGCTTCGCCGGTCCCGCTCTATGTTGATGAGGCTCAGACCAAACGAAGAAAAGCGAAACAGTATTACTAGATAGTCGACAACCAGTCAAATTAGCCGTGCTAAGATAGGGGAGTTTCAAGGAGATTGCTTCCATCAGATTTCCCATCCGGTATTTCGGTCAAATATCTCAATTCAATATTTCTAATGACCGCGAACAAAGCGAGTCAGCAGTCCGCGGTGGCGTTGCAGCGCGCGATTCAGCGGCGGCCCTCGATCACCCAGCTCGGAAAGGCTCTTTTGGCCGCGCCCGGTGCGGGGCGGTCGTGCTGTCCCGCTGGGCTTTCCGCCGGCTCCGGGCTGAATCCCGGGGATCAGGCTCAGGCGCCGGAGCAACTCTTCGTCGCTCCTTTCGCGCGGGGCGCCTGCTCCGCGGCGGGGATGAGGCGCGCAATCGCAATCCCGCGCGAAGTGATCACCACGTCCTTTCCTTCGCGAGCACGACGGATATAGCGCGATAGCTTGGCCTTGAACTCGCGAACCGGGACGTCCATGACCACATTCAAACTAGTGTAGTCACGATGATCAAGGGCGACAAAAGCGCCCAAGCAGCCCAGCGCCGCGCCGAATGCTTCCGAAATGGCTGATACCCTGAGTTGAGGTCGAACTTAATGGGAAAATTCATACTGACGTGAAATGACCGTGAAATAGTCCTTCCGGATCGTACTGCTGCCGTAGCCTGTTCAGGCGTTCCCAGTTGGCCGGCGCATAGGATCGTGCAGCCCGGGGCTGGCGACGATATCCGATTCACCGACATGGACGGGCAGTGCTCGCGGTCGGCCGTCATGTTCTCGAGATCGCTTACCACCTGATGGCACAACCTACCACTTATCGCGAACTCGGTACCGATTACTTCGATCGCTACCGCGCCGAACGCCTCAAGCGCCGCAGCCTCGAGCAGGTTCTGAGGAGCCACAACTCTATTATGGGGCGCAAATTTTCTCTCCAAGATTCGGCGCCAACTGGCGGAAATCCGTGAGATTAAATGTGTAAATCCGATCAGCTTCAGACCTGACCGCACAACCTATCAGCAACGCGTCGTAAATCTTTGCTCCGATCCATCCACCATCGCTAACTCGCCTGAGCGCTTCGGTGTAATCCTTCTTGCCGATCGGCACCATTTCGAAGTGCGGCAAAACGTTCTCAGTGATGATGCGCGCCGCCTCCGCCGGGTGAATCCGCGGCTGCACCGGCAGGCGCGTGAGCGCTGCGTAGACTTCGGCGATCGAGTGAACGCTCATGAACCCCTGGTCCTTTCGACTCGCCACCCGCCGCAGTGCAGGCCAAGCCTGTGCGTAATGCGGATGGCTCTCTTCCGACGCGGCCACCAGAACGCTCGTGTCGAAGAAAACCTTCACCGCCTACGCTTTCGAAACGGAGTCGATCCGCTCCTCGCGCACCGCCTGCAACACGCGATCCCAGTTCGCACCCGGTTGCGCCACGCCCCGGTGCACCCACAGTCCATCGATCATCGCCATTGCTGGCCGCTGCTCGATCGCACGCAACAACACGCCGCCCGCCTGATCCACAGCCTCCAGTTCCGTGCCCGGTTTTAGCCCGAGACGCTGACGTAGAGGCTTCGGAAAGACTATCCGCCCCGACTTATCAATCCTAAGTTTCGTACCATTAGTTCGTGCCATATACC
Source organism: Binataceae bacterium (SeqCode) (assembly GCA_050010455.1). GTDB lineage: Bacteria > Desulfobacterota > Binatia > Binatales > Binataceae > DATJOQ01. The sequence goes on along the minus strand of JBEKLA010000261.1, from coordinate 2,498 downwards.
ACATCTTATGGCACCAAGCTTTTAGGTTGCAACTCATATTTATCGAAGCGTCTCGCCGGAAGCCCGGGGGCTGGACGACTCGTGTTGGGGAGGATGCGATAGACCGAAGCATAACAAGGGCCGATATACCCAAAGTCGCCCTGGCGCAGGCTCTCCGAGCGAGTCGCTCTTGGCCAGTTGTCCGACCCGGCGCGCAAATCCACCCGGGGGGTCGGGGTTGCGCTGGCGAAGATCGGTCGCCGCTGCCAGTTCGTAGCCTGCGGCGGCTTCCATCACCACCCGGACCGGCACCAGCTCACAGAGGCGCTCTACTAGCGTCACGATTCCGCCGCGGTGACGTCGATGTGAGACCCCGACAATTTCTATAGCTGGATTCAGGAATGGCGGGTCGAGCGCCTCGTCGATGCGGTGCTAATGGGGTTTGCTCGGCCTTCTTAGCGTGGCGGCGCTGACCAAATCACCTTACCGTCCCTGTCGGAAAAGTGTAGCGCTGATACCGACGGGATAAGGCGAGGCGCAGAGTGGAGCAATTTTCGATGACGACGCGGGAGACGCAGGGAGAAGTGTCGCCGAAATCGATGGGGAAAACCGCATCTTCGGCCGTCTGGCAGACGCGAAGCCGGTCTCTTCCCGCAGTGCTGGGAACCATGCGGAGCAAAATTGGATAAAATCTTGCCGAGGAAAGCCGTTTGATCTATGGAAATAGTTGGACCTGGAAAGTCAAAGAGGAGATTCCCGATAAGACAGCTAGGCGCCAAGCGGACGGCGGTCTACTGCTTTTTTGTGGCCCTGCTTTGTGCGATGTGGGCGGTTACCCGACTGGAGGTTATCGCGGGCCCGGAAATCAAGATCGTCTCACCCAGGCCTGAATCCGGCGACGAACCTCAATATCTCCTCGTGCTAGATGCCATCCTGTTCTATCACCAGCTCGAACTGGGGGACGCCTACGCCCATAATCCAGCGGGATACTATCTCGGCGACCATCACTTTATTTTCGTGAACCGGCGCACTGGGCGGCACGCCAGCTATTTTGCCCGCGATCCTGAGTTTGCTGCTCCATCCCCTGATGTTTACGAGGTGTCGGCCCATCCAATGGCGTATCCGGCGCTGCTGGCCGCTTTCCTCGCGCCGTTTCGTCCTCAGTTACGAGACTTCGCACGCGACGCCTCCCTGGTTATGGTCCTGATCTCATGGTCGGGCGCATTGGTCACCTACTTGGTTGCCCGCAAGATCGGAATGGGGCGCGGGCTTGCGCTCCTCGCTGCGTCGGTGCTCAGCTTAGCCAGCCCATGGCTCGCCTATAGCCGGTCATTTTACTCAGAACCAGCGATCGGTCTTTCGCTTGCGCTTGCACTATTGGCGTTAGAGTCAGGCCGTCCAAAGGTTGCCGCGTTGGCGGCAGGTGCAGCAGCAGTTTTCAAGCCACCCTTCGCACTGGCTGGAGCGGGCCTGGTTATGGAGCGGATGTGGGCGCGTCGATGGGGCGAGGCCGCAGAGATGTTGGCCGTGCTCGCGGCTTGCGCCACGGCGCTGGTTAGTTTCAACTACTGGCTTGCCCGGACAGCGGTAATCTCTGGCAATCTGGGTCTGGTTCCCGTCCGTAGCTTTCAGCCGTTATTCGAAGCGTTGCTGGGACCGAGCCACGGCCTGTTGAACTTCGCCCCGTGGACGATCGTCGCACTTATATCTTTGGGATTAGCGCTGCTGCCCTGGGGTGGCGAATCTTCGGTCCTGCGACCAATCGCGGTTCCCACGGCGCTCTACATGGTGTTGCTTTCGCTCGACAGCTTTGGACCGGGTACATGTTATGGCCCGCGCTACTGGGTGCCGTTCTTGCCGTGGCTCGCGATCGCGTCAGTCGAGGGGCTGCGTTCGATCCGGCGCCCGTGGCCAATCCATTATGCTTTGCTACTCAGCTATGTGCCGGCGGTCGTTCTCGGTGCGGCGATCGCCATTCCCGGCGCATTGCGGTATTGGCAACTTTTTGAGCGGCCCGCGTCGGCGGCGTGGCACAATCTAAGCGGTACTCATGAAACCCGGTCAGCCGGGCTATCGGGGAAAGCTGGCTCTGTGCCCGAGAATCAACGGAAAGACACCACGACAATGATGAAAGACACCCGGCCGGCGGCACGCAATTATGCGCCCCCAGAAAGCGCCGAAAACACGGTCGGTGGGGCGAGCGTGGGTTCGTTTGCGCAAGCGCCGCTGGCAAAGGCGACGACGAGTCTGACCCTCGACAGTTCAAAGGCGAAACCCGATCAGTTGGGAATCGCTGACGTGATGAGTTACAGCGGCGCGAAGCCCAATATCGCGGCACCGGCAGGTTGGACGTTGATCCGTGACGACAGCAGCCCGTCGACCCGGCAATCGCTCTACTGGCATGTAATCCGGGCGAACGACCCCAGCCCCACCTGGACCTTCAGCGAGCCGGTGGATGCTCAGGGCGCGATCCTGCTGCTGGACAACGTTGCGGCTAGCAACCCAGTAGACGCGAGCAG
>JBEKLA010000260.1:0-5594 GCA_050010455.1 Binataceae bacterium (SeqCode) | reverse complement strand
CGCGACTCCAGGTAATCCCGCATCGTGAGCGGCCGCCCGCGCATCAGTGCCTTCTCGTTGAGCTGCGCGTGCTTGCGCTCAGCCACCGCGATCGCGCCCATCGATTCGGCCGGGACACCGTAGAGCTGCTGATGGCGGGTGGCGATCCACGCATACCATTGCACCGGTACCGTCGCTCCGTACGGGAGATAATAGGATGCGACGGTGGGGCCGAGCGGGAACTGCGGCGGCACGGTTGCCTCGCCCGCGCGAGGGGCGCCACCGCGCACCGGATTCGCGGAATAGCCGTTCCATCCCATCGGGATCAGCACGTGGCGTGCGATGCCGAAGGCGACCGCCATCGCGGCGGTTTGCAACGAGGCGACCAGGCTGGCGCCGCCCATCAGCACAGTGGAGGCGTAGCGCAGGTCCTCGATTCCGAGGTTGGCGGCGAAATACTCGGCGTAGGCGCCGGCGGGCGGTCCGATTATCCCGTCGATATCATGGGGCGCGAGTCCGGCGTCGCGAATCGCGTTGACCGACGCTTCGAGCATCAGGGCCAGTTCGGTCTTGCCCGAGCCGCGGGTGAACGCGCTTTCACCCACGCCCACGATGCAAGCCTTGTCCTTGAGCGTTTCCATCCAGATCCTCCCTTATTCACGCGCTAGCCCTGTACCTACTTCTTGCTTCGAATTTGGGCAAGCCCGCTTCCGACGGAGACGCCGCGGGCCTTCATCGCAGCTCGGGCCGATACTTGAGAAAGCCCCCATTTGCGAATACCTTGGCGCGTGCGCGCCCGTAGCTCAACTGGACAGAGCATCGGACTTCGGATCCGAGGGTTGGGGGTTCAAATCCCTCCGGGCGCGCCAACGGAACGACTGTCTGTCAGGATGATGAGGTTGATTCTCGCTTCACCGGTTCAAGCCGGCTTGCGGGCCTCGATGATGACTGTGTGAGGACACGCAAGATCTGATTCGTCTTCAGTTGGCAGCACGTCAGGATCTATTGCGCTTTCTCCCGTCACCAGCGGGAACGTGATGTCTGTAAAGCCGGCGTCGGAAGCAAGCTCTTCAAGATACGACGCGGTAAGCAGGGTCAGATGTTCATTCCGACAGAGAATGAAGTTGGTAAAGCGGCCGCCAACGCTTCGGCGTCGGTCGGGAAAATCTCCAAACCATCCGGCATCGCCCTCGAGAAGTTTTCTGGCGCCGTTTTCTGCGCTGGGACCGCCGATTCTAAAACCGCCGCCTGGCACGAGACAACGATGGAGCTCGCGGAACAACTTTGGAAGAAAGATGTCGGGCAAGTGCTCTATCGTATGATAGCTATAGAACCTCGCGACCGAACCATCTCGGAACGGCAGACCGTCAAGCAGGTTTGCCCATACGGTTGGTCGCGCAGAGATGATGTTGGCGTCGAGGCTGACCCAACCTTCGAGTTGCCGATGCTCTTGTTGTCCGGGACCGAGATGCACGCTAATCGGTTCCGACGGCTGGCGGAAGTAACGATAGTAACGACCGCTTAGCCACATCGGACCACGCATTACAAAGTAATACGTCGCCCTTACTCCGCGGGACACCATATGGCCATCTACTAACGCATCTAGGAATACCTGAAAAGAGGTGAGGGACGTAGCCGCAATCGGGCACGGATTGCCTCCGCGCAAGGGCTTCGCGACGGCGACGCCGACCGGCGCCATCGATAATCGCTCGCTTTTTTGGCCCGCTGGTGGTACAGCACGGCCGCATAGACACGCTTCGTGAGAGGGAGAAAATGGACGACGCCAAGAAGCTTCCCCTGATGCTTTCGGATTGCCGGGTGCTCGACTTCACCCAATATCTCGCGGGGCCGACGGTCACCCGGCTGATGGCCGAGATGGGCGCCTATATCATCAAGGTCGAACAATCGCCGATCGGCGATCCCACGCGCCTGCTGCCGGCCGTAAAGAACGGACGCAGCGGTTATTTCGTCCAGCAGAATCGCGGCAAGCGGAGCCTGTGTTTGGACCTCGAGAAGCCGGAATCGATGGCGCTGCTGCGCGATCTGGTTGCGACCGTCGACGTCGTGACCGAGAATTTCGGCCCGGGAGTGATGGAGAAGCGGGGCTTCGATTATGAATCGCTCAAGAAGATCAATCCCCGAATCATCATGGTCTCGATCTCGGCGTTCGGCCGCCGCGGACCGCTCTCCCATAAGGTCGGCTACGATCTGATCGCGCAAGCGTTCTCCGGGATCATGCACATGACCGGCGACCCGAAAGGGCCTCCGACGTTCGTCGGTCTGGGAATGGCCGACGTAAACTCCGGGGTTCACGCGTTCGGCGCGCTGGGCTACGCGCTCTATTACCGCGAAAAGACCGGAATGGGGCAGTGGATCGACCTCGCGATGGTCGACGCGCTCTACCATATGCACGAAATCAGTCTCCAGGCGCACTCGGTCAGCGGCGGGCAATACATACCGATGCGCATGGGGTCGCATCATCCGCTGGTCTGCCCGTGCGGAGCCTACAAGGCGCCTCAAGGGTGGATCGCGATGCTGGTGCTCGACCGGCAGTGGCCGAGCCTGACGCGAGCGCTCGGCCGGCCGGAACTGGTCAACGACCCACGCTTCGCCACCGGTCCGGACCGGGCCAAGAATCAGAAAGAGCTGATCGCGATAATCGAGGGCTGGATGCAAGCGATGCCCAACGACGAGGCGGTGCTGAAGGTGCTGGAGGAGAACCGCGTTCCGTCGGCGCCGGTGATGTCGATCGTCGACACGCTGACCCATCCCCACTTCAAGGCGCGCAACATGGTGCGCACGATTCCCGATCCGATCCTGGGCGAGCTGACGATACCCGGCTTCCCGCTCAAGTTCTCGGCCTTCCCGGATTTGCCCGATATCCAGGCGCCGCTGCTGGGCGAGCAAGGCGCCGATATCCTGAAGCAGCAACTCGGCTATAGCGAAGCGCAAATCGAGGAGCTGCGCGCCAAGGGCGTCCTGATTTCGGAGCATCGCTAGGCTGCCGAGGCGGAGAATGATGCGTTAAGAGAAAAACTTCTTGTACTGAATTGAATCCGCTCGAAAGCTATCTCAGCGAATTGAGCCGCATCCGCTCCTCCGGGTCAGCGGCTCCTGAGGTCTCCTATTATTCGGCGCTGTCGAACCTTCTGAATGAGGTCGGCAGCCAGCTCAAGCCGAGAGTCCGCTGCATCCTCAATCCGAAGAACCAGGGCGCCGGGATTCCCGACGGCGGACTGTTCACGCCGGACCAGTTCCAGAGACCGTCAGAGGCCGAACCGCTTCCAGGCCAGAAACCTGCGCGCGGCGTTATCGAGGCGAAGCCGGCCAGTGACGATGCGTGGGTCACGGCCGACGGCAAGCAGGTCTCGAAGTATTGGGGCGCGTACCGGCAGGTTCTGGTCACCAACTTCCGCGACTTTGTCTCCATCGGCCAGGACGCCGAAGGCAATCCGGTCAAATTGGAGACCTACCGTTTAGCGGAGAACGAATCGGCATTCTGGGCCGCGGCGGCGCATCCGCGAAAAACCGCTGAGGAGCAAGGTGAGCGTTTCGTTGAGTACCTCAAGCGCGTGATGCTTCATGCCGCGTCGCTGGCGACGCCCAAGGATGTGGCTTGGTTCATGGCCTCGTACGCGCGCGAAGCGCTCAGGCGCGTCGAGCAGAAGAGCCAGGTGCCTGCTCTCTCAGCCATCCGGAGCGCCCTCGAAGAGGCGCTCGGTATCAAATTCGAAGACAAGAGGGGCGAGCATTTCTTTCGCTCGACGCGCTAGTTCAGACTCTTTTTTACGGCGTTTTTTCCGCATGGGTACTCTGGACACACGACCATCCGCCATCCGATCGCAGGGCGCGATTCGACTGGGTCCATACGGGCAGCTATCTGCGTGTGCCGGTCTTGGCGGAATTGTTCCATCAGGTGAGCTATCCGGGTTCGCTTGGCGAGCTTGGGCTTTCAGAGATCCTCGACTGGACGGGAGCTGTCCTTAATCGGGTTGACCGCGCCGCATTTTTCACCGCCTTCGAGGAGCACCATGCGGTCCAATACTTTTACGAACCTTTTCTCGAAGCCTACGATCCCGAACTGCGCAAGCAGCTTGGCGTCTGGTACACGCCGCGCGAGGTCGTACGCTACATGGTCGCTCGCGTTGACCGCGTGCTACGTGACGAACTCGGTCTTGCGGAAGGACTTGCGGCCCCAAAATGTCTATGTCCTCGATCCCTGCTGCGGCACGGGCTCCTACCTGATCGAGGTCCTTAATCGGATCGCGGAAACCCTTCGCGAAAAGGGCGGCGACGCGCTCACGGCGCAGGAGATAAAGCACGCGGCGATGGAGCGCGTGTTCGGCTTCGAGATTTTACCGGCGCCATTTGTGGTGACGCATTTACAAATCGGGCTACTGGTCCAATCGCTGGGCGCGCCCTTCTCGGACGCCAAGAAAGAGCGAGCCGGCGTTTATCTGACCAATGCCCTCACCGGATGGGAACCGCCCGACGGCTCAAAGCCGCAGATGCTGCTGGCGTTTCCCGAACTTCTGCAAGAGCGCGATGCCGCCGAACGAGTGAAGCAGGCCAAGCCAATCCTCGTGATATTGGGAAATCCGCCGTACAACGGTTTTGCCGGACTCGCGGTTGAGGAGGAGCGCGATCTGTCGCAGGCATATCGAACCGCGAAGCGCGCCGCCCAGCCGCAGGGCCAGGGACTGAACGACCTGTACGTGCGCTTCTACCGCATGGCAGAGCGGCGCATTGTCGAAAAGACCGGCAGTGGGATTGTCTGTCTCATCTCAAACTACTCATGGCTTGATGGCCTTTCCTTCACAGGTATGCGCGAACGCTATCTGGAGCGGTTCGACCGGATCTGGATCGACTGCCTGAACGGGGACAAGTACAAGACCGGCAAGCTGACGCCTGAAGGCGAGCCGGACCCAAGCATAATGTCGACTGAGTTCAACCGCGAGGGCATTCAGGTGGGGACCGCGATTGCTCTGCTCACGCGCCGCGAGAAATCGAGCGGTACGCAAAGCGTAGGTTTCCGCAATCTCTGGGGCAAAGGGAAACGAGCGCAACTCCTCGACGAAGCCGAAAAGAATCTCACTGTCGAATACGAAGAACTGCGTCCCGCGTTGGAACTCGGACTGCCGTTTCAGCCCGGCGTTGTCGAAAGCAACTATCTTTCGTGGCCGCTGCTGCCAGAGCTGTTCCCGGTTTCTTTCCCCGGCGTGAAGACCAGCCGCGATGACGTTGTCGTGGATATCGATAAAGAGCGGCTTATTGGTCGGATGAAGCAATATTTTGATCCGACGCTTTCAGACCAGGAGCTTCGGGCGGTTGTTCCCTCAGCCATAACGAACGCTACACGATTCGACGCCAAGAAGACGCGCCGTTATCTCATACAAAGAGGCTTCCGGCCGGAAAATGTGGTCCGGTACTGCTACCGACCTTTCGACGATCGTTGGCTTTATTGGGAGGCAGAGACAAAGCTTCTCGATGAGAAGCGCTCCGAATATTTTCCTCATGTATTTGAGGGAAACATTTGGCTAGCGGCTGTTCAGCAGAACCGTAAGGAATTTGATCCACCGGTAGTCTCTCGAAACCTTTGCTCACTCCACGTAATA
>JBEKLA010000259.1:0-5651 GCA_050010455.1 Binataceae bacterium (SeqCode) | reverse complement strand
TGCGCCTCCGTAAGATCATCCACCTGGCTGACCCATCCCAAAAACGTCTTCCGATCCATGGCCACAACTCCAGCATTTCTGCCAGAATATCACAGCCCCAACGTAACGCTACTAGAGCCATAGCAGTAAGCAGGCTGAGATCGTCGCGTTCAATCGCAACGCCCCTACATCTCGGTTGGAAGTCGCAGACGGCGCAATGCCGGTTCAGAACGTCGGCGGGTGGTTTCTGTTCGCGCCACGGAGCCATTATCGCGTCGATGATCTGCCGCGTTCGCGTGACGTGGCTCTCAATATTCACCGTCTTAAGGCGGCAACTATCGCCGTAGATCAAAGTCCCACTGGTAGGCATTTTCCCAATAACTTGAGCAAGCGCGAGCGCACCAAAACAAGTTAGCAAGATGTCAGAAGGGTCTGGCTTTTCCCAGGGCACGAAAAGGATAGGGATCGTGTTTCCAGATAGGACATGGCTTCCGTAACCGGCTCTTTTGGTTCGCGACAAGTCATATACGGCAGTTTCACAATCGACGTGATAGTGAGTATTGTCACCTTCTTGATCGCACAACAACTGGTCGAAACGACAAATGTCGGCATTCCCACTGCCGAGTGGCAGTTGACGACTGGCAATGTTCTTGTAGGCCGACGAAACTCGCGTCATCACTTCGGTGAAGTACGTGTCCGGCTTGTGTTCACCAGACGCAAGCAGGTAGGCTTTCGTTGGGCACTTGACGAAAGCAGAGAATATCACCGCTGTGATCTGTTTATTTGGTTCCATATTGACAACCCGCAATGAAATCTCGCTAACGCAAGCTGCTATCAGTCGCACGCGCAAACACAGCATCCGCCGCTGTTATTGTTTTTCTGTGGCCTACAACTGAACGGCGGCTTTGGGTCGAGAGCTGCCCCGACGCTAATGCAGGAGCGAATGTCTGTTTCGACATTTCTATTGCGCAAAGCCGCCATTCCGCCAATCAGGCGGTGTCGGTGCGGGCTACCAGCCGCCCTATATGTAGCGGGTGTCTGTCTGAACCGGATAGGCACGCCTCATTGTGGCCGTCTCCCCGTTACGAGCCGCAGACCAAACCCAAGCTGTCTTTGCGGTACCGTAGGCTCCGCGTCCCCAACATTCATCCAGCCACGGCTAGAGTCGAGGGTCGAAATCGGCGCAGGAGCGCCGGCGGAGCCACGGGCGATGCGGCTAAAAACCCTCAAGCGAGCCATGTATGGTCGCGCAAGCGCCGAACTCCTTCGCGCCAGGATGTTGCCGCTCCATCTGCCTATCGATCACAGACTTTGAGGCAGACCCACCGCAAGGCTCAAAGGCGCGAACCCCTTTACCGTCGTCGTCACCACCATGGCTTGAGCCCGGCGCAAACCGCGAAATCGTCGCTCAAAAACTGGGGGTGGGTAATTGCTCGCTTCTTTTGCTCAAACCACGGACTTCGCGGTACCATTGGTCATTCCCACTGCGAGTTGTAACGCGGGGCCGCGCATGGCGAACCGGACAAGCCTGCCCTTTGACCTTCTGCTCGAACGCGATCACGACGAGCCGATGCATCGGCAAATTTATGCTGCTCTTCGCAAGTATATCCTCGATGGCCGCCTCGCCGCCAACGCCAATCTGCCCGGCAGCCGTCTGCTCGCGGAGCATTTAGGCGTTGGCCGCAATACCGTGCTGTCGGCCTATGATCAGCTTCTCGCCGAGGGCTACGTCGAGGCGCGTTCAGGTTCCGGCACCTTCGTCGTTCCCTTGCTGAAGCCGCAACAAGGGCGCCCGACGAAATCCTCTGCCGCGCAATTCAAACCTTCGCGTCGGGGCGAACTGATCGCCAGCCAGTCGCAGGCTTGCCGGACGCCGGGGCGATTGTCGCTCTATCCGGGCGTGCCTGAAACAAGAACATTCCCGTTTACAATTTGGTCGCGCTTGTTAGCCAAAATCGCACGACGACAGGATGACGACCTGCTGAAGATTCAAAACTATTCTGGAAATCTTTGGCTGCGCCAGACAATCGCTGAATATCTCGGCATCGCCCGCGGCGTGGAATGCGTAGCAGATCAAGTCGTCGTCGTGACCGGAGCGCAAGCCGCGCTCGACCTCATCGCGCGCATCCTGATGGACGAGGGCGACAACGTCTGGATGGAAGAGCCGGGATATATAGGCGCTCGGGGAGCGCTGCTCGCCAGCGGCGCTCGGCTCTGGCCGTTGCGGGTCAGCCGGGCCGGGTGGAATCTCGACGATCCCAACCTCCCGCCGCCTCGCCTCATCTATGTGACGCCGTCGTGCCATTGGCCGCTTGGCGCGATCATGCGCATGGAGGAGCGCCTGCGCTTGCTGAGCCTCGCCGAGCGCCACAAGGCCTGGATTATCGAGGATGACTATGACGGAGAATATCGATTTCGCGGTCGCCCGGTTCCCGCGCTGCGCGGCCTGGCTCATTCGGATCGCGTGATTTATGTCGGCACATTCGGCAAGACGATGTTTCCGTCGCTGCGGCTTGGCTTCGTGGTTGTTCCGCGCGAACTGTCGGCTTCTTTCGATCGCGCGATGAGCGTCACTGGTCAATTCGCTCCGACCTTGCTGCAGGCCGCAGTCGCCGAATTTATTCGGCAGGGGCATTTCGCCAATCACCTCAGGCGAATGCGTCGCCTCTACGCGCGCCGGCAAGATCACTTCCTGCGAGCCTGTCGGCGCCACCTCGCTCCCTGGATTCAGATTGAGGAAAATGATTCAGGCACGCAATTGTTTGGGCGGTTGACGGCATCGATGAATGATCACGATGTCGCCGAGGCGGCTGCCCGACGCGGACTAGATCTGCAAACCGTATCGATAAACTACTTCAGCGATTCTCCTGGTCACGGCATCCTGTTCGGTTATGCCGCCTTGAACGAGCAGGAAATCACCAAGGCAATTGTTACGCTACGCGAAACGTTTCGGGACATCGAGCAGCCGAAAGCTGGGCGGCGCCGAACGTCTGAAATCGTCTGACGCCGCGCTGCTCGTAACGCAGGCCCCGCGCCGGCGCGGCGATAAAGCGGTTCCATCTACCGATGCCAAAGCGGTTCTTTTGATAGACCCATTCCGATGCTACCGTGACAATTGTCGCTAAGTGTCGCCGGGCCGGTAGGGAGGCATTCCATGTTTCAGGTCGGACAAGAGGAGATCGACGCGATCACGCGGGTCATCCGCGCCAACGCGCTTTTTCGCTACGGCGTCGGCCACGAGTGCGAACGTTTCGAGGAGCGCTACGCCAAGTATCTAGGCGTCAAACATTTCGCACTCGCCGCAAGCGGCAGCAACGCTCTCGCTGCCGCGATGACCGCCGTAGGGCTTGGTCCCGGCGACGAAGTCATCATTCCCTCGCACACCTACATGGCGACTGCGACCTCCGTCCTGTCCGTCGGCGCCATTCCGCTGATCGTCGACATTGACGACACCATTACGATCGATCCAAAGGCGATCGAGGCGTCAATTGGTCCGCGCACTCGCGCCATCATTCCCGTCCATATGTGGGGCGCGGCCTGCGATATGAATGCCATCATGGCGATCGCTCAGCGGCATAATCTGATCGTCATAGAAGACGCCTGCCAAGGCGTTGGCGGCAGTTACGAGGGCCGCAAGCTCGGAGCCATCGGGCATATCGGCGCCTTTAGTTTCAACTATTACAAGAACATGACGTGCGGCGAAGGCGGTGGCGTCGCGGTCAACGACGACACGCTCGCCGAGCGCGCACGTTGCGCCATCGATCCTTGCCATTTCTACTGGCAGGGCCGTAACGACGCGGTCAAGCCTTTCTCGAGCAACGGCGCTCGGGCTTCCGAATTGATGGGCGCCATGCTCAACGTTCAGCTCGATCGCATCGACGGCATGATCCGCGCGATGCGCGCCGAAAAGAGGGCGATCCTCGAGGCGACGCGCTCGCTCGGTAATCTCGGGCTCAAGTCGGTGCGAATGAACAGCCCGGATTATGATTGCGCCACACAGGTCATGTACAGCCTGCCATCGCCCGACGTGGCCAAGCGCTTCGTCGCCCTGTGCCCAAGCGTGATCATTGGCAAGACTGGCCGCCACACCTACACCGAGTGGGACCAGGTATTGGTGGGTGCCGGAGCGGCGCATCCGGCGATGAACCCGTTCAACATGCCAGCGAACGCTGAATGCCGGAAGACCTACTCAAGAGACATGTGTTCGAAGTCGCTCGAGATTCTCGACTGCACGATCATGGTCGCCACGCATCCCGAGCACACTGCTGAGGAAATCTCGGACATCATTCACAACATCGACGCGGCGGCTCGCATTGCGCTTGGTGTCTCGCCAATCGAGGAAGTCGCTTTCCGCAAGGCGAGACCCGTCGACGCCGGGAAGTTTAACCTCAAAGTCGAGCAATAAGCGCAAGAGCACGACCATGATGAGAAGTTACCGCGAATAAATTGATCGCCGCGCTATCGTGGTGCTACGCACTACATATTTACCTAGCAGGCTGTTGAAAAAGTCCGATGTCCGCTGAACGTTCCAGAACAAAGCAGAATCGAAACGGGCTCAACATGAATCAAAACCGGTCCGATTTCACTTTTTCAACAGGCTGCTAGGGAGAAACCTGCCAAAGCTTGCAGCGTTGGCAACAGGAGTGGGAGAGAAAGCGATGATTGAGAAACCTAATCTATCACGGTTCTGCCTTCAAGCCGCAAGAACAATGATCAGCGCTAGAAGCCTTGCCGCCATCGGCGGCGCGGTCTTCGCCATTTCGGCGTCGAGCGGCGCCGCAATGGCGCAGGACAATATCTCGATCTATTTCGTTGGCTGCGCGGCCCCGAGCGGGTTCCACGGCTATCTCGCGCGCGGCGCGGAAGAGGCCGGAAAGAATCTCGGCGTCAAAGTGACCTATATTTACCCGGACCAACTGACGATACCCAACCAGGTGCAAAAGATCGAAGAAGCGATCGCTGCGAAGGCCAATGGCATCGCGCTCTGCGCGTTCGCGGAAGACTCGGCCTACGCCGACGTCGCGGCCCGCGCCAAGGAGGCCGGAATCGCCTTCGGCAGCGCTGCGGCGCCACCAGCCGGCGCGCAGGTCCGCGATCCCAACGACCTTTTCATGTTCCGCACTGGATCCGATGAGAAGGCCGGCGGCGCGCTGACCGCCAAGCGCCTTATCGCAATGGGCGTGAAGGGCCGCGTCGTCGTCGACGACCAGCAGCCGGGCGACTCCAACTGCCGAGACCGAGCCGACACAGAGATCGCGACGCTTAAAGCGGCCGGAATCAATGCCGATTTCTTGGAGGCCTCGATGGATCCTGGCCAGGAGTCCGAGGCGGTCGTCAGCTACCTGCGCAAGAATACGGACACCGCCGCCGCCACAAGCGTCTGCAACATCAGCGCGGGTTTGCTGTCGGCCAAGGCGGACAGCGGCAAGAAGGACCTGATCATCACCGGGTATGACCTCGATGCAGGGGCGCTCGCCGCCATCCAGGACGGCCGACAAGCCTTTACGATCGACCAGCAGCAGTTCTGGCGCGGCTATATGCCTGTGCTTCTGTTAACCCACTACATCAAGTATGGCTTGCTGGAGGCCAACTACTTCCTGACAGGCCCGACCGTTGTCGACAAGTCGAACGTCGAGCGGGTGGCCAAGCTCGTCAAAGCTGGTTACCGCTAG
>JBEKLA010000258.1:0-5731 GCA_050010455.1 Binataceae bacterium (SeqCode) | reverse complement strand
TACCCACATCGACCCTTGCTCACCCCGCCCAGTCCCCATCGCCATGCAACACATTGTAGTATTACCAATCAATTCTGGCGATCCCTTCGAGTAGCCACTGACTTTCACCACGGGCTGTTAGGATTGTTATACGGGATGAAGCCCCAAGGATTGTATGGGATGAAGCCCCAAGGATCGCCCGAGGCGACGCCCAGAGCTATTAATTGCTCCGGATGCCATGCGGCACGGACACGGCCGCGCTTGTTTTTTCAGTCCGCCGACCTGCTCGATCTTTTCGCGAACCTCGCATTAGTGATCCTCGCGATCGAAAGCGTCAACACATTCCGAGATGCATTCAAGCTTCCGAAGCCCATCTTGTGTTGCGCGGTTGCCTACCTGGCTTTAACGATCGCGCGTTTGATCATGCTCGTGCGCGCCCGCAGTGTACTGGATTTCGAACTGCGCAGGTCAGTTTGCCAAGTCTTTCACCGTCTCTACGAGGAAATGTTTGGCTCCACGCCGATGGAGCAATGGACGCGAATCCTGGAGCGTACGCTTGATCGGCTGTACGAAGACAAACTGGCGGAATGAGCGGTACCGGCTTTCAGGCCGGTACCGAATGAACCAAGCCATTTGAATCGTGCCGGCGCCGACACGCTCGGCGCCGCGCAGACCGCGGCCTCGGCGAGCTTATCAATCAGCTCACCCTTTCCCTGAAATTCGCACGCTTTGAAAGTAGCTCGGAAAGCGCAGCCGGTCTTGACGCTTGCGGCTACCAAGTGATAATGATTACTATCTGGTTATGGGACTCGGCCTTCTAAGCGAAAAGGAGCGTGCCGCGATCGCGGCGCGCCGGATGGCCGAATTCGCCGCGCGATGCCGCGAAGGGGGGCTCGCGGTGACGCCGCAGCGCCTGGCTATCATCCGGGCGCTGCTGGCGTCCGCGGACCATCCGCGCGCCGACGCGATTTTCGCCCGGGTCCGCAGACAGCATCCGCATATTTCGCTGGCTACGGTGCATCGCACGCTCGAAACCCTGTGCGATGCGGGCGAAGCGCGCAAGGTCACGATTCTGCATGACAGCGCGCGCTACGACGGCAACGTCGCGCCGCATCATCATATTGTGTGTGTGCGATGCCGGCGTATCCGTGACATCGAGGCGCCGGGGATCGAGCGTTTGCTTGAAGGGCGCTCCGATCTGGGTGAGTTTACGCTCCTGGGCGCGTCGCTGGAGATTCAAGCGTTGTGCGAAGACTGCAAGAAAAAGGCCGTAAGGGAACGCCGCGGCTCACGCGGCTCGCAAAGTGTTACTAATTCGTCTATAGCACTCATATCAGAGGAGAGGAAACGATGAAGTCACTAAAGGGAACCAAGACTCACACTAATCTTAAGGAAGCGTTCGCGGGCGAGAGCCAGGCGAACCGCCGTTATCTGTATTTCGCCAAGGTTGCCGACGTTGAAGGCCAGCCCGAGATCGCCGGGCTGTTCCGCGATACCGCCGAGGGCGAGACTGGCCACGCGCACGGCCATCTCGACTATCTCAAGACGGTCGGCGATCCGGCTACGGATCAGCCGCTGGGCGACACGGTTACCAACCTCAAGTCCGCTGTTCATGGCGAGACCTACGAGTACACCAACATGTATCCCGGGATGGCGAAGGTCGCGCGCGAGGAGGGCTTCGCCGAGATCGCCGATTGGTTTGAAACGCTAGCCAAGGCCGAGAAGTCGCACGCCGGCCGCTTCGCCAAGGCCGCCGAGAGCCTGTCGTAATCAGAAGCCGGCGCCAATCAGGCCCGGTTGCAGATCGACGCGGCGCCGGCCGCCCCGCGCGTTGGGCGTGGCGCGGCCGGCGTCTGCTCGTTTGACGGCGCGAATCGACCGATCCTTTGCGGGGGCGTTCGCGACGCCATTGCAAGCGCGCACGCTGGCGATGGCGCACGGCTGAGGACATCCAATGAGCCGGATCGAATCAAAACCAACTCCATTCCTTTCCTACAATTCCACCGAGGCCAAGTACTGGAATCGCAACGGCCTCGATCAAGAGATCGAGAGGGTGTTCGACATCTGTCACGGATGTCGGCTGTGCTTCAATTTATGCCCGTCGTTTCCAGAACTGTTCGCGGCGGTCGACGCTAACAACGGCGAGGTGCGAGCCCTTTCGGCCGCCCAGAAAGAGCGCGTCGTCGACCTGTGTTACGGATGCAAGCTATGCGAGGTGAAATGCCCGTACACTCCGGCCGACGGCCACGAGTTTCAGCTCGACTTCCCGCGCCTGGTGTTGCGCGCCAAGGCGGTGCGAGCGCGGGAGCAAGGGGTTGGGATGCGCGAGCGGATGCTGGGCAATCCGGACCTGCTCGGCAAGCTGGGCAGCGTCACGCCGCGTCTGGCGAACTGGACTTGCCATCAACCGCTCCATCGCCGCCTGATGGAACTGATGCTCGGTATCCATCGCGACAAAATCCTGCCCGATTTTGCCAGCGAGACGTTCGAGGCCTGGCTCAAACGCGTCGGATTGCCGGCGGCGCCCGCCGAGCCGGCGGCGAAGGTCGCGCTGTTCCATACGTGCTTCGTCAACTTCTACAATCCCGCGCCCGGCAAAGCCGCGATCGCGGTGCTGGCGAAGAACGGATGCGCGATTGCCTCGCCCGGCCAGAATTGCTGCGGGATGCCGGCGCTCGACGGCGGTGACGTCGCGTTCGCGCAGAAGCAGGCCGCGGCGAACGTGGCTTCGATGATGCCGCTGGTTCGCCAGGGGTATCGAATCGCGGCGATCAATCCGACTTGCTCCCTGATGATGCGCAAGGAATATCCGAATCTGCTGGCGGGCGACGAGGTCCGCGAGTTCGCCGCGGCGGTAGCCGATACTCACGAGCTGTTGTACGAACTGCGGCGCGCGAACAAGTTCAATCGCGACTTCCGCTCGACTCCGGGACGGGTGGGTTATCATCTGCCGTGTCATTTGAAGGCCCAGGGGATCGGACCGCGCTCGCGCGATCTGATGCGGATGATCCCGGGGGCCGAGATAATCACCGTCGACGCGTGCACGGCGCACGACGGCACGTGGGCAATGAAGAAGGAGTTCTTCGATCTTTCGCAGAAATGGGGCGATAAGGCGTTCTCGGGCATGCGCGGCGTCGAGGCGCGGGTGATGGCGACGGATTGTCCGCTGGCGGCGGTGCAATTCGAGCAGGCGCTGGGCACGCGCCCGATTCATCCGATCGAGATCCTGGCGCGAGCCTATGAACCTGACGGATTTCCCGATCCTGTGAAACCGCCCGCCGAATCTCCCACGGAGGAGCAACAGTGAAACCGCTGACCCTGACCGAAGTGCTGCCGCTCGCGGATTACGAGCGCGTGCGCCCGAGGCTTCGCCCCCTGTTCATGACGGAAAAGGATCGCCGGCGCCTGCCCGTCGGCGAGCATCTGACGTTTCTGTTCGAGAACGGCCAAACCCTTTGGTATCAGGTCCACGAAATTCTACGCAGCGAGGCAGTCAGCACTGAGCAGGCGATTCAGCACGAACTTGATACCTACAACGAGCTGCTGCCAGCACCCGGTGAGCTATCCGCGACATTACTAATTGAGTATCGCGAGCCGTCCGAGCGCGACACCGCGCTGCGCGCGATCGTGGGCCTGGAACGCCATCTATGGTTGGTGCTGGGCGAGAAGCGCCACGGCGCACGTTTCGACGCGAGCCAAATCTCATCCGACCAAATCAGCGCCGTGCAATTCATCCGATTCCCGGCCGGCGGGATAGGCCAGGAAGAGTTTATCCGCCTCGCGAGTGCGGGCAAGGTTGCGATCGAAGCCGATCATCCGCATCTCGCGGCGCGCGCTCCGATAAAGGACGCGCTCGCGTCCGCGCTGGCGGAGGATCTTCGCGAGGACTAGAGGGCGCCTCGTTCAGAGCGTTAAACTTATGTCACGCGCGTTTGCGCTGGACCGCGTCCTCCAGCGCCTGGCGGATGAAGCGCTGGTAGGGTACTCCCGCCTTGGCCGCCGAGACCCGCACCGCATCGAGCAGTTGCCGGGGCAGGCGCATGTTAACTCGCTCGCTCTTGGGCTGAAACTCGAAGCGGATCGGCCGCATCGCGGACAAGTCGTACTCAGTCAGATCGGCCTTTTCGACAAAGTCCTCGGTTGCTTTATCGCTTCGCAAGCGTGGCAGTTTCTTTTTCATAGTGGTCCACATAGCCGAGTCTCTTCTAAGTCTGTACTGTTGTACACCCATTCGTCAACATCTCCGAATGTGCAACTGCGGCAAAGTGGAGGGGATGATAAGACGAAAACACGGCCAAACGCTCAACGATATCAACAGGTTAGAAATCCGGGCGCGAACGGGGATCCGCCCTCGGCAAACCGCCGGCGGAAGATCTTCGCGGCGGCTAGCCCGCGACGCGGATTAGAGTGATACTCCAAATGACCTAAATTCAAAGGCGGCATTCAGAGTTTCCGCCGAGTGGATGCGCTGGACGATCTTGAGATTATTATCGGGGCCGCGTCTGTTGTCGGCGCGCGAAACTATGGTGGTCGCCGCCGCGATCCTGTTCCTGATCGGTTTCCCGGATTTTGCGCTGGCTCAGGGTGCGCCTCCTTTCGGACAAGAAGCGCCGCCGCCGATCGCGGCTCCGCCATCACCTGTCCGCGGCCGCTCGACCCTCGAGCTACAGCAGGCCGAACAGCCGGGCGCCGTCGATGACGCGCTGAGCCGCAAGGTCAGCGGTTATCTGCACCGTCATCGACTGCCGTACGTTAACGCGCAAGTCTTTACCGGCGATTCGGGAAAGCCGAACTCGATAGTTCTAACCGGGCGAGTGCGCACCGCGATAGGCAAGCAGGACGCCGAGAGCAAATCGCGCGACGCCTTGCGTGTTCCGGCGATCGCTATCAGCAACCAGATTCAGGTAGAGGGCGACGTCAGCGGAGGAGGGCCGTCGTTCACCGCGCAGGGACCGTGCGTGACCAACGTCTTCGGCAGCACGTGCCGTCCCGCGAATCCCAACACGAAGGCACACGCGTTTCTGTATCGGCTCACGCCGATACGCAATCCGGCAGGGGTGCAAGGCCTTTCCGGCACCGTCAATCTGATCAAGTCGTCGAATCGAATCCTGCAACTGGAGTTCTACACCACCGTGATTAACGTACCCGATCGCCAGTGGAATCTCGGATTCCCCGGCTATTCGCAACTCACGGAGTGGTTCGGCGTGTGTTACGACGGCGGCTTTGATGTCCCCTCGGCCCAGTCCTACACAATCGTTACGATTGCGGACGACGGCGTAGCCGTGTGGATAGACGGCAAGCTCGTGAATGAGAATGAAGACTTCCTGGGAAACCATGTGTTTGGCGACGAATACGTGAATATCGAAGGGCGCCCATATTTTTCCGGCGGCGACGGCGGCGAAGTGGGTATCGCGTCCAGGCCGGTTCATCTGAGCGCGGGTCTGCATCGCGTTATGATCAAATACTGGCAGGGATGGCCGTCGTATCTGGGCGTCCAGGTCTGGGCGATACCGTCCGGCCGAGGGCGCTTGCCCAGAGGATTTCCGCCTGACGCGGACCTGATGCAACTCGTCGGCCCGCCCGACGGCATCCTCAAGTGCCCGCACTGATTATTTACTTTTTTCTGCTCTACTAGCAGGGTACGGAAAAACGAGTGATCGGCAGCGCTCTATGCTGTTTTCATAGTGTCGGCGTGGATTGTAGCGGTGCAGGTTCGAGGTTCGATAGGTCGAGTATCTCGATTCTGAGCGTT
>JBEKLA010000257.1:0-5738 GCA_050010455.1 Binataceae bacterium (SeqCode) | reverse complement strand
GAAATGATGCTGACCTTGCCCCTTACGCTTTCGTCCAGGACGAAGTTCTTGCCCGTGATCTCACTGATGAACTTGGCCAGGACGGAAATATCGACGTCCTGAAAATTCATCGTGATCATGTTCGGACTGCCGTCGGAAAGGCGCGATGACGCGCGGACCGAAGCAGCAGTCGAAACTAAGAGGGCGATGGTCAGGACGACTCGCGCGACATTCTTCATAACGACACTCCTCAAGAGAAAAAACGCTCTCGGAAGACCCCAGACAGCCTGCCGCACACTTATCTAAAACAGCGATGCATCAACTTCGCGCTTTAGCATTAGTTCGCCCTGCACCAGAATTTCAGTCGGACCCTTGCGAGCGATTTGGGCAGTTCTGAATGGATGGTTTGACGCACCAACGCAAAAGAAGTTGCGCCTCCTCTGCAAAAATTCATTACGACGAGATCAAGAGCGAAAAACACCGCTGGCGCTTAGGGCGGCATTTGTTTGGTATGATATCCATATACGCCGCTTGGCTCCGCCTAATCCTTGCGCTCGGTGCGGCCTTGGGATTTTGGGTACGGAATCCATAGCCCGAAATCGATGGTCGCGCCCTATTCCGGCCGACGCTTCGACAAACCGGGCCCAAGATCGATTGGCGAGCAGTAAGACAGCTCGGTGAGAGCCGTGCGAAATCTGACATCTGAGGGGCGCAGCTAATACCCTGCGTCAACTCGAATGAAACTCAACTAATGGGTGTGAGTGACGTGGGCGGGTCGACTTCCAGGGCGCGCGAGTGACCTCCGACGGTGGTTTGATTCTAGTGCGCGAGCTGGACGAACGTCTCGGCTTGAGCGAACTCATGGAACGACATCTGAGCGATTCGCGTCGCGGCAAGAACGTGCAGTTGCCATTGTCAGATTTGCTGCGGCAGTCGGTCTACAGCCGACTGGCAGGCTATGCGGACGTGAACGACGCTGAGCGGCTGTCTCAGGATCCGACCTTTCGGCTGATCGGCTCACGTAAGATCTGGGAGCGTGGGGCAGCGTTGACCTCGCGCTTGCAGTCGTTCGAGACCGAAGTGCTGGCGCAAGAAGAAAACCTCGCAGGTCTGGCCGCGCTCAACCGGGAGTTGATCGCCAAGGCGGAAGCCATCGATTCACCGCGACGGGTAGTGCTTGATATGGACAGCACGGAAATCCCGGTCTATGGCCGGCAGGAACACAGTGCTTACAACGGACACTTCGAGTCCACCTGCTATCATCCGCTGCTACTGTTCAATCGCGAGGGCGACTGCCTGGCCGCCAAGTTGCGCCCCGGCAACGTCCACAGCCCTGACGGCTGGGAGGAACTGCTGCTGCCCGAGATCGATCGGCAGCAGGCGCAGGGCAAAGAGGTGGTCTTCCGCGGCGACGCCGCCTTTGCCAAGCCGGAGATCTATGAAGCGCTGGAAGAACGGACGGTGAAGTACGCCATCCGCCTTCCCGCCAACGACAACCTGCAGCGGAACATTACGGAGTTGTTGACGCGGCCAGTGGGACGGCCGAGCTACAAGCCAGTAGTCCGGTACAAGAGCTTTCTCTATCAGGCAGCGAGTTGGAAGACGGTCCGGCGGGTGGTGGCGAAGGTCGAGTTCCATTGCGGGGAGTTGTTTCCCCGCGTGGGGTTCATCGTGACCAATCTTGGGACTTCAAGCCGGGCGGTGGTGCGCTTCTACAACAAGCGCGGGACAGCGGAACAGTGGATAAAGGAAGGCAAGCAGACGGTCGCGATGACGCGGCTTTCCTGTCACCGCTTCCGCGCCAACGAGGTGCGGCTGTGGCTGAGCCTGATTGCTTATAACCTCGGGAACTTGTGGCGCAGGCTGGCGCTGCCGTCGCCGGTTGCCACCTGGTCGCTAACCAGCTTGCAGCAGCGGTTGGTGAAGACCGGCGGACGGTTGATAAAGCACGCGCGCTACCACTGGCTGTTGCTGGCGGAGAGCCATCTGACGCGGCGGCTTTTCGGGAGCATGCTGCGGAAGATCGCGGCGCTGCCGTCGCCAGCGGGATAAGGCGAGGCTCAGAGCGGAGCAATTTTCGATGACGACGCCGGAGACGCAGGAGGAAGTGTCGCCAGAATCGATGAGGAAAACGGCATCTTCAGTCGTTAGGAGCCCGCAGACGCGAAACCGGCCCCTCCCCGCACTACTGGGAACACTGCGGACCAAAATCGGCTAAACCTTGCAGAGGAAAGCCGTTCGATCTATGTGGAACGAGTTGTAATTGGAAAGTCAAAAAGGAAATCCCGGTTTAAACATATTCGCCTTCGCTCAAGACAGGCTGCGAAGTCACGCGCCTGCCCTGATCCAGCGAGAAAGGCAGTGGCGTTGGAGACCTGTGAGATATGCAGGGGAGCGACAACTGCAACGCCGTCGTGCCGCCGCAGGCGTCAGCCGGCTCCAGACTAACCCGACTAAGGCGATAGGAGACAAGATCGTGGTAGATCGCAGAGATGACCGTCCGTCACCGCGCTTCCACGGTGCGAGAGCGATCGCGCTGGGCTTTCTGCTAGCTCTGTTGATGGCCGGGGAATGTGGCAGCACTGATTTGCCGCAGAATTCCAGTTGGACACCCGCCGCTCCACAGCTGTTGTTTTCCACCTACCTCGGGGGCGGATCGCCGGTCTGTCGAGGATGCGCTGTGCGCACCTTCGCCCAGAATGCCGCCAGCGACGCATGGCGAAACACCTACGTGACCGGCGCTACGACGGTTACCGACTTGGCCGGATCCGCCTGTCGAGGGGAACCCGCGGCAAACAGTACGCTGTCTGCCTTCGTGGCGAAATACGACGCTTACGGCAGGCTGCTATGGTGCACCTACTTGGGCGGCGACAACCAAAGTATGGGCGTCGGGGTCGCCGTTATGCCAGACGGTGGAGTCGCGGTCGGTGGCATGACTCAGTCGGATGCCTCTCAACCCTTCCCTACGCTGAACGCCTTTCAGACCCAGAATAACGGGAAAAGCGATTACTTCGTCAGTGTGTTCGATGCGAAAGGCGCGCTCCGTTACTCCACATACCTTGGTGGGAGCGACGTGGACGGCGAGGTTGATGAGAATGGAGACTACGTCGACAACAGCACTAATGGGAACAACATTGCCGTCGACGCTCATGGCCTGGTCTATCTCACCGGTACTACCGAATCTCGCGGCGGCACAGCGCACGCAATCAAGTTCCCCGTTACCTGGAACGCCATTCAGCCCAATATGACGGGCAAGAGCGATACGACGGATGCGTTTCTGTGCATACTCGATCCCGCGAAGAGCGGCCCGGAATCGCTGCTTTACAGCAGTTTCCTCGGCGGCAGCGGGAATGAAAAGGGACATAGCGTTGCGGTTAATGCCTTCGGCACCGCTATTGCCGTGGCGGGCTATACCGATTCCTATGACTTCCCGACGACCCTCAACGGCTATCGGAGTGTCCCTCCGGCCAAATTCCAAAGCAACGGATTTGTGACTCAATTCCAAGTGGCTTGGCAGTGTCGCAATTTCGGGGACTGTCGCTACACTGAGCAATACGGCACATATTTGGGGGGAGTGTCGGCTAAAGGGGGAGACTCGCACGGTCCGAGGGACGATACCTACAGCATCACTTTCGATCACAATGGGCGGCTCCAGGCCACCGGTCGTACGCAGTCGGCCGATTTTCCGATGACCACCCATGGACCCTCCATTTACAACAGCGCCCCTTTTCTCCAACCGGGCGAGAGCAACGATCAACCTTACCTCGTAAAGATCAACCCCTCATTGAAAGGCAAGGCATCCCTGGCCTATTCCACGTTTCTGGGCGGCGGGGGCTATTGCACCGGCGTCGTTGTTGATCCAACAGGCAATGCTTGGGTAGCTGGAGAGAATGCCGCCGATGGCGTCGAATACATCCCATCTTATTATCCGGTCGAGTCGCCTGAATTGTTCCCGTACACTAAGGATGCGTTAATCCCCTCGCACCTCGGGGACGAAGGAACTATTCACGCCGTCCTCATGATGATCCGCCGGGACGGCAGGAGCCTGGGCTATTCGACCTATCTTGGTGGAACCAATGACGACCGCGCTTACGGATTGGCGGTCGATCGCTTTGGGAATGTGGTCGTGTCCGGAGTGACTTCCTCGCAAGATTTCCCGTTGAAAAACCCAGCCCAAACTTGGCCGACGGGCTCTACACAAAACGCCTTCGTCGCCAAGTTTTCCACCCGTTGATCCTGCTTGTGGCGCTTGCCGACGCCTACGCCGAAATTCAGTCTGCAAACCGGCGTCGTCGCTGAAAGGAGCGCGGCCGGAAAAACTGGTTTAGTGAAACCCGCGTGCGCCTTCTCGCGATAAGCCTCGCGGGTAGCAACAAAGGCCTCCCAGGGGTCGATGATTCGGTCAACCTTCGCCGCGACCGGAGCCAGGAAGCCTTCGGCAAAGGCGCTGGCATTGGCCTGGATCTCTCGCTGCGATTCGCTAAGCGTGAAGTCGATAGGCACGGGTCGCTTCCTTTCCGGACGGCAACCGAACTAATTAAGCCGGTTCAATTCCATTAGCGGCTTACCGCTGTCGCCTACAAAGCCTCCTTCTGGAAACAGGCTCGCTTGTCACTTTAATATGCAAGTCTCAATAGTGAAGTGATCTTCGACCAATTGTGCGATTTGGAGCAGCCTCGAGGATGAAAACTCGCTCCACCAGGAATGGAGCTTCGCTTCCAGTTGGTCGTATGGAAGCTGATTCATGTCGCTCTGCGAAATCATGTTTTCGCAGTACAGGACGTCTTTGAGCCGGTTGTTGAAAACACGATGCTGGGAAACCAAGGTAACACCAACGGCCCTGGACTCGGATATATGTCTCATCGACGCGCCAGGATTTGTTGGTCGGTTTGAGATGACGACGCAGCCGCTGTTGCAGTTCGGGGCCGTAACGTTGCACCCAACGCCAGATCGTCGTGTGATCCGCCTCCACACCGCGCTCGGCGAACAACTCTTCGACGTCGCGGAGCGAGAGCGAGTAGCGAAGATACCAGCGCACGGCACACACAATCAGCTCCGGCGCCGTCTGCCGCCACTTGAAAATCGCCGGCCGGGTTGTGTTCTTCACGGTCTTTTCAGACTACCAGCCACCTCCGCCAAAGTTGCAACACATCCAGTAAATCTGTTCAACGCAAAAGCGTCGAGAAGAGCCAAATGTGTTATTCCGGAAGAGGTGGCAATAACTAGAGTTCGCGGATCCGGCGGACTGATGATAATTGGAGGATCAATTATGAAAACGACCGACGAATTGGTGCGTGAGCTTGCTGACCGCGAAGCGATCCGCGATCTTCCCATACGCTACTGCGACTGCCTATGCCGTAATGATCTGGAGGGCCTCGTGAGTCTCTTCACCGAGGATGGCACTTTCGCCGCAAAAGACCCCGAGAATGAAGTCATCACGCGTGGCCGCGCCGAACTTAAGAAGATGTACGAAAATCTAGTTAGCGAGGTGTACCCCCGGCCCTACATCCACACCCACATCGTCGAATTGCGCAGCGGGGACAGAGCCACCGGCCGATGCTACGTCGAGCTGCGCAGCGCGAAGGTCGCCATCGAGTGGGTCGGCTCAGGCTACTATGAAGACAGCTACGCGAAAGTAGGCGAGGAATGGAAATTCGCCTCCCGCCGCCTCATCGAAATCGGTATGGCTATATCGTTAAGAACTTTCATGGTGAGTTAGACAACCTATGTGTGGCGAATTGTTGATTCTACCAGAATCA
>JBEKLA010000256.1:0-5747 GCA_050010455.1 Binataceae bacterium (SeqCode) | reverse complement strand
CCTGATCGCGAATTAAAGATAGGAGCGCACTCGCCGAGCGCTCGCCGTCGAGCTCGAAACCCACAACGCGCAGGCCCATGATCCTGGCGAGCTTTGCCAGCTTCTGGTCCGAGGACCGTGTCTCGCGATGTGAAACAAGCGCGAGGGTTGAGGCCGCATCCTCGACACGATGCTCTGTCCAGCGCTCTGCCATTCAATCCCGCGGTCGTTGTGAGCGATACCCCTGCTCGACGAAATCGCGGGGTCCGGCGGCGGCCCGATTGGCTGGACCGCACGACGACCCTACACTACAAACCAGTTGAAAAGCCCCGTAGCTATACTTTCCGGCGATCCGAGGGGTGCCGAGTATGTCGTTCTTGACCGCCGGGATCGTTTCACCGGTCAAAGCCAGTGGCGAGGAATTCCTAAGTCGGTAGTCCGCCCCGGCTCCTGTCGAAGTGCCGGTACTCATAAACTGCGGGTCCGCCTCCAAACACTTTGGTGCCGTTCCGCCTCCCCACCATTGGCCCTGGCGCGGCGTTCCGCTTCTCAAGAAAAAATCGTTACTACCAATAGTGATGCCACTCTGATTTCTCCATCCGAGCCAACCGTCCTTGCCATCGCCCGTGTCGAAGAAAATATTGTTCTCGATTTGCCAGCCAGCGACTTCACGAGGACCTATCTCTATAGCCTCGGTTTGAACGTGATCGAACGTGTTGTTCAAGAAGTGATGCTCCGCGTTACCGCTTAGCACGATTATTCCGTGAGCGGTATCAGCGAAGACGTTATTCTTCCACGTAATCGTGCCTGTGGCATTCTCGACGTGGGCGATGTGATTCCCCCCGGAGCAGCCAAGCTTGGACCACGGCAAAGCGTCGGCGGGGGTCGCCAAATAGCGGGCCGGCCATCGGCACCAGTTTTCTTCTATTAAGGTGTCGCCGCCCGCCGGCTGCCCATGATTGTTCCAAGTCTGAAAACAGTCGCTATGTGGCGCCTGCTGCTCAATCGGGCCGCCTGCCGCGTGGTTGACCGGAATGTCGTGGATGTAGTTACGCCGAATCCTATGGCCCGAGCCAAAGAACCGGACACCGTCAGCATCGTTCCGGCACGAGTTCGGCTGCGGATCGGAGCACGCTGCGTAGATGCCGCCGGCAAGCCACGGCATCTCGCGCGTGCCCCAGATCTCGTTCAGTTCCAACAGCGAATTATTGCCGGATAGACTGATACCAGCCATCTGCGCGTGCCACACGCGGTTGCCGACGATCTTCAGCGAAGACGTGCCAAGGTTAGTATAAATCCCTTCGCGGCACAGCTCATGAATATAATTGTTGGTGATAGCAACTTCGGTCGCGCTCCCCGAAACTTGAACGCCGTAAGCGTTGCTCTGATTCGAGATGTCAAAATGGTCAACTGTCCAGTAGCTGCCTGAGATCCACAGCGAGCGGATTTTAGGCGGCGCGCTGACATTTTGAGTGGTCAGCGTCTTTCTCGCGCCCGGGGCGCCCGAGTTGGTTATCGAGATCTGGCCATTGTTATCAGTCGCGCCTGTATAAGCACCTGGTCCAACGCACGCTGCCTGTCCATTGGCGATGTGGGTGATAGCATGCTGTATATGCCGCCAAGGCTGTACTCTCGATCCGGGGTTCGAATCGCTGCCGGTGGTGCTGACGTAGTAATTACAGGCCGGAGTTGGTCTGGACGCAGGTGTGGGAAATGGCCACGCCGCGTATGTTGCCGTTGACAGACCCAGCACCATCGCGACAATCATAACCGGTATTCCCCGCTTATCAACCACGATGATTCAACCTCACAATGCTAGCGGCACCATCTGTATTAGCAGGTTTCCGGCAAGATACCATGAGCCACGAACGGAGGGACGATCTTAGTATAGTAAGACACGGAGGCTCATCTATCGCGAAAAGACTCAGGCTCCCTGCTTCAAAGTATCCGCACGGCGTCGAGCGCAGGCTCGATTCTTCCCGTCATTTCCACAGTGTATGGAGCATCAGGAGCTTGCGATGTTGTTGGCGGCGGACAAACCTTATCAACTCGATGTCGTCGATCCGGGGGAGCTTTTTTAAGTAGCCTTCTATATAACCACCAAGCATTGCTATTGAACCAAGCGGGCTCGATAGAGCAAGGCGGCCGCTGCGCGCGAGCTGGAAGATCGGCGAATATCCAACATAATACGCGCATCGCCCCTTGTTGCAGTAATCTCGCAGCCGGGAGCTCGAACTCCCCTGCGGGCGATGATGCTTTGCTCGAATGCTTCTGAAGCTGCGCGTGGTAAATCCCTTCATCAGCGCCCGGACTTCGTCGATGGTGTCCCATCCCAGGCCGCTCTCCAGTCCCCCGATCGCCCGGAAGCACCTGGAGGAGTAAACCTTTGTCGCGCCGCGCGTGTGGAACGCAGGAGCCTTCGTTACTTCGTGCCATTTTCCGGTTTCGTCGGGTTCGTAGAGCGTCGCGCCTGCGATGCCAAGTTTCGAATCGCTGGCAAATGCCTGAAAAAGGGAGTCCACAAAGGAATCATCGAAGCTGATATCGGCGTCCAGACGCATTATGTAGTCGGCGTCGCGGAGAGCGTCTTCGTGCAAAAACTGCATGATGACAGATTCGCCACCGGGCAGTCGCTGCCGTCGAGCCGAGAGGTGAACCGGCCTGATCCACGGATGCTGACTGGCGGCGGCTTCTACAATCTCACCCGTGGCGTCGGTAGAGCCATCATCGACTATCGTCCAGCGCAAGGGAAGATGCTTCTGACTCGCCATGCACGCGATCAGTTGCGGCAGAAACCGCTCTTCATCTCGGGCTGGCGTTATCGCAATGTATTCGGGCACAAGTATAGTGCGCTATTCGGAAAGCGCTGCTCTGGCAGACAGTTTCGTTACGCGGATGCGTCGCTCTTATGAAAAGTAATTCTCAACGGCAAAGGACGACGGCTCAGGCAGTTTTCTCATCTCGTTGAAGAGATCTGTCAGGGGTGTGGGCCGCAAGCCTTTCTCGACCGCGAAGCGGATCACTGCGTCCAGGTGGGTGGGGTTTTCTTTTGGCCGCCAGGGAGATCGTTCCAGTCCCAGGTTGTCAGGGTGTGCAAAAGCGATCACCGGGAGCCCCAACGCTGCGAGCGCCGTCATGCGGCCGCGGTTAATCTCGCTGGCCGGATAACGCCGCATCGCCGGAAACCCGATCGATCCTGCGCGGCGCAACGGCGTGGAGTAACGCAGATAAGCGGGCGCGTAGTCTTCATCCTGAGGGTGAATCTCGGCGTGTTCGACGATCGCCTCGAAGCCGCCGTCGCGCAGACAGCGCAGGCCGGCTTCGTTTCGGCGCTCCATCGGGAAGATCATTATCGGCCGGACTGTAACACCGAACCGCTGCGAGATGAGGCGCAGCATTTCGCGGCCGCGACGCAGATGCTCGCCTGGGTCAGCCATCTGCGAGTAATCGACATGATCCAGAAACCCGTGCCACACGAAACCAGCCTTGAATTCCTTGAGGATCTCGACTGAGCGTCGCAGCGGCCGCGCCTGGCTCGGAATCCACGCGCAGTCGAGATGGAAGTCAGGGGCGATCTGCCTCATGTGGTCGAGCCATCGACGCAGCCTGCCGATGGACAGGTAATCATAATTGATCGGACGATCATCGAGTATCAGGTTGTAGGATCCGGGATGCGCAAAATCGCGTCCTGCCGCCAAGTCGGCCGCAATTAGTGAGCCCAGTTCTCGCGCGCGGCGAGCCGGATCCATCAAGCGGGAGATTATCGGCGTGTGCTCGCTCTCTGCGTTGTGCTCGTAAGCAAGGTCATAGATGACCCAGCCACCGCCATGAGCGGATGCGAAAATGGTCGGAAGCGCGCCAGCCCAGGCAATCACTTCGACTTCTGTGTCGAGCCCGCACGCGCCGAGCATCGACACGCCGGCATTGAAGTGTTCGCCCCGCAGCACGTTCGGAATCAGACCCGACTGCGCTAATCGATAGGAACCGCTACACTTGATGGTCCCGAACAAGCCCCTGGAAAATGGCCTGAGCGAATAACTGCGTCCGTTCTCCAAGCCGCCGCCGAAGTACAACACCGCGCCGCTGCGAACTTGCGCGGCCAGCCGCAACGCGGATTTGTCGGACAATCGCGCCCACTCGTCCCATCGCAATGCCAGCAATCTAGCGCCGCTTGCGTCCTCGGTCGCGAGACCCGGGTCGTGAAGACGCAAAGCCTGGACTCCCCGGAGCTCTGCGAACTGAGCGATCGAATCGCGCAGCTGTTCGGGCGCGCGCTCGTTCACCAGATTCTCTGCCAATTGGGACGTGGGAAGGTGAATAGGAATTCTCGTCTTGAGGTTTCGATTCAGAGCGGGACCAACTGAAGAATCCGATGGGATAGCGAATCCTTCTCGCCTCATGAGGGGCTCCGATCAGCTGGCGTAGCCGCTCGCGGCAACGAGCTTGGTTTTCGCGGACACCTCAAGATGCTGCTCATCCTGGGCGAGTAGACGCGAGCGCTCGGCGATAGCCCAAATGACAGCGAGGAGGATACCGATGGAATAGCGACAGTCGCTAGCCGCGCTTTCGTCCAAATTCATCACCAGGACCGGAATGGCTCCAAGAAAAATGGCGTCCCTGATCCTGAAGTAATCGGGCGAACCTCTGACGATTTTGACCATCGGACGCAGGATGAAAAACAGCCAGAACAGAAGCGCCGGTACTCCCAGGCCCGCCGCCCGCGCGAGATAGCCGCTATGGAGCGAAATATAAGGCCCCTGGTCCCATAATTTTTCGCGCAACGGGAAATAGCGGTCGCGGTAAATCTCCCCCTCCACCTCATATCCATATCCAAGGATCGGGCTCTCCTTGATCTTGGCGATAGCAAACCACCACAGGTCCGTGCGGCCGGTGAGCGTCATCACATCGCCGCGGTTTACGTACGCTAAAGAGTTTGAACTCAGAAGTGACGCGCCACCGATCGCCAGTGTCAACAACAGTAGCGACACAGCGACCGCACGCCAGCGGTACCGGTCGAACGTGAGCGCAAAGAATCCGGCTGCGAGCGCGACTATCGCCGAACGCGAATCAGCTATCGCCGTAAAAAAGATGGCCAGCGTAATCGAGGCCGCGATTGCGACCCGTCTCCACTTTGCCGCGGCTCGCCACAGCATAACCCCGGAGGCGATCGTCCCAAGCGCTATCGCCCCGACCTGGTTAGGCTGCCCGAGCACGCCCTGGAAGCGCACCACCGTGTCTTCGCTCCACCGCTCCGGAACATCCCAGGTAATGTCCCCTGGGAGAAGGAACAGCGACGCAAGCAAAATCGCCAAGACCAGGCAGGAGGCGAACCAAAAGCCGAAGAGGATCTGACGAACATCGTGTTCGTCTTTGACAGATTCAGCAGCTCTGTAGAGGCCGCCGAATAGCAGCGTCGAAGACATCACCCGGCCGAGCGAGTAGGTCGGACAGAGCGAATAGCTAACGCTGATAAGTGCGAACGCGAAGTAAATCAGGTAAAGACGAAATCCGCCGCGGACCAGCATTGTGCCGCGCCATCGCAAGGGAATGGCGGGCAGACAGACCGCGAGCAGCATCGGATAGCGAATCACCGGGCGCACGGACTCATCGAAGAACTGCATCGAGGGAACCACTTCGATGAGCAGCAACACGCATGGCAGCCAAAACGGATTCGCCCTTACATAGCGCATCCCCCACCACAGCCCCGCGACACCGAAAGCTACCCCCACTCCCAGCCAAACATACGGCCATCGCAGCGCCAGGAGCAG
>JBEKLA010000255.1:0-5755 GCA_050010455.1 Binataceae bacterium (SeqCode) | reverse complement strand
GCCACCGACAAGCGCCTGCGCGAGGAACAGCAGCGCGACGACGGTGAAGTACTTGATCGTCGCCCGCTGGCTGGGCGTCGCCACGCCGGGGAGCATCTTCGGATGCACATGCCCGCGCCGCCGGCGCCATCCAAGGAAGTCAAATCGCCCGAATGCGAACAGCACCAAAGCCGTGGCCCCGAGCAGCGTGATCAAGCTCAGTGCGCTCCATAGCACGGCGCCGCTGGTCGGTACGTTGCCGACCGCGGGATCATAGGGAAAATTGTTCGTGTACGAGTAATTGAGCCCGGGCCGATCCGTGACCGAAGCCCACGCCGCCCATGCGAAGAATGACGTCAGTTCGCGAAGTTGCGCAGAGTCCCCGATGTAATTGTGCGGAAGGCCGCCGTTCTTTTCAGGATCCTCGAAGTATTTCGTCCATAGGCCGATCTGCCGCTGGAAGGACGCGGCCTCGGCCTCCGTGAAGGTGAGAGTCTTCGAGGCCGGGTCGTAGCGATTCTGTTTGAGCAAACGCGCGACTTCCGCGTTGACGATCAATCGCTGGCTGGGCCGCAGCGCCGCCTGCATGACGAAGCCGTGGCGCTCTGCGACGGTCTCTTCAACCTCGAGCGCGAGCGTGTGCAGATAGTCAGCGGAGAAGTCGGGTCCGATATATGCGCCGTGTCCCCAGAGCGTGCCGTTCTCCATCAGGCCGTAACGGAGAAAGACCTGTTGGCCGGCCGTGATATCGCGGTCGGTGAACAGTACAGCCCCGTCCGGGCCAACGACGCGGTCTGGAATCGGCGGTGCTCCGGAATAGGTCAGCTTCGTGAGCCATCCGAGCACGCAGAAGCAAGCCACGATCATGACAATCGCTGAACGCCGCCACCACGGCGAGAGGGTTTCAACTTCGGTCATACGCAACTCCTTGCTCCCGGCGTGATGAGTCTGCTGCAAATGTTGGGCTTCGTCTTGCCAACTATTTCGTCTTCAGCCATCGCGCCTTTGCCTGTTACGAGGCGCCACGCGATGGTATTGTATAGGCTCTGCGCGAATCGGTGCCCGACTTGCCACGGGCAACACAGAAATAAGTCGACCGGCATCAGCGCCCCCGAGTACTGTTGAGCTGAATGAGAGCATCTCAAATGACGAGCGAGCATAATAGACAAGCCCTTCGTCCCAGTGCGGGCGGAATGATGACGGTCAAATTTGCTGACGAAATTGCGCGGCTCAAGAGCACCGCCGAATGGAAATCTGCCGATCGTCACGCCGTAAGCCTTGTAAAGGATGATGCTCTGAATGTCCTGCTCATGGTGCTCAAAAAGGGCGCCCACCTCCATGAGCATCGTACAAAGGGTCCAATTACCGTCCAACTGGTGTCCGGCTCCATTCGGTTCAGCGGCGGCCCGGACCAGCGCATCATCTCTGCTGGAGAGATGGTGGGCTTAGACCGCGGCATCCCTCACAGTCTTGAGGCTTTGGAGGAAAGCGCACTTATCTTCGTGACCGCAATCGATTAACGTCTTTCAAGCTGCGGCTGATGTCTCGCTGGGTCTCACTCAAGCTGAGCCGAGCTAATTCTGGGTGGATCGGCGCGTTGTGCCGACGTTGACAACGAGCCGCGCAGATCGAACCGTATACCTCTGCGATGACACCTGTGGTTCCTCACAACCTAATCCGCGCACACGAATCTGGCCGCGGATCCAGAACCCAACAGTTTTAACGTCGGGGTTTGAGTTCTGAGTAGCAACACCTCACCGACACATCCCATCGCTCTGAAGCTGCGTCCCAGCCGGGCACGTAGTGGTGGTCGTCGTCGTGGTCTGCTGGTGTGGGGGAGATTCGAAGTCGAAGCAGCCGGCCAGCAACGTCGCCGCGAGAATCAACACGCTAAGCTTTTTAATCATGATGCTCTTACCCCGTCCGCAATAGTCCGCCACCCGGCGGTCAAAGGTCAAGGCGGTTAGATGAGATGTACAGCGCAGTAGGGCGGGCGGCCGTCGATCCCGCTTATCAGCGTCGCTGCGATGTTACCTCGCTCCGATCGTTCACCACTTTCTCCACAGGTTCCACGTCGAAGCAGGGCAGGACTAGACAGCTCGCGATCCAGGGCCCGCCGGGCCGACAGCTCCCGCGCGCCTGACCGCCCAAGCGCAAGAAGAGGCCCCCCGCGAACGCCTTCTTGCGCTTCCCACTGATGAGTTTTTTACTCAGGTCGTCTGATGTACTTTCGCTCCGGCGTTGACAGCGGAATCGATCGCGGCGCGGAGTTCATTGCGCTGCCGGACCAGCGGGCTCGGGCAAGTGTGAATCCCTCACCGGCTGAATTGCCGCTGTTGGGCTCATCGCAACCCCCACGGCGCCAGACGGCTTGCCGTAAGCACGATCTACGACCGCCTCGGCCGCTGTGACCGACCCAGCGTTCTTGAAAATCTCTTTCACGTGACGGCGCTCGTTTGCATTCCCGGTAAGGACGGAGATCAGAATGTTGCCGCCATCCATCTTTCCTTCGTACTGGATCGCTTCAAATTCCGGGATCCTCCTGCCGATGCCAGCTCCCGTTACGCCTCCTACTACTGAACCACCGCCCGCGCCTGCGAGAGCGGCGATAATGGGTCCCGCCGCAACCAGAGGCCCGAGACCTGGAATCGCCAGTGTTCCGATGCCCACCAGCCAACCCAAAGCGCCACCGAGAACTACCCCGCTACCGCCACCGACCGCCGCCCCTTCAAGCGCTTTGGTATGTTGCTCATAAGCGATGTGCCTGGTTCCTACACTGTCGCGAAGTAGAACTGAAATATCATTGTCCGAAAAACCCGCTCCCTTGAGCTGGTTGACGATGCTGTTTGCTTGGTCTTCGCTCTTGGCGAGACCAAATAACGCTCTTTTCACGGCGTTCTCCTTTTACTTCTTAGCCTTGTCAATAACGCGCTCCACCACCTTCTTCACCTTGCCGGTGGCCTGGTCCATCCGTCCCTCGTCCTTAAGGCGCTGACTACCCGTCACAACACCCACTGCTTCCTTCACGCGGCCTTTGATCTTGTCGGTTGTTCCGCTAGTCATTGCACTGTCCTCCCCGTACTGTTTACTGGTAGCCGTGGCTCACTGCTGAGCATAACGCGATTGCGATCCATGCTAATCACTTTGAGGTCAAACGCAAAAAAGGCGTTTACCGCAAGTACAATGTGTGTCCGAACCCTCCACCCATCACGAGCCAGATCACCAAGAAAATTGCGACTACGGTCATCAAGCTCATTCCGCCCCCGCCGTAATAACCGTTGCGATATCCATAAAACCCGCCCCCGCTAAACAGCAAAATCAATAAGATAATCAGAAGTAACATGAATGTTCTCCCTTTATTTATTCAGTGCGTACAATTTCCACGCCTACCCGCCGATGAGACCATCGAACCCCGACCCCGCTGGCGCCGCCGGTTCGTCAAACAACGCCGAGCAGCCAAAGCACGAGCACGATCACCACAACGCTTCCCAGAGAAATAGGAAGGTACATAGCGGCCTCCTCAGGCCTTGCTGGTTGGATTTGGGGTTGGTCCAGCGGAACGCGGTCAAAGGCGAGTGGAAGGACCGCCGTTTGGGCTGGATCAATTCGGACTCGATTTCCTATGTCGATCCCGACTCATTCACCTTACATTGGGCGTGATGCAAAGGCCAGCGCAGGGCTGCTCCATTTGGTTATGTGGAGAACCAAAAGTACCGTTCGACAAGCCTTCCGGATAGCTACAGCATGTCCGCACAGATCGCGAACGCGCCGTGAGGAGACTGCGCGAGGAACCCCGAGGCCCTTGCGCGCGCTCTGATTGGATGCACATGAACGCTACCGACACTGTGTGTTTGTAAAATCACAATGGAAATTTCGGATAACACGCGGCGGCCACACTCGGCGCTCGGTCGCCGGCCGACGGCGCCGATGCCGGTAACTCTCGAGCGCTACAAAACTCAACTTGATAGATGCTATAGCTGTGACCTGGACTTTCTCACGGGCTGGTACAAACTTTAGGCCTGGTCACCTTTTGACTGACACGGGCCTAATGCCAGCATGGTCGCTGAGTTCGCCTACAGTGCGATTCGCGCTCTGCAGCTGGTCGCGTAATTTCTCCGCGCTTTTCTTCATTTCCGGTCCGGCGGTAGTGGGTTGACTCCTAATAGCCACAGAAATAGCGCCTAGATCCTTATGCATTACCTTTGTGTATAGCTTGGCCCATGTCAACTCTGCCATCAGCCCCGCGTTTACTGGTTGGGTTTTCGCCACGGTAGTTCCTGCATTATCATCAATTGCCACTTTTGTGCCTCACAACGCTGTCCACAGAAATTAAAATATACATACGGACCTCGTTCAGGCCTTGCTTGCGAGACGCTTTCGGGTTGGTCTAGCGACAAGTGGTCAAAGGCGAGCGGAAGGGCCACCTTGGGCTGGATCAAATTCGGACCCGACTTTCTATGTCGAACCGACGTTGTTAGACTACATTAGGCGCGGCGCACAAAGCCAGTGGAACATCACGACATTTGGTTATATCAATAACGAAGATCGTCGATTGGTTGAGC
The DNA here is from genome assembly GCA_050010455.1 of Binataceae bacterium (SeqCode). Classification (GTDB taxonomy): domain Bacteria; phylum Desulfobacterota; class Binatia; order Binatales; family Binataceae; genus DATJOQ01. Next base: position 1,214 of record JBEKLA010000255.1, on the reverse strand, counting down.
CTTGGGAGCGAAGCCCTCATTTCAGGCGAAACGGAACCGCGTCGCTCGCGCGCGCTCTGGCCTTATCATTTGAACGGCCTCGGAGGCCATGTTGTGGGCCAGGCTCTTAGAGCGCCGGTGCGACCGGTTCGCCATCGTCTTCCGTAGCGGTCTCGCAACTCTCGGCAGGTTAAACTTGCTGCTCCCGTTACCGTTTCCCGACGCCGCGCCGGCTTTGTCAAATATCATCTGAAATTCCCTGACGTCCGCAAAAATTCTGCTACACTCATGCAGCGCGCGCCATGAAGCTGTTACTCGAGCCTGCGCGATAGGCCGCATAGCCGCGCTCCGACCGCCTGCGCGCACGCCCGCTGATACGCCCGTGAGAGGCAGAACTGGCCCCTTCCGGGACCGCTAGAAAGATCGTATACGAAAAACGGGGCAGGAATCATGCAAAGCATGCCTTGCGGTATATTCGTGGCGCCTGATATGGAAGCTCAAGAAAGCAAATCCCGGATTCACAAAGGAAAGAACCCGTAAAGACGATGGAGAAAAAGCACGGCCGTGCGGGCTGGCCCCTTGCCGGTCGCACGCAACCTGGCAATAGCAACGATGATTCGTTGTCATCGCTGACACCACCGCCGCTCGATCAGATTCCCAGCTATCTGAAGGTCAAGCACCTACTCTCCTATTTCGATGTTTTCGGTCTCGATAATCCCTTTTATCGTACACGCGAGGACTTGAGCGCTGATTGCATCACCATCAACGGTCGGCGGTGCATCAACTTCGCGGGATATAACTATCTTGGCCTGTCCGGCCATCCCGACGTTTCCGCTGCCGCGAAAGCCGCGATCGATCGGTACGGCACCTCCGCGTCGGCGAGCCGTATGGCCGCTGGCCAGATACCCCTGCATCTCGAATTGGAGCGCGAAATTGCCGCAACGTTGGGGGTTGATGAATGCGCCACTTTCACGAGCGGCTATTCGACTAACGTCGCCGCCATTGGCCACCTCTTCGGTCCGAAAGATCTACTCATCCATGATTCGCTGATCCATCGGAGTATGCTCACAGGATGCCAACTGGCGGGTGGACGCCGGCTGCGCTTCCCGCACAACGACTGGCAAGCACTCGATCGCATTCTGACGGACAACCGCCGCAATTACATATTTGACCTGTTGGTTGTAGAAGTCGTCTTAAGTATTGTCTGATTCTTATATGTCGTTTGAATTTTCATT
>JBEKLA010000254.1:0-5782 GCA_050010455.1 Binataceae bacterium (SeqCode) | reverse complement strand
AGTGAGCTGTGACCACGGTCTTGTTGTTGTCATGACCGGGATGGCCGCGGCTGGATATGCCGTTGTCATCGCCCGATCCTCGTCGGCTCGTCAACTTCCTCGGCTTCGCCGGTTTCGCCGTGGACTTCCTCGCGAATGACCTTCTCGGTGATCTCGGAGAGATAAGCCTCCAAGGCGGCATTCAACTCCTGGAATTCCGGCCACAACGTCTGCTCGATGAAGCTCTTGGGGCCCTTGATCATGACAGTTTGACGATGCGCCCGCTTATGGCGGAATGGTTGCAGGCCGTAGCGCCGGCATAGTGCGATGAACAGCTGCCGGGGCCAGATATCAGGAATCGAGAACTTCCACTCGATGAAGTTTTCCTTGCGGCATCGCTACGTGTTTTTTATGTCGCCGCGCTATCCGAAAGCGCAGCGCCTGCGGCAGTTCGAGCGGGATAGCATTCAGGTGTGGAGCGTAGCTCTCTGATCGAGGGGCTGTTTACGGCGTATCGTCGTTTTTGAGGCCGAGCAGTTCGAGCGCGGCGGCTTGGTGCGGCGCCCCATTCACGCTCACATGCTGCAAAGTGCCTTTTTCGGCGTCGATCCACAGGAACAGATCGACCTTGTGCGCGGCATCGAGCACCTGTTCCTGCATTTTGCGCGAGAGCATGAAGACGCGCTTACCCGGTTCGGGCGCTGGCAGACCCGCTATCGTGGCGTGCAGATCACGTCGCTCGATATCGGGAGCATGGGTCACAAAAACCATAATGTTCGGAAGACTGTGATCCGCGTTCACGGCGTCAAACTGCTGGCCGGCATGCTGTGGCTGCCAAGCTTTCTGTGAAAGGGCAGGTTCTTTCGGATAGCAGCCTCGCCCGGTGCTGGCTTCTCGAAGACATAATCGTCACGCGGGGATTTCATTTCGCAGTAGCCGCAGAGCTTGCCGTCCTTGTAGAGCTTAAAGTCCGGTGTCTTCCCAGTCTTAAGCTCAGCATCACTGTAAGGTTCCAGCGTGATGTTCTTTCCATCGAACGCAAGCTTGTGCATCAGCGCGGCGTCGGCCGCTTCGTCATAGACGTCAGGCTCGGGCGGCAGCTTCGGCGCCGCCGGGTCATGCATGATCTTAACGAGATGCGAAACCTTATTGATCATGCCGCGTGTTGCCAGCGAATCCGGCACCCACCGGACGCGTCCGATCCGGTTGAGCCCGAGCCCGATCAGTGTCGCCCGTTGCCCGCGGTGCCGTCGCGTCGCGCTGCGCGTCTGTCGAATCTCGATGAACCGCATAACCGAGGCGACCCTGAAAGGCTCGCTGCACAATCACCCATATTGCTCGCGTGGAACTGGCAGATCGTCGCCGGATTTTGGAAGTGATCAAGTTCCCGACGAGCCGAATCTTTGCAGCGCCTGCTTAAAGCGATCGGTTGATTTCAGTTCATTTATCAGGGCCTCGTTATTCCGGGCCAGCCTTTCGACGTGCCGCGTGAAACCGGGGCAGAACTCAATCGCGTTGCGGCCTTGGTTCACGCCATAAAAGAAGTCCACCAGGGTCAATGCGATCGATCCCGTTTGCCAGAGATCGCTCTTGACAGTGTAGTCGTCTTCTACATCGAAAAATGGCGTGTTGATCGTGTCCCCCGTCTCGGCGACACGGAACGTGCTCCCGGAACTCACGATATTGGCATGCGCTGTCGAGAGGTTAATCTGATCCTTCTTGGCCTTAATCCACTCCGACTTCTGCGAATAATTCTGATCCAGCCACTGGTAGCGTTTTTTTGTCAACGCTTGAGATGGATCGAGCAGGCCGTGTTCATCGGTGTCAGCGAAGTGATGTAGTTCCGGGTTAGCGATCGCGAATGCCGCCGACGCGCCTGCTTCAAGAACTTGGCGCAAACTCATCATCGCCTGCACTTTGTGCAGGCGGACGATCGAGAGCAGCGCCAACATATGGTGCTTCTTCATTAGCGAGAAAAAGCGGCCAAACATCGTGCGGTCGTGGTCAACCGCGGTAACGGACCGAGACACAAAGATCGAGCATTCACGCGCGTGACCGTAATAGTCTCCATAACGCTCACTCGCAGTCAGCACCAACAGGCGCTCGGTTTCGACAATTTCCTCGAAGGTGGATTGGAGAAATTCCATCGCTCAGCCTTTGGTCGTTCGTATCCTCCGAGTTCGATGCGAGCCATGCGACAACTTTACGGCGCAAACGCGTCGAGCCGATCGCTGCTCGGAATGATGATCGAGGACGATATGGACCGCGCGCCGCTGGCGGGAGCCGTTCCAGCCGGCGTGATATAAAACCCCGCGCAGCCGCGCGCGGGCAAGACGCCGGTTCGGCCCAAGTCCTTCCAGTCGTAAATGTCGAGGGCAAAAATACACATCCAAGGGCCGCCGTTATCCGCCTGCTGCCAGACGCACTCGTATGTGAGCTTGCCCTTGTTGCATACGATGCGGTCGAGATTCCCGCGCACACGATTGGACCTGATGGTTTGAACGAACAGCGGATGCTGTAGGAGCAGTGGCGCGAAGACCGGCCGGTCATTGACGATCCGCGCCTTCGGGAAGGGCGTAACCAGCGATCCCCAGATGCCGACGCCGGGCTCTCGATAAAGCGCAGCATGGAATCCGCCGATCCAGCGCCACACGGCGCTGTCAATGTCGAGGTTCACCAGCGCGCCGAGATCGCGGTGCCGCGAGTAGGCAAACTTGAGCCTGCGGTGCGCCGAGTTGCGCGGCACCTTACCGTGGCGCAAATCGATCAATTGGCCGATTTTTTCATCCAATAGCCGGTAGCCGCTGTTGCAGGCTGGGTGCGTCGGCAGCCAAAGCGGCTCACGGTCAGCCGGAGCGAAGATTGACTGAGGCGGGACGTGATCACGGTTTTGGGTGTCGCGGGCGACAAACTGGCGGCCACACAAATAGCAGAACAAAAGGTTTTGAACGCTCCGAAAATCGCTTTGACGCAACAGTGATACCATGAGCACACTTGTAGCCCACAAATGAAAATTCGCAACGGCTCAGCCGCCCGGCTGTACACGACGGGGACACCTTGTAGTGACCGTGCCTAGCCCGTGAGGATGCTGCAATCAGACGCGGTAAGGAATGTTCGAATATACGATCTTCACCTTATCCGGATCGGCGTGAAATGCCGCGACACAATCCTTTGCGAACCACGCGGCCTTGATCCGGTCGGCTGCCGGACCGATGACGATTTTCTTGAGCGAGCCTGGCGCAAGCTTCCGCCAGTCAAATTCCCGGTAGCGCACGAGCGAGGTGCCGCGCCGCCTGTGTTTCACATCAGGCGCTGGCTTGTCGCGCCGGAAAAGTTGCTGGAAACGGTACTCCTTCTCATTCCGGTATGCCTCATGCTTGAAGAACATGACGCCTCGAATGACGTCCATCGAATGATAGACAAGAAGGTCCATCATATAGGCGTGCAGCGCATCGCCGCGCACGCGCGCTGTCCGCGGCAGGTCAATCAGCGGATCGACCAAATCGACGAGCTCCGTCTGAATCCGGGTCAGCTCCGTGTCGTCGTAAGTGATATGGAAGGTCGCATGCTGCTTGATCGGCTTGCCCTTCCTCTTTGTGAATGCGTCTTCCAGTGAACGGGTGTCGAAGCCTAGGGCGAAGCCCTGGCCGTTGTCGGCATACGCTCGCCACTGACCGAGATCATCGCCGTCAGCGCTGAAGCAGCAGAAGAAGAAGTGACCGGCCGCTTCGATCCCAGCGTCGAGGTCAAAACGTTCGAACATGCTTGCGAAGGTCACGATTTCTGGCCGAGCGTCCGTGGCTCTCGATTTGAGCAGATCAATCACGATGTAGAGACCGTGCCGCAATTCGGAAGGGTCGTTGAGCGCAAAAATGTCGGAAAACCACAACCGTCCGCTTTCGATAATCCCCGCGAGCCCCGCGTCATTCGTGTAGTGATAGAGAAACGGCGGCGGCTTCTTGGCTTCGACCGTGTCGATGAAGTCCTGCAAGATTTTCGTAGCCTCGGCATCGTACCCGAGGATCGCATTGGCCATGTCGCGCGGGATGCGAGGATCGGTTCGATGCATTCAGACAGTCTCCGCACGGAGACCATACCGCGAACCCAAATTCTGGCGCCGTAGTGTACTCATGCCGCGTTGCGTTCCCCCGTGAAGGTCATCACCGACTCGGGATAGGGAAACAGATACACGGCCTGAAACCCTTGCGTATCCAGTACTGTCGTATCGTCAAGCACGAGCTTGCCGCTGTTCTGGATACGGTCGGCAACAAGCAGGAGCCGAATGTCAGGCCCAGCGGCCGCGCGGTAGCGCTCCAGCTCGTTCGACTTCTTTTTGATCGCGTCCGTGATGAGGGGCAGCGGGTTGCGATCCACCCAGCCGACCCGATGGTTGACGCTAAACCATTCGGGGCGGAACGCTTTCGTCACGTGCAGGCGCAACCCGTCGCCCTGGTCGATGACTAGGTGATGTCCGACTGGCTTGGAGGCTAAATCCTCGGCGACTAGCGCCGGCACGACGGCCGCCATGTTTCCGGGACTCAATCGACCGACGATTTGAACGCGGAGCGTCGTTGGCGTGATGGCCTCGTATTGGCGCCGCAGAGTTTCGAGCTGCCGGTTCACGCCCGATTCGGTCCGCTTCATGGCGGAGCCCGCGCGATCCTGCGGACCGATGAAGATTTCGCAGACTTCGAGCCCGAACCGCTTCTCACCTGCGGTGACGATGAAGTCCGGATGTTCACGGTCTTCGTCCAGAATCCAGGTCTTGCCGAGAAGCTTGGCAGCCTGATCGACGAAGAAGCGCTCGCGCCGTTTTTGCGTTGGCCGCGTCATTGCCAAAGAACTTGAGAATCGATCATCGAGACAGGCTACCACAACCGAGGTTCAGGTGCGTCCGGCCCCGCCGGAACGGGCTCTATTCGCTGCGCTCACCAAGCCGGAAAACGACGATCGCTCGATCGTCGAGCCAGTCGAGTTGGCCACCTCTGCTGCGTAGGCCGAGCGAAACTCACTGCCTCGGAAATCGATCTTGTTCGCGATGAATTGGCTTACGACGGCCTGCGCATCAAAACGTACGCACTGTTGAGCCCGGTCACGCGGTCAAGGCGCGGACCAGCGAGAGAGTCACGGAATAGTTTCGTCGCCCGAGCGCGATCGAAACCGGGCGAACTCTCTCTCGCGCTAAGATTCGAAATGTCGAATTCTGAGCGTACTGATCGAACCGATGTTCGACCGAGATCGAGTTCGATTCTCCTGCTTCCGGTACGCTTCCGGTGAGATCTGCCGACAAATGGCGCGTGGCTTGAAGTCATTGAAATCATCGGTGGGCGATTGCTGGCTGCGTGGTTGGGGTCCCGTAGCACCTCCACTAGCTGATTGGCAGTCCCGTCCAGGCACTCAAAATAGATTGCCATGTAGAGGCCGCGCACATCGAATTCGATTATCGCAATGCTACGCGTGAGACGTCGTGACAAGGCATTATGCGCGCCAAGGATGGCCCGCGCCGGGCCAGCCTTGCTCGCTGGTGCGTTTTTTATCGGGGGCTTCCCCGGGGAGCAATCGGACGCGCAAGCTCGCGATTTCCCGCCCGGTATCGAAGCCGAAGGCCCGTGAAGCCGCGCGTGAGGCGCGCCGCTTCGGAACCCGACGAAGACGGGGTCGGATTGGGCGAGCGGCGCAAGTCGCAAAACGTGATGGGAGGCCGCCTAACGGGTCGGCCATAGGGGCTTAGGCCTGGGCATTCCCCTGGATTCTCCCTGGATCAAGCTGACCGGTTCAAAGGGAATATGCGAAAAAGACCAGG
>JBEKLA010000253.1:0-5805 GCA_050010455.1 Binataceae bacterium (SeqCode) | reverse complement strand
ATATATCCGGCACCACATACAATTCGCCGCTCGAAGTTCCCTTTACCAAGACATCTCAATGAGCATGCGCTCGCTCGTCACGGCTATTTTGGCGCTGTCGCTCGCGTCATGCGCCTTCTATCGCAAGAATCCACCCCTTCAGCATTATGATGCCGCATACGGTTACCGCTTTTCGAACCTGACGCCCGAAAATCCCAATCAGCAATCGCCCAATTTCATTATCGTCACGCTTTCTGGCGGTGGAACGCGCGCCGCCGCGCTCGCATACGGCGCTCTCGCGCGGATGAATCAGGATCAGATCGGCAACGGCAAGACACTGCTCGACGAAGTGGATGTCATTTCATCGGTCTCCGGCGGCAGCTTCGCGTCCGCTTACCTGGGAGTATTTGGCAAGGACAGGTTCATCAACCACTTCCGCGACGACGTCCTATATAGGCAAATTCAGCGCGATGTGATCGTCCGGCTGTTCGAGCCATGGAACTGGCCGGAGTGGATGCTTTATGGGCGCAGCGACATCGCCGAGAGTTATTACGATTCGGAAATCTTTGCCGGAAACACCTATCAGAGCATTCCGCTGAGGCGGCCATACATAATCCTGAATGCTACCGATCTCAGTTGGGGGGCGCGCTTTGAGTTCACCCAGGAATACTTCGATCGAATGTGCTCCGATCTTTCGTCGGTGCCAATCGCGCGAGCGGTACTGGCGTCATCGGCTTTTCCTGTGGCCTTCACTCCTATCACACTCAAGAACTATGGCGCTGCGCCTTGCGGGTATAGGGATCCGATTTGGGTAAGAGAGGCCCTGCAGGATTTCTATGGAGCGCCGACTCGCTATGACCGCGCGCGGGCATGGATCTCCTATGAAAACGCGACCAAAAGACCATATATCCATCTAAGCGACGGCGGCCTCGCCGACAATATCGGGCTCAGGGGGCCGGAAGTGGCGCTGACCAGCGGCGATTCGAGCTGGAGTCTTCTCCCCGCGCTGAATAACCGGCGGCTTCAGCGCATCGCGGTGATCGTCGTCGATGCGAAAGGGGCGGATGACCATTCGCTTGACCATCGCGCGAGCCGGCCGAACCTGTCGATCGTTCTCAACGAAGCCGCGACCAACCCGATGGAGAATTACTCGTCCGACACTATCGAGTTGCTGCGGCAGGGTTTCATCGAATGGGAGGCCGCAGAGACTGACTACGAAACCAACGTCAAGCAGTGCAAACAATTGGCCGCTACGACTTGCTCCAGTACGAAAGAGTCTAGCGACTGCGAAAGCCAACGACTGAAGCAGTGCTACGACGCCTTCCACGCGAACGTGCCGCCGCCGCAGCCGAAGCTATATCGGATGCATGTGCGGCTGGACGCCGAGAGTGACCCGGCGAAGCGCAAGAGGCTGCTGGAGATTCCGACTTCGCTCGAGCTTTCGAAGGACAATGTCGAATTGCTGATTCAGGCGGGCGGCGAGCTACTCGCGAAGTCACCAGCCTATAGCCAGCTTCTCGCCGATCTAAGGGCGAATAGCCGCGCAAACGCAAGCCATCCATAGGCGAGTGCTTATCGCCCACCCACTGGCGTCCCTTGGAGCAAATCGTCTGGGCTGCTGCCCTGGCGTCTTTTTCTCGCGCGTCCTCAAGTGCGTTTCGGAACGCCAGCGCATTGGGCCTCAGCATGCCCATCTCATCCGCCGAGCGGGTACGTCAAAAAAGCGTCAGATACGGAGGTAGGGTAAGAATGGCCGTGCTCGCAACGGACCGAGCCGGAATATCTGCGACGCTTCCAGCGACTGTCCCGCTGCTTCACCTCGTATGAACCTGAATCCGGCGTGAAAATGCCGAGGACAGTCACATTTTGAAGAGCGTGGAACGCGACGATGCGCGATTTCTGTCCTTTCGGTGAACCCTACCTTAAAGGTAGCTTTCACCGGAAACACCTTGCATCGACCTGGACCAACGGGCACAGGGTTTACGTGACGATCCCGTCAACCGATCGCGCCGGATTCAGGATGAATACTCTCTACCCGGCGTGAACTTCGCGGCGAGGAACTTCAGAATAGAAAGATGGTCGTTCAACAAGAGCGGCTGGTGAGCGGCACGGGATGCGCGGGCGCTCCTAAGTCGCAGTTCACTGAAACACACGTGGGACCAAAGGAAGCAATGCGGACCTTGGATATGTCACTTTTGAGGAGATCGAAACGCGAGTAACATCTCGCTAGTCGGGGAACAACGAATTCTTGCGGCCTGCATGGGATCACGGCGGAGGTGCTGAGCGGCCATCAGCGCGCAATCTGAGGAAGTGCACTTGAGAAACGTGATCAATTCGGGGTGCTGAACCTTCGATGAGGAAATCCCGATTGCCGAAACCAAGGGCTTCCACAATTCGTGTTACGCGGGAAAACGACGCTGCTCTTTGCCCTCGCTGTCGTGCCCACAAGCCGCTGCCGATCCAGTATGGCCTGCCGCCACCGGAGGTATATGAGGCACTCCAGGGGAAAGTTGTATTCGGAGGCTGCGTCGTGAGCGACGACAACCCGAACTGGGCATGTGCAAAATGCGGATATAGGTGGCGGCAGACCTGAGCAGATTCGATGGCGGGCCCAAAGAAACCCGAGAGCGCCTCGCCGGGTCATTTTCGGGTTCGCACGGAGGCCGTTTCGACCGAAACAACCCAACAAGATGAACTGCCGGTTCAGAGGGGGCAATGGGCAAGAATCGAGACGACCGATTAAAGATTGGGGCCGTCCCTGCCGGACGCGGGCGCATTGGCATGACGTTGTGCCCAGGCAAGAAGCAGATCGGAGCGGCGTCTGGCGACTGGAACCGTGACCTCGATCAGGATCTCAACGAGATTGTCAGGTGGGGTGCATCATCCATAGTCAGCGTCATTGAATCTTCCGAATTGAGAGAGCTGCGCGTTCCGGAGCTGGGCGAGAAAGCGGAAGCTCTCGGGCTGGACTGGTATCACCTCCCGGTAGCGGATGTGAGCGTGCCCGGTCTGGATTTCGAAGCGCTGTGGGTCTACGCCGGCCATCGGCTCCGGCGTGCTTTGTCTCAAGGCCAAAATGTCCTAATCCATTGCAAGGGAGGCCTGGGCCGGACGGGGACGGTCGCCGCACGCCTGCTGGTCGAGGTTGGCCATTCCTGCGATGACGCGATCAGGAAAGTTCGCGAGGCCCGGCCGAGCGCGATCGAAACAAAAGAACAGGAGCGGTACGTCCGCAACGTCATCGCTCTTCAAAAGCATGAGAAATACGCCGACAAGGTTCTCGGCTGTCTGCTCGGCGGCGCGGTCGGAGACGCCTTGGGTTACGAGGTCGAATTCCACCGCTGGGATGCGATCAAGAGAAATTATGGCTCACAAGGGATTCGTGAAGTCCCGATCCACGAGGGTGTAGCGGCCGTAAGCGATGACACCCAGATGACCCTGTTCACGCTGGAGGGGATGCTCCGCGGCATCCGGACTTCCGGCACTTCGGTCTTAGGCGAAATTCGGCGGGCCTACCTGGACTGGCTGGCCACTCAGGGAAAGGGGGCCCGAGGTTGGACTGCCGCGGGCGCACTTTGCCGGGACGCGCGGCTCCGGCATTCGCGGGCACCCGGGAACACATGTCTTTCCGCTTTGCGCGCTGGCCGCGCTGTTGCCGACAGCAAGGGGTGCGGGGGTGTGATGCGCGTTGCGCCGCTTGGACTAACCCTTCGATGGCCTGCGCAACAAGCTTTTGAACTGGGAGCCGAGGCTGCCGCGCTAACCCACGGTCATGCCACCGGATATTTGAGCGCCGGCGCTTTCGCCTCTATGGTCCGAGTTCTTCTTAATGGCAGCGATCCAACCGGAGCGGCCAATGACGCTCTTTCCATTCTGCAAGCGAAACCCAATGCCGACGAGACCAGAAATGCGATACTCGCCGCCCTCGATGCCAAGCCGAACCAGCGGTACTCCCTGCCCGCCGTGAAGCATCTGGGCGAAGGGTGGGTCGCGGAAGAGGCGCTCTCTATCGGTCTGCATTCCGCCTTGCGCGGGGGTTCGTTTCCGGAAAGTGTGCAAATAGCCGCCAATCACGACGGCGACGGCGATTCTACTGCTTCTATTGCTGGCCAGATCTACGGCGCGTGGCGCGGTCTCGCCGATTTGCCGAACCGGTGGATTCGCCGTATCGACGTACTCGTTCCGTTGTTGACTCTCGCGGGCGAGCTCATCGGCACGGAATCGGAACTTGTATGAATTAATGTTTACGCGAATGAGCATGCGCCGAGAGCATTGTCCTGCGCTAGCAGGTTAACGTGCTTGACCGGCGCACACCCAAACGAATACGCCTTAGGAACTGGGATCGTTTCGTGCGATTTCTGCCCACAGTGGATAAGTACCGCTGCTTGTAAGAATAAGCTTTCCGCGAGCCTCTGCGACCATTGAAGCTGCTCGGTGGAGCTATACGGGACACAAGGCGACGTGTCGTTTCGCATCAGACAAGTTGTCAAAGGTGGCTGCTAGCCGCTAACCGGCCCGCTATGCATTCCGACAACTCAGGATTCTTAAAAAGATCTTCGTTTAGATACGGGCGATTCCGCGCTCCCGAACCAATACCCGGCCTCAGGCGCTCTTTCTCGACAGAAAGAGGTATGGACATTGCTTCCTAGTACGGTTGCGTTAAGCACTCGCTTCTCGCCGTGGGGGAGGGCATCTAATGCGGAGGCTAGTTTACCTGCTCGCAATCACCTGCATTACGGCTTGTGCAACGGCCTACCAAGCGAAAGGTTTCACGGGTGGCTACAGTGACCGCAAGCTTGACGACAATACCGTTTTTGTCACCTTTCCGACGGAATGGATTTACTGATCCGAGGTGGTGCATCAGTACCCGATCCGGAGATGCGCTGAGGTACCCTGGCAAATGGCTTCGATTACTTCGTGATGGTGGATTCAAACCTCGAGAATGTCGGGAACACGAAACATTTACGGCGCCAAAGTAAACAATAGGTTCTTTGACAAACCCACGATCAAGATGTTTAAGGGCGAGAAGCAAGGCCGATCAGCTTACCGCCTACACTGCGGCCGAAGTGAGCAAAGCTGCCTACGCGCAGCCCGACAATTTTTGAAAAAATGTCACCGGGTCTATTCGAGCGAACGCTTATCACAATGCGTTGACCACGGTAGGAACGAACGAGGGTGAATGGCAAAGCATCTTTCAGTGCGTCTGCCGTGGCATGACCGTGGGTGGGATGGCCACGTCTGCGATCGGCCGTCCGCGAATGTGTTCTGCGCAGGAGAGTACGGTCTCAAGGCCCATGGCATTCGCGAGGGGAAAATAGATCACGAGGAGGAAGCGCTGCGCTCTCAGCCTTGCGCGTCTCTGCGCGCCGGCGATTACCGGCCCCCATGCTTGCGAACCATTCAGACATTTGGCGGGACGGCAACGTTGCCGTACCAACACGAGCCAAAATCATTTCTCAGCACGCCCGAAAATCGCGTTCGACCGATTGATGACGCGATCAAGCCATTCACTGTCGGCACCTGGGCTTACGACCAAGTGTTCCGGCTGAAGGAAGCGGATGAGGAAGTGCCGGCGGAGTTCGCGGATCGCTTCTCTCCGGAAGAGGCACAGCGCAACATCGCCGACTTCTTCGGTGATCTAGCGGCTCCATCGTCGCTCGTCTTTTTTTATTTGAATTACGACAACCCTCTGAATTCGGAACGCAGGCGCTATGTGCTCGTCGGCGCTGCCGAGATCGACGCTGTGTCGGCGCAGCATGAATGGGAGGGAATGGAACAGACCCGAGCCGATCGCTACGGCGTGCTTGTCTGGAACCGCTTCATCAG
>JBEKLA010000252.1:0-5830 GCA_050010455.1 Binataceae bacterium (SeqCode) | reverse complement strand
GGAACTCCATGGTCGAGCATTTCGCGTGCTCCGGGATTTGCCAGCAAGTAAAGTTCCAAGGCATCAAGTCCGACCGCGTTGGCTATGCTGATCAGGGTCTTTTTAGAGGGACGGCGCCGGCCAGACTCGAGAAGAGCCACGTAAGAGGGAGACGCACTGATCCTGTGTGCTACTTCTTGCTGCGTTAGCTCAAGTCTGCGGCGCTGCTCGCGAATCGATTGGCCGAAGGAGTTTCTTCTCACGGCGCGATTTCTTGCTTGGTAACTAGGCGCACATTGGGCTGTCCGTAGTCAAAACCTAAATCCGGACATATCGATGATGAAGTCTGCCGAGGATTGGTATTGATGCGATGCGGCCGATCTTCTGTGTCCGCCGAAAATGTGGTGTTTCAGCGCCCGGAGCGACAACCCCTGCGATGCGGGTTACTCAGCCGCCGTCGCGATTTTGGAAGGCGGGGCGCGGGTCGGGCGGCAGGTTCAGTATGTCCTTGCGGAAGAAGTCGCTCAGGTATTCGATAAGCTCGCGCATCGATACCACGCCGGTCGGGCATCCTTGATCGTCGACCAAGGGGATGTGCCGGAAGCCCTCGACTACCATCCGGTTGAGCGCGAAAGCGACGTTTGCCTCGGCGGGAAGGGCAACCGGGTCGCGAGTCATGTAGTCGCTGACCTTGGCTTGTTTCAGATCGATCGGGAGGCCGGCAATCTTCAACAGCACGTCGCGCTCGGTCAAGATTCCAGCGAGCTTGTCACCGCTCACCACCAGCACGCAGCCGCGCCGCTCCTTCTGCATCGCCGCGATCGCTTCGGCCAGGCTGGAGCCGACGCCGACGATCACCGCGGGATGGCCCATAGCATCGCTGAGCCGCTCGCTGACCAGGACAGATTCCAGATCGGACGGACCGGGAGCTTCTTCCTCCTGCGTGCGTTCGAGTTCTTCGTCGTGAGACATCGAGATGCCCTCCACCTCGGCCGGAGGTGTTTCCGGAGACGCTTATGGTAGGCACTTAACTACAGCTACGCAAGCCGCGCCAACGCTGGCGGCCGTCCTTCGGACAGCAACATAGTATTTGTTTTCGGTAGCTTGAGAGGAGACCGTCGGCTAGCCGGCGATCTGGTACCTCGATCTACCGATTGTGTCCGTATGTGTCCAAGCGACGCTTGCGCAAACCGTCGTGGTCACGACTGCCGGCCGGACGAACGATCCCATGCGAGAGTACCCAATCCTGGGAATACGGCGGTCGACGGTCGCCGCGCTGGCACTCCTCGTGATTTTCTCGAGATCGGCTGAGCCCGCCGGCAGCTCAACGACCGCGAGCCCGTCCGCCGCATCAAGCTTGGGCGTCGCCATGTTTGGGGCCGCGCGCGATTCGAGACGTCGCGTTAGTCCAGAGTCGCACCAGATTCCATCACGCCGGTCCATGATAGCGCCGACACCTCGGACTCATCCGCGTCACCGCGAGCCGTCCAGACCACCCTTATCGTCCCGTGCGCGCGGATTAAGTTTTGAGGAGCGACAGCACGTGATGAGCGCGAGCATATCAGCCAGCTTACGGCGCCATCTTCCAAAACCCTAATTCTTTCCTCGCCTCGAACCTCTGCAGCCGCCCAGGGGTTTCGTCACCCCTGCTCACCTCCCCGCGTTCACTCGACCTTCATCCCCTGGTCGCGAAAAATCGCACCGAGGTTCAAGGCAGGGTAAACTTCAAAGCTCACCTCTTTCCAGTAATCGATCATCTTGCGTATGTCCTCGTGGCTGTCAGCCTCAAAGACGAATACATCCGGTGCCTCTGTCCCCAAGGTCCCATAAAGCCCCACTGTCCTGAGGCCCTTCGGGCGATCGCCCTCATTCCACCATTTTCGAGACTTCGTCATGATGTCCACATTGCCTAGAACCGTGCCGGGCTTGGTTTTAAAGAATGCGACATAGAGCATCGTGGTCTCCTATTAGTTCCTGCTGAAAGTTGTCGAGCGCTTACCCGAAAGTAGTCCATCTTCGCCTTCCTCACCAGCGCCATCAACTGGCGGAACTGCCTACCGTGAGTCGAGGGGGGGAGCCACACCGCCCACCCCCGCGCGAGTGATGGACACCTACAACCGGGATCCAACCTGCCCGGAATCCAAAATCCATCCCGCATGGGCAAGAGCTTTGGGCGAAACGGCGCCCGAAAACACGATCATAACTCGCGCGTTCAGCGGTCGCGCCGGGCGCAGTATCGCTACCCACTACGTCCGCGCTTGGATGGCGCCGGACGCACCTGCCCCGGCGCCGTACCCCGTGCAGCGTGGCCTGACGGCCGCGATGCGGTCCGCGGCACTTGGGGAAGCCGACGTTCATCGTATGCAAGCCTGGGCTGGCCAATCTGCCGCGCTGGCTAAAGCCAAACCTGCGCGAGATATGGAGCGAGGCGCAAGAGCTCCTTACATAAGTTTACCGCCTATCAAGGGCGCGAGTGCGCCGGAGCTGGGCGTTTGGGAAATAGGCGTTAAGTAGGCCAGTTGCGCTAGGCCGTCAGCATCTTACCTAGTTCGCGCCGGCAGTTTCCACGAGTCAACCGATATGTCTCAAAGGTCGCGCTCGCGGCCCCGTCACTCAGTACCGCCAGGTGCCGCCCGGTCATGACTGCGCCTTTGGTAGTAACTATCCTGAACCGCGCCGTAGAGATCGACGGTATCGCTCTCTACATCCTCGAACGATTCCTGGTGTAGCGACCGCTCATTGACCGCGTTGATGAGGCCCAGGCTGGCCGAGATCGGCAAATAGGCGAGTGACGGCAGGACGTGGACCATGATCGGGAGTGAATTGAATTGCCCGTCGACGGCGCCGCGGGCGGCATCTCTAACCGACGCAGTTACAGATCCAAGAGTCCCAACGTCGTCCTTCGGCTATTTTGATGCTGCGTCCCGACGATTCGGAATTGCAGCGGCCAGCACCTAGCTGCGCGCGTTCGGGAGTTGCCTCGCGGCATAGGCGCCGGAACCGACTTTGCGGATGCTGCGTCTCTGGGCAAGACGCAGGAGAGTGGATTTTAGCGACTTGATGTTTTTGATCGCGAGGCGTTCGGCGAGCTGAGCGGGTGAGAAAGTCTGTTTGGGGGAGGTCTCGAGGGTTTTGAGGATCTTGCCCGTCATGGTGCCCCTGGCGGGTTGAGGCTTTTGGGGCCGGGTTTTGCGAGCGCGCGAACCGCTGCCGAGCAAACGATCCAATTCCGCTTCGGCCTTCTCCAATTCTTCCCGGAGTTTTTTTACGCGAGCTGCCGACTCGATAATTAGATTGCGATCGGCCATGGCGAGCTTCACGCTATCGCAAGGGTGTTGAGGCGATCAATGCCAGGTTGGGCAGCCAGGTTAGGGTTGATGCACCAAGAATGTTGGGTGCGCGATAAGTCGTTGACCCGTATTGCGCGCCGTGTGTTGTTGTTGCTGGTGTTGGCGAGGTACGCCTGAAGTGTGTTGAGGCACAGGTAGAAGGATGAGTTTCGCCCTGGAGTCTTGCGGGCGACGGACTGTGCGGAGGGGATTCCAAGCGGGTGTGTGGCGAATTGCTACTTATTGCCGGCTCAACAATTCGCCCACACGCAAAGAAGCGCCCAAAAGCATATGCGGAACCGAAAGCGGCTGGGTAGGGGGGTCAAAATCTCCACGTTCGGCCAAGCGTAGACCGCGGCGCTAGCCACGCGCGCGCGACCGCGAATTTCGATTTTTGGGTCCATGAGCCTTTCCGGCGTAAGCAAAGGGACACTGTGATGGGCTGATCGACGCGAAGGTTACCAACCAGTCAACTGTTTTCTGAGTTTTTTCCGCCCGTTTGAGCACGATTTCCGCCTGTTTGGAGTCCCTCAATCGTTCGCCGGGCAGCTTGGAACTCGCGAAAGCTCTGCTTGTCCTTGACTCGTCGTTTGATCGCTCGATGATCCTGCTCCAGGATGTTGTTCAAGTATTGAATCGGTCGATGTCGGCAGCGGCGGCGCAGGGTTCCTTCCGCTTTCACGACGGCAATCGCCGAGCCGTAGAGGCGGGCCTTATCAGTGTTGATGACGCGGGGCTGGGGATGCGATGGATCGCTGAGCGGCTTGCGGAACAAACGTTTGGCTGCCGCGGCATCGCGCAACGCCGACAGCAGGAAGTCGATAGTGGCACAGGTGGAATCGATGGCCCGATAGAGGTAACACCAACGGCCTCTCACTCGAATATACGTCTCGTCGACACGCCAGGATTTGTTGGTCGGTTTGAGATGACCGCGCAGCCGCTGTTCCAGTTCGGGACCGTAACGTTGCACCCAACGCCAGATGGTCGTGTGATCCGCCTCCAGACCGCGCTCGACGAACAACTCTTCGACATCGCGGAGCGAGAGCGAGTAGCGAAGATACCAGCGCATGGCACAAACAATCAGCTCCGGCGCCGTCTGCCGCCACTTGAAGATCGCCGGCCGGGTTGTGTTCTTCACGGTCTTTTCAGATTACCAGCCACCCCCGCCAAAGTTGCAACACATCCCCTCAAGCTCCTCGGTCTCAATGCCGAGCGCTTTTCGCGGATCGCCTCAAAGCTGAAGGCGTTGGCGCCGTCGTCGACGATCCGATAGTTCCCGCCAGCCGCAGACTCGTGAAGTGAGGCTTGGTAGTCGGCGTTGGGCCCGGTGCTATCGCGACTTGCGCTGCGACCGCGCCGTAAAGCTGTCCGTTTGAGCATGAGACGTCCCCGGTATCGCCCTTTCGACTCTGGTAAGTCCCGAGGATCCAGTACTCGTGCGACTGGTTCTCCTGATCAATGATTGCTCTCATGTTGGCCGGAAACTCCGGACCGAGTCCGGCGCCACCGAAATCGGTCGCGTAAAAAGCAATGATGAAGGCCCCGCCCCTGGTGGTCGTCACCGACTTCGCCGCCACCCCGGGGCTCCTCCCGGTGTTGCCGCTGCTAGCGTCCACTGGATTGCTAGCCGCAACCTTGTCCAGCAGCAGGAGCGCGCCCTGAGCATCCACCGGCTCGCTGAAGGTCCAAGTGGGGCTCGGGTCGTTCGCTTGGATTACATGCCAGTAGAGCGATTGCCGGGTCGACGGGCTGCTGTCATCGCGGATCAACGTCCAACCTGCCGGTGCCGCGATATTGGGCTTCGCGCCGCTGTAACTCATCACGTCAGCGATCGCCAACTGATCGGGTTTCGCCTTTGAACTGTCGAGGGTAAGACTCGTCGTCGCCTTTGCCAGCGGCGCTTGCACAAACGAACTCACGCTCGCCCCACCGACCGTGTTTTCGGTGCTTTCTGGGGGCGCATAATTGCGTGCGGTCGGTACAGCAGCACGAACCGCAAGCCGGGTGTCTTTCATCACTGTCGTGGTGTCTTTCCGTTGATTCTCGGGCGCAGAGCCAGCTTTCCCCGATAGCCCGGCTGACCGGGTTTCGTGAGTACCGCTTAGGTTGTGCCAGGCCGCCGATGCGGGCCGCTCAAAAAGCTGCCAATACCGCAATGCACCAGGAACCGCGATCGCCGCGCCGAGAACGACGCCCGGTACGTAGCTGAGTAGCAAAGCATAAAGGATTGGCCACGGGCGGCGGATCGAACGCAGCCCCTCGACTGACGCGATCGCGAGCCACGGCAGGAACGGCACCCAGTAGCGCGGGCCATAACATGTACCCGGCCCAAAGCTGTCGAGCGAAAGCAACGCCATGTAGAGCGCCGTGGGAACCGCGATTGGTCGTAGGACCGAAGATTCGCCACCCTTGGGCAGCAGTGCTAATCCCAAAGATATAAGTGCGACAATCGTCCACGGCGCGAAGTTCAACAGGCCGTGGCTCGGTCCCAGCAACGCTTCGAATAACGGCTGAAAGCTACG
>JBEKLA010000251.1:0-5876 GCA_050010455.1 Binataceae bacterium (SeqCode) | reverse complement strand
AACAGGATCGCGGGGCCTTCACCCTCGTCGATTACGCTCAGCTCGATTCCATCAACGGCAAGTCGCTTCTCCATAACCGCCATTGTGCGCAAGATGACGGGTTTGTTTCAACAGATTGCAGGTATGTTACCGCAGTTTGCCGGCAGATTTCAGCTGATCGTCCATCCGCCGTCGACGATGAAGGGCGCGCCGGTGGCGAACGACGATTCGTCACTGGCCAGGAACAGGGCCATGCGGGCGATTTCTTCGGGCTTGCCGATACGGCCCAGGCGCGACACGCGGCGGATGGTATCGGGCGTGACCTCGTGGCCGCCGGCGAGCCGCCGCACCATCCCGGTGTCGATCGCGCCGGGCAAAATACAATTGACGCGGATGTTGTGGCGGGAATATTCGAGCGCCGCCGTCCGCGTGATCGCGACCACGCCGGCCTTCGCGGCACAATAGGCCGACGAGCCGCGCACCGCGACCATCGCGGCGACCGAGGCGGTGTTGATGATCGCGCCGCCGCCGTTACGGATCATGTGCGGTATCACGTATTTCATCCCGAGGAAGACGCCGCGCAGGTTGATCGCGATCACGCGATCGAAGCCCTCGTCGGTCATGTCGGCAAGCAGCGCGATTTCGCCCTCGATACCGGCGTTGTTGAAGACCACGTCGGGGACGCCCAGGCGCTCGACGGTGGCCGCGACCATCGCTTGCACGCCGCTTGAGACCGAGACGTCGGCGCCGAGCGCGATCGCTTTACCGCCGGCGGAGTTGATTTCGCGGGCGGTTTCCGCGGCGGCGTCTTCGACGATATCGACCGCGGCGATACGCGCGCCCTCGCTCGCGAACAGCTTCGCGGTGGCATTGCCGATTCCGCCGCCGGCCCCGGTAATTAACGCTATCTTGTTCGCCAGTCTCATCGTGAGCATCTCCTCGAAGTGTTGCGCATCCGCGCGGCGTCCGCTCGCGCCGGCAGGTAACGTCCGCCCCACGCGGTCTATCATAAGGAAGAGTCGCAGGGGAAATTCGCGCCGCGGTTTCGGGCGTCGAGCGCAAGCGGCGGCGTTGCGATCGAGCTTACCTTCAGAATGGGATCCACACCGGGCCGCTCCGATCCGGGATTCCTCGCTGCGCTCGGAATGACAACCGCAAAAGTCATTCTTATCATTTCGAGCGAGGCTGCCGAGCGAGAAATCCCGGTCACCTCACTCTCTTTACGGCACCGGCCTCACTGCTTGAGCAGATGGCGCGCGATCACGACGCGCTGAATCTGCGACGTCCCCTCGTAGATCTGCAGCAGCTTCGCGTCGCGCATCAGCTTCTCGACCGGATACTCCTTCATGTAGCCGTAGCCGCCGAAGATTTGCACCGCGTCGGTGGTGATCTTCATGCACGCGTCGGCGCTGAACGCCTTGGCGTAACTCGAAACGACGTTGGGCAGCTCGCCGCGATCGACCATCCACGCCGCCTTGTACACCAGCAGCCGCATCGCTTCGATCTCGATCGCCATGTCCGCCATCATGAACTGAATCGCCTGGAAATTCGCGATCGGCTGTCCGAACGCGCTGCGCTGGCGCGAATAGCTGACGCACTCATCCAGCGCGCGCTGCGAGATTCCGATCGCGATCGCGCCGATCTCGGGGCGGCTCTTGTCGAAGGTCTCCATCGCGTACTTGAAGCCCTCGCCCTCGCGGCCGACCAGCGCGTCTTTGGGGATTCGCAGGTCCTCGTAGACGATCTCGGCGGTGTCGCCGGCGCGCTGGCCGAGCTTGCCATGCATTCGCCGCCGCGTGATACCGGGCAAATCGGCGGGGAACACAAAACACGAGATGCCCTTGTGCTTGAGCCGCTTGTCGGAGGTCGCGAAGGTCACGATCCAGTCGGCGCTGAAGCCGTTCGAGATGAAGTGCTTGGTGCCGTTGAGCACGTATTCGTCGCCCTCGCGGCGATAGGTCGCCGATAGCGCCGCCGCGTCGGAGCCGGCGCCCGGTTCGGTGATCGCGAAGGCGCAGAACGAAAGCCGCTTGACCAACTGCCCGAGATAGGTGCGCTGCTGTTCGGGGCTCGCCGCGATAACCATCGGCAGCGTCGCGAGGTCGTTCGCCATCATCGCGTTGGAAACTCCCGCGCAGCCGTAGTTCAGTTCCTCGGCGATCAGGCAGGTATCGACCAGGCTCAAACCGAGGCCGCCGACTTCCTTGGGCACCAGGAAGTTGATCAATCCGGCGGCAAACGCCTTCTCGCAGATATCGCGCGGAAAGATCTCTTTCTCGTCGTACTCCCGGGCGTGCGGGATAATCTGTTCCTGGCTGAATTTTCGCGCCAGCGCCTTGAGCGCGCGCTGTTCTTCGCTGAGTTCGAAACCTAGCATCGATTCCTGCTCCTCGACTTGGGTCGGCTCGCGGCGCCGCCGGCCGCATACACTTGGTTAACCGAGCCGCCGCGCCAAGGGAAGAGCCTGCCGCGAACCGGCTTGCAAACCCGATAGCGCATGCTACAACCAGCATCGTTCCAGCACCGTGGAAAATCCGATGGGAGGACTCCGATGAGCATCACGATAGTGGCGAGATTGACCGCGAAACAGGGTAGCGAACAGCAACTCGAAGCCGCGCTGCGCGCGATGATTCCCAAGGTGCGCGAGGAGTCCGGCGCGACCGCCTATATCCTCCATCGTTCGGTGAAGAACCCGGCCCTGTTCGTATTCTACGAAGTCTACAAGGATGAGGCGGCGTTGGATCACCACACCAAGACGCCTCATATGGCCGAGCTGCAGAGCAAGCTTCCGGCACTGCTCGACGGCCGCCCGACGATCGACATCCTGACCGAGCTCGACAAGAAATAGCGGCACTTCCGAATCCTGCTCGCCAAGCGTGTCTGCCCCCCCTCGCCCATTCTTCTATGGGAGAGGGCGAGCGGCGCGGCGCTTGCGTTGTTTTTGCGAGCGGCGCGGCGCTTGCGTTGTTTTTGCGAGCGGCGCGGCGCTTGCGTTGTTTTTGCGAGCGGCGCGGCGCTTGCGTTGTTTTTGCAAGCGGCGCGCCGCGAGGGTGAGGGTGCTGAACACGTTGGGGCGCAGGATGATCTGTGCCCTCACCCCGACCCTCTCCCGCGTTGATGCGGGAGAGGGAGCAAAAATGGAACGCCGCGCACTAGTCGTAGACACCGTCGACGAACCATTTCTCGTCATGCAGGTCGCGATACATCCGATAGACGCCGCCGTCGGCCAGCGCGAGGTCGTAGTAATCGCGCGCGAACGGCGGCATTCCATGCCGGCGGGGCGTTGCGCTCACTTCGTTCGAGTTGGTGGCAAGACTCGCCGCATTCCATGCCGGCGTGGGGAGTGCCGCGGCCGGCATCTCATGCCGCCACCATTCGCCCTGGCGACGCCACGGACCCGCGATCGAAACCACTCGCGCGCACAGGTCGCGGCCGCGCACGAACCGCGGCCGGCCGCGCTCGCACATCACCTCCACTTCCCGCGCCGGACGGATCGCGCGGATCACCAGGCGATTGATCGCCGCCGGCGCGGGCGCCGCGGATTCAGGCGCGGCCGGCGGCGGTGCGAACGCTTTCAGCTCGACCGCTTCGGGTCGATATGAATCCTGCGGATGGAGCGCGCCGGTCCGATCGGGCCCGCACAACGCCGCGATACGCGCCAGAGTCGTTTGCAATCGATCCGGCGCCGGCGCGGGCGGGATGAACATATCGCTCTGCATCGCGCGCGGCGTTCGCGGAGTGATCGAGATCCGGATCGCTTCGACGGCGGCGGCGGGCGGCGACTTTTCGAGCTCCAGGATCAGCAGCGCCAGAATCGAGCGCACTTCGAGCGTCGCCGCCGCGATCGCAACCCGCCGCTGATCGCGGCTGCGATCGGCAAGCTCGAATTCGAGCAGTATATCGCCGGCTGCCAGACCGCGAAGCCTAAGCCGCGCGGCCAGTCGCTCCAGGACGCCGCGCATCAGGAAGCTCAGCGGTTCGAGCATCTCGATTCCGTATTCGAGCTCGACCTTCTCGGCGAACTCCTCGGCGCGATTACGCACCATCAGCGGCGCGCGGCTACACGATTCTCCGCGCGCCAGGCGCACGAGTTCGGCTCCGGCGGCGCCGAGCCGGCTGCCGGCTTTGCGCGGATCGATCCGCGCCATCTCGCCCAGACGGCGGATCCCCCACCGCGCCAGCGTCGCTTCGAGTTCCTGGCCGAGCCCGAGCAGATCGAGCGGCATCCAGTTGAGGAATTCGGCTTCGCGTCCGGCCTCGATTACCCGCACGCCGCCGCATCGCGCCGCCATCGCGGCAATCTCCTTGCCCGAGGCGATACCCACCGCGGCTTCCATCCCGACCATCCGCACCCGCCGCGCGATCTCCGCCGCCACCGCGCGATAATCGCTCCCCGCGCCTGAATCCGCGCCGCCGCCCCATCGCCCCAGCTCCAGATAGATTCGGCCGCCCTCGCCTTCTTCGACGATCGGCGAGAACGATTCGGCCACATCGATCAGAGCGTCCATCGCCGAGCGTTCGGACGCCGGCGAACGCGGCTCCACGCCAAGGTCGGACGCGATCGCGCGCCCCTGCGCCGCGGTCATCCCGAGCATCACGCCGGCGCTTCTGGCCAGCGCATTGACGAAGCTCAGCGGCGCGTGCGGACCGCGCCCGTCGCTCGACGCGGCCGGACGATCGCGCAGTTCGGGATTGGCGCGGATCAGTGCGGCGAGAGGAAAATCCGGGACTAGCAAGCATGCGATCGGCGGCATGTCTCACGACCCGGACGCTCACCCGATTAACCACGCCCGCTCGCGATTCGGAACCGCGTGCGAGTCCGCGCTCCACGGATCGATTACGGTCCGCCAGCGGCCGCGCCCGCCCGCGCCGCCGAGCTTGTTGCGCGTTACGATGGCCTCGATTCCGAAACCGTCGAATAGCGACGGGCCGCCGCCCGCACCGCCGTCGAAGAGCGTGATACCGCGGCTCAGCGCCAGGCTGACAGCGGCGAACGTTCCGCACATCCGGCGCGACGCCAGGATCAGCACGCTGGTGCCGCTGCGCTCGGCAAGGCGCGCGATTCTGAGCGCGGCGCGATTCGGAATCGAGTGGCCGTCGCCGCCGAAATCCAGCACCAGCAGGCCGAAGCCGCCGGCCGCGAGAATCAATTCCGCGGCCTTCCATGCCGAGGCCATCGGATGGGCCGGTGACGAGGCGCGACGGCCGCCGCTCACATCACTCCGCGCCGCCGCCCATAGGACCCGATTCAAGTCGACGCCGGCCGCGGCCATCGTCAGCGGATCGAAGGCATCCTCCGCATCGATTACCGCGCTCGTTTCTCCGCGCTGGGTAGCGGCGGCGATAAACGAAGCGGCGATCGAGGTCTTGCCCGAGCTTTGTCGGCCGATAATTTCGCTGATTCGCCCGCGCGGGATTCCTCCGCCGAGCAGGTCATTGACGGGTTGAAGATTCGAGCTTAACCGGCGCTCCTTGCGGGTCAGTTCTCGGCCCCTGAAAACTCCTGCGAATTCAGGGATTTGCGCGGATACGACGCTGATTCCGCAGGCGTTCGATGAAGCCGCCATAGGAATCTAGTTTCGCTATTTTTTCGCCTTTCGTCAAGAAAAACTGGGGACGATGACATCCGGTCGCGCCATTTTTGAGGCCCTTAAAAAACGCACGCGGCGGGCGTCGCACCACGCGACGCCCGCCGCATCATCATTTGCTTAACAGCTCGGGCTCTCGTCTAGCTCCAGCCCGGAATCCAGCTATCTTTCGGTCTAGAGATGCCAACCTTCGAACGCACAGTTGAAGGCGTTTTCGGGATCGCAGGCGCCCATGATCTCGAGTTCTTTGCCTATCTTACCACCCACGAAATCAAGATAAACCGTGTCGGTCAGACCGCAAACCAGATC
>JBEKLA010000250.1:0-5945 GCA_050010455.1 Binataceae bacterium (SeqCode) | reverse complement strand
GCGGCGGAGTGTATATCGGCACGCTCGACGTGCAGCGCAAGATGGTCTTCGCCTGCCGCGACGGGTACATCTCGATTCTGGTGGTCGGCGGCCCCGGCGCGCCGTCGACCAGAGCGTTGGTCGCCTGGATGGATGAGAAAGGGTTCGCCCCGGAATGGATGAAGACCAAAGACTGGGGTAGCTGGACGCCCGGCATCCTGATGAAGGCGACCGAACAGGATCGCGTGGAAATCGACGCTCTCGAATCCGCTGTGCAAGCTTTCCTGCTCACGATGGACAAGAAGGAGGTCTACGCCGAGGGCCTCAAGCGGCGAATCCTGCTGGCTCCGGTCGCGACGGTCGCGGATATCGCCGCTGACGAGCAGCTCAAGGCGCGCGATTATTTTGTTGCGGTCGAGCACGACACTCTCGGACGCACGCTGACGTTTCCCGGGCCTTTCGCGAAGCTGAGCGCGACGCCGATCGGAGCGCCCTCCAGAGCGCCGCGGCTGGGCGAGCACAACCGCGCGGTATACGGAGATCTGATTGGCCTCAGCGCCGAGCGATTGACGCGTCTCACCGCGACAGGCGCCATCTAGGGAGGAGCGAGCCGATGCGGCGTTATGCGTTGGAAGGGGTTCACGTGCTCGACTTCGCCTGGGTGGGAGTCGGGCCAATCACGACCAAGTATCTGGCCGACAACGGCGCCGACGTAATCCGGATCGAGTCGGCGGCGCGAATCGATATCCTGCGCCTGGGGCCGCCATGGAAGGACGCGCAACCCGGCATCAACAGCAGCCAGTTCTTCGCCAGCTTTAACACTTCGAAGAAAAGCGTCGCGCTGGATCTGAGCAATCCCAGGGCGCGAGGCCTGGTGCTCAAGCTGCTGCCGTGGGCCGACGTCGTGACCGAAAGCTTCACGCCCAAGGCGATGCGCAACTGGGGGCTGGATTACGAGCATCTGCGCGAAGTGAAGCCCGACCTCGTGATGCTCTCCACTTGCCTGCAGGGCCAGACCGGACCGAACGCGCTCTTTCCCGGTTACGGGCAACTGATGTCGGCGCTGTGCGGCTTCTACCATATATGCGGTTACGGCAAGGACAGCGCGCCGTCCCCGCCCTACGGCGCGTATACGGATTTCATCGCGCCGCGATTCGCGGCCTCGATTGTGCTGGCAGCGATCGATTATCGCCGTCGCACCGGATGCGGCCAGTATATCGACATGGCCCAATACGAGGCCGCGCTGCATTTTTTGGCACCCGGAGTCATTGATTACTTCGCTAGCGGCCGCGTGCTAGGACCTCAGGGCAACCGCTCGCAAAACTATGCGCCGCACGGCGCCTATCGATGCCGCGACGAGGACGGCAACGAGCGCTGGATCGCGGTCGCCGTCGCCAACGACGGCGAATGGAACGCGATGCTTGGCGTGCTCGGCAATCCGGCTTGTGACCAGCGCTTCGCCACTATGCTCGGCCGACTCGAAAATCGCGAAGCGCTCGACGAGCTTGTCGCCGGCCAGGTTCGCGATCGCGACGCGTTCGAGCTGACCGCGCAACTTCAGGCGGCGGGCGTCGCGGCCTATCCGGTGCAGAACTGCATGGACCTTCATCAGGACGACAATCTCGAAGCGTTCGATTTCTGGCACTGGCTCGAACACAAGGAGATGGGCCCGTCGCCGTACGAAGGCCTGCAACATCGCCTGAGCCGCACGCCGGGCGAGCTGCGCACCGCCGCGCCGATTCTCGGCCAGCATAGCGATGAAGTACTCGGCGGTATGATAGGATTGAGCGAAGAAGAAATTGAGCAGCTCAAGCGCGAGCGGGTGATATTCTAGAGCCTGCGTCTTGGCGTCGGCCTTGCGATCTCGCGCACGGGCCGTGTTCAATCCTGGCAGGCAACGAAAGGGAGAATTGCTCTTGGCGAAAGGCACTACAACGTCACGCGCCGTTATCGAACTGCAACGCCTGGAACTGAAGCCGGAAAGCGCGGACGAGGCGGTACGCCTGGTCCGCGAGCTGTGGGAAATCATCCGCCGCAAGCAGGGATGCGCGGCGCATCGCCTCTATCGCGCGCCGGGCGATCGGTTGCGCTGGATGGCCTATTCCGAATGGCAGAGCCTGGCGCAGTTGAGCGGTGCGCGCCGCGAGCTGGCGCGTTCGCCGCTTTATCGGCGGATGCATTCGATGCTGGCGAATTCGAGCGAGCGTGTCCACGAACCGTTTGGACCGGTGTTCAGCATCCATGGAGTCAGCTTCGGTCCCGAGACCACCGCGATTGTAGTCCGATTCGAGAAGGCGCCCGACGATCCCGCCGACGCGATGGCGTTCGTGCGCGAACTCACCGGCTACGCCTCGCATATCACGATGCGCGAGCTGGGCGCTCCTGACGCTTTGGTGTGCCTCGCCCACTTCGACAGCGCGGCCAACGCGGCCGCGGCCGAATCGACGATACGCGAGCGTGAATCGATTCGCGCTCTGTCGCCAGCCGTCGAGACCTACTCCGCCTGAAGCGGATGCTTGGAGATCGACGCGAAGCTGGTGTGATGAGGTTGAACTCCGTGCACAAGAAGCTGCTCCACCCCGTCATCCTGAACGAAGGTGGCCATTGCAGCCATCCTGAGCGCGTCGAAGGAGCGTTGCCTCTTCTCCGTCATCCTGAGCCGGCGAGCGTCGCGAGCCGTGTCGAAGGATCTCGCGCGCTCCTGCGCGCGCTAGCTTTACGCCTAATTAGGCGCGCGGAAGACCGCGCGAGATCCTTCACTTCGTTCAGGATGACGGCAAAGGGCGTGTTGATTATCCCGATTCTTATTGACGGTACTTCAAACTCAGGACACCAGCCCCACTGAGTGCGTTACGAACTGGAAATCGCCGTACGCTACCTGCGCGCGCGCCGCAAGACCGCGTTCATTTCGATCACCACTTTCTTTACTGCGATCGGCGTAACGATCGGCGTCGCCGCGCTGGTGATCGTGCTGGCGGTGATGAACGGTTTCGAGGCGAGCCTGCGGGCGCGCGTCCTGAGTCTTACTCCACAGATCCAAATTCTCAGTTACGACGGCTCGATATCGAACTATGCCACGATTGAGGCGCAAGCGAGCAAGGTCCCCGACGTTAGCGGCGCGGCACCGTTCCTCGTCGGCCAAGGGATGCTGAGTTCGGGCCGCGGTGTGGGCGGGGTGGTCGTGCGCGGTATCGATATCGCGAGCCTGGCCGCGACCCATCAGCTCCAGCGCTATATCCAGCAAGGAACGCTCTCGAGCCTGACGCAATCGCCCGAGCCGACGCCCGCTAACAACCCGTCAGCACCGATCGGCGGATTGGCGGTCGGCGACGGCTTGGCCGAGAAACTCAAGATCAAAGTGGGCGATACGGTGCGCCTGGTCTCGCCGATTCTGGCCCAGGACAACGGCGAGATCAGCGCCAGGAGCGGAAGCTTCACGGTGGGCGCGATCTTCGACACCGGAACGGCGTTCGTCGATCGCACGGTGATTTTCATGGCGCTCGCCAACGCCCAGCGATTCTTCGGCCGCGAAGGCAGGGTCGACGGGATCGAACTGCGCATAAGCGATCTCGACGCGACTCAAAGCGTAACGGCCGCACTGCGCAAGCTTTTTCCTTATCCCTATCGCGTGCGCAACTGGATCGACTTCGATCAGGCCGCGTCGGCCGGCTTCGCGATGCTCAAGCGGGTCTATTCGATTGTGCTGTTGATGCTGGTCGCGGTCGCCGCGTTCAACCTGGTGGCGACGCTGATCATGACCGTGATGGAGAAGCGCAAGGATATCGCGATCCTGATGACGATGGGGGCGACGCGAAAGGGCATCCGCCTGATCTTCGTGCTGAAGGGACTGGTGCTGGGCGGGATCGGCACTGCTGCCGGCCTGATGCTTGGCGCCGTGGGGTGCTTCGCGCTCGCGCGCTATCACTTCATCCACATACCCAAGGATATCTACGGCATCTCGTCGCTCCCGGTGGACGCTTCGCCGTGGAGCTTCGCCGCGGTCGCGGCGGCCTCGATGATGCTGTGTCTGGCGGCGAGCTTCTACCCCGCGCGACAGGCGTCACGCCAACTGCCGGTCGAAGTTATCCGCTACGAATGAGACATCCGGCCGCGCCTGGTTATGCGGGTGGGCGTGGATGCGGGCGAAGCGCCCATCCGGCATCCGCCAAAGCTTCGCTCCCGGAGTCGGGCACCGGGGAAAACCACGCAGCCTTGGCGGAAACCGGCGAGACAGCGTTAGTTCGTTTTGTCGGGGGCGGAGTCGGAACTAGGCTTAATTACCGCCTTTGGCTTGCGAATGACAAGCGTTTCGTGGCCGCGCACCTTGATCGTTCGCGCCGGCTCGGATCTGGCTTTGCCATTCCCTGAAAAAGCATCTGCAGGCCGTGGACGCGCGCTAGTGCGTCGACGGCGCCAGTTGCTTAGCTCCTTAGACAGTTTTGAGGCCAGCTCATCGTTCTTTTGCTCCGCGTGCTCAGCGCTCTCGTCGTCATCGACCGGATTGCTGGTCACTTCCTGCGAACCCATGCTAAATCTAGCTCCCTCCAAAAATAAGGATTTATCGCTAATCGTTTCGAACGGGCCTAAGCCCGCGGGATTAATCAAATTAAAACTTGGCTGTAATTGTTCTTACTAAGTAATGAAGGCGTTGCGATGATCAGGCCCCGCGGGCTCTTAAATCAGAATGGAGGAGGGTCAATCAAATCTTATCGTTAATTCCGGTGTTCCTCCGGAGAACAAAACTACGTTAGCAAACTTCGCCTATTTTTGGAAGAGACTCTGCATTCGGAGCGCTAATCCCATATCGCCCGAGACTCGCAGCCTGCCGCTCATGAACAGAATCTGGCCGTTGGCCTTTCCGCTGACCATGTCCAGATAATCTTGCGCCGCCATCGAGATCGTGGTGTTAGGCGAGGGATGTGAACCCTCTTTGACTTCCAACTTATCTTCGTTGACGGTGACCTGCCACTTTCCGCCGCCCTCTCCCGACAGGTCGAACTGATAGACGCAATGAAGGCCCTTGGCCGCTTCCTTGTTGAAACGGGTGGGCATCAACTCGAACGATTCTTTGCATGAAGTGGGATTTGCCATTTGAATCAAGACCTCCTTAATACAGGAACGAATGCGAGGTGACTGTGCGGTCATATAATCGCGCGACTAAAACGTTGTCAATACGTATCATTATTATCCGCCGCTGAGGTAAGCGCTTGTCATTCAGTCCTTGACGCGCCGCTTCCATCATGCGCGTCGCCGCGGATCGCAGGGCTTCAGAACCCAAACGGACCTTTCGGTACGACGCGGATCAAGTTGGTGCGGACTCGTACCTGCCCGGCCCTCTCGGCGATCGTTACCGCCTGATTTCGCTCGGCGTCGCTCGATACCTCACCATCAAGATAAGCGTCCTTGCCGATCACCTTGACGGTTACCTTGCTCAGTCCCACATTTTGCAGTTCGCGCGTGATTTGATTCTGACGGTCGAGCCACGCTGACGTATCGGTAGTCAGGGTATTGTTCACGCCGCCGACTCCCGGCACGTTGCGCGCGACTTGCTCGGCCAGCGACTTGGTCCGGTCGTCGAAAACCTTGCCGTAGAGCGTCACGGTATCGCCGCTGGTAAAGGCCTTAACTCGGTTTAAACCCTTCCGGCCGCGCAAGGCTTCTTGAACTTTTTCGAGCAGCGTAGGCTTGGGCGGCGGCAGCGAGGCCAGCTTGACTTTATGCTTGTGCGGCTTTTTGGGTGCTGCAGGAGCCGGAACGATCGCTTCGGGCACCACAGCCGCGGGAGGCGGCGCGGGCGGTGCGCTGGCGACGCCCGGGGGCGCCTCCGGTACGCTGGCGATTTCGCTCGCCGCCGCCGCGCTGGGTATTGCCTCGGGCGAGCCCGTAGGCGCGAGCGCCGCGGCGTACTCGGGCGGCTCCGTCGGGCTTAGCTTCGCGACCGTGTCCGCAAGCTGGGCCTCGACCTT
>JBEKLA010000249.1:0-5948 GCA_050010455.1 Binataceae bacterium (SeqCode) | reverse complement strand
CGTGGCCGATCATCGTCGCTGCGCCGTCGCTCGTGGCGCTCGGATGGGCCGCGATCGCGATCGCGCGAATCCGGCGAATCGGCGGATTGATCGAAGCGGCGGCGCGCGACGCCGGCGCCGGGGCGGCGCAATCCTGATGGGCTCGGCGCGCGTCTATTCGCAGAGCGTCCGCTACCTGCGTCCCTACCTCGGGCGTTTCACGCTCGCCGTCGCCGAAGTCCTGTTGATCGGCGCGGTCGAGGTGCTGAAGCCGTGGCCGCTCAAGATAGTGATCGACAACGTCGTGAGCGGCGCTCCGATACACAGCGGGTGGATGCCCGTGATGACGACGGACGAGCTGCTGGTGGCGTCGTGCGTAAGCCTGGTGCTCCTGTATTTCTCTCTCGCGATACTCCAGGTCACGAACAACTACCTCACGATTTCGATCGGCCAGCGGATGGTGAACGATTTGCGCTCGCGCCTGTTCGAACACCTGCAGCGGCTGTCGCTTTCGTTCCACCGCCGCCGCGAACTCGGCGATCTGATGATGCGGGTGACGTACGACACCTTTTCGGTCCAGACCATCGCGATGAACGGCCTGTTCCCGGTGCTGTCGGCCGCGGTTCTGCTCGCCGGGATGTTCGCCGTGATGATCCGCATCGACGCGACGCTCACGTTTATCGCGCTGGTTATCGTGCCCGCGTTGCTGATCCTGATTGCCGTGATCAGCCGCCCGATCGATCGGCTGGCCAGCCGCGCGCGCGCCAAGGAGAGCCGCGTCTACGACGCCGCCCATCGCGCGCTCTCCGCGATTCACGTGGTGCAGGCCTTCACCCGCGAAGCCGAGGCCCATCGTCAGTTCGTCGAGACCAGCCGCGAGAGCCTGAGCGAGAACCTCAAGCTCTACGTCTTCCAGACCGTTTATTCCGGCGCGGTCAACGTGCTGATCGCCGCGGGCACCGCGCTTGTCATCTATATCGGAGCGCGGCACGCGATGGCCGCGAAGCTGACGGTTGGCGACCTGGTGGTCTTCACCACTTATCTGGCGTCGCTGTACGGACCGATCAATCAGATGTTCCAGACCTACGGGATGGTGCAGAGCGCGAAGGCGGGGATGCGGCGATGCCTGGAGCTGCTGGATCTCGAGCCCGAGATCCGCGACCGCCCCGGCGCGCGAGCGATCGGACGCGCGCGCGGCGAAATCGAATTCGACAACGTCGTGTTCGGTTACGACAGCGACACGCCGGTGCTCAAGGGAATCTCGTTCAAGGCTAACGCGGGCGAGACTGTTGCGATCGTCGGTCCAACCGGCGCCGGCAAGAGCACGATGGCGAGCCTGCTCGCGCGCTTCTACGAACCCAAAAGCGGCCATATCCGGATCGACGGCCAGGACGTTTCCGATCTCACGCTCAAATCGCTGCGCGGCAACATCTCGATCGTGCTCCAGCCGCCGCTGGTGCTGACCGAGAGCGTGCGTTCCAATATCGCGCTGGGCAACCCCGGCGCCGGCGACGAAGAAGTCCGGCGCGCGGCGCAGATGGCGCGGCTCGAACCCGTGCTCGACAAGCTGCCCAACGGCCTCGACGAGGTCGTCGGCCAGGGCGGCCATTCGCTGTCGCAGGGCGAGGCGCAGCGCATCACGATCGCGCGCGCGATGGTGAAGGACGCGCCGATCCTGATCATGGACGAGCCGACCAGCGCGCTCGACGCCGAAACCGAAGCGATGGTGCTGGCGGCGGTGCAGGAAGCGATGCGCGGCCGCACGACGCTCGTGATCGCGCATCGCCTCTCAACCATCCAGAACGCCGATCGTATCCTGGTGCTGCGCGACGGCGTGATCGAAGAACAGGGCAACTTCGCCGAACTGGTCGCGCGCGGCGGCTTCTTCAGCCAGCTCTACAATCTGCAATCGGGCGGCAAAGACGCAAGCGCCGCGCGCCGCTAAACTGAATCTGCGACGGGACGAGCAGTGGAGAATCGATGCTAACGATCGGACTCACGGGCGGAATCGGCACCGGCAAAAGCACGGTGGCAAAAACACTGAATGAACTGGGCGCCAGGGTGCTCGACGCCGACAAGATCGGCCACGAGATCTATCTGCCCGGCGGCCCCGCTTACGACGACGTGGTCGCCGCCTTCGGCAAGAAAATCCTCGCCTCCGACGGCACCATCGATCGCAAGCTGCTCGGCCCGATCGTGTTCGCCGATCCCGCCGCGCTCAAACGCCTCAACGCGATCGTCCATCCCCGGATGTTCGCGCGGATGCGCGAGATGGTCGACGACATTCGCCGCGGCGGCGAACGCGCGCCGATCGTGATCGAAGCCGCGATTCTGATCGAGGCCAACTGGATGCCGCTGTTCGACGAGATCTGGCTCGTGGTCGCATCGCGCCACAACGTCGTCAGCCGCATCGAGCGTGACCGCGGCCTCAAGCCCGAGCAAACCGAAGCGCGCATCCGGGCTCAGCTCCCGGACGATGAGCGCCGGCGCTACGCCGCGCTGGTGATCGAGAACGACGGTACGCTGGAACAGTTGCGCGCAAGGCTGGCAGAGGTCTGGCGCGCCGCTCTGGAACGCAACGCTCCACGCTGAGTCGGTAAGCGCTTCGGCAGCGCCCGCCGATCGGGTACGCTCTCACTGGAGGCTGAAACGATGGCGCAAAAACCGGTTCGCGTGCTCGCGCTCAGGCATGTGATGTGTGAGTACCTTGGCGCTTTCGATGGGCTGTTCGAGGAGGGCGGCGCGAGTATCACTTATGTCGATCCTCCCGCCGGCGGCGCGCTGCCGCCTCATGACAGCTACGACCTGCTGACGATCCTGGGCGGCCCGATGAGCGTGAACGACACCGACGGCTGGCTCATCGCGGAGAAGCGCTTCGTGCGCGAGGCCGTCGAGCGCGGCAAGACCACGCTCGGGCTTTGCCTGGGCGCACAGATGATCGCGGCCTGCTTCGGTGCCAAGGTCGCCCCGGGCGAGCGCAAAGAGGTCGGGTTCATGGAAATCGATATCGCTGACGCCGCTGCGTCGGACCCGCTGATGAAGAGCTTCGCGCGTCCGCGCCAGATGGTCTATCAGCTTCACGGCGAGGGCTTAGAACTGCCGCCGGGCGCGACGCGGCTGGCTTCGAGCGCGCTCTACCCGAATCAGGCCTACCGGCTGGGCGAGCGATGCTGGGGGACGCAGTTTCACGTCGAGATCGACCGCGTGATGCTGCTCGATTGGATTCGCGAGTACTGGGGCGAACCGGCGGCGTTGCCGGCCGACAGCTATGCGCGCGTGATGCTGAAGGAAGCCGGCGAGCGTCTGCCGCGGCTGGAGCCGCTGGCGCGCGCGATCGCGTCCGCTATCCTCGACATCGCGCGCGGTGGAGCCTCCTGATGAAGATCCTGGTGATGGGAGCCGGCGCGATCGGTGCGTACTACGGAGCGCGGCTCCAGCAAGCCGGCGAACACGTGACTTTCTGCGCGCGCGGCGAGAATCTGCGCGCGCTCAAGGCGCGCGGCCTCGAAGTCAAAAGCCCGCGCGGCGATCTTCAGCTTCGCGTCGAGGCTACCGACAGGCCCGCCGAGTTCGCGCCCTACGATCTCATCCTGTTCTGCGTCAAGGTCTACGACACCGACGACGCCGCGGCGAGTATCAAGCGATGTATCGCGCCGGGCGGCGGTGTCCTCACCGTGCAGAATGGAGTCGAGAACGAGGACCGTCTGATCGAGTTGCTCGGCGAGGGCGTAGTCCTGGGTGGCAACGCGCGAATCGGCGCTGAGCTGGTCGCGCCGGGCAAGGTCCTGCACGTGAGCAACGGTTATATCGATTTCGGCGAACTCGACGGGCGCGAAACCGATCGCGCTAAGGCTTACGCCGACGCGATGCGCCGCGCCGGTATCCTGGGCGAGTTCACGACGCGTATCCGCGCGCTGCGATGGGACAAGCTGATGTGGAACGCGGCCTTCAATACCGTCACCGCGCTCACGCGCCAATCGGTCGGCGCCGTACTCGACGATCCCGACAGCCGCGCGCTGGTCCGCACCCTGATGCGCGAGGTCGCCGAGGTCGCGCGCGCCGAGGGCGCCGAGATTACCGAGCATCGGATCGATCAGCTAATCGAGAGTTCGGAAAAGCATCTCAAGGCGGTCAGGACTTCGACGCTCCAGGACTTCGAGCGCGGCAGGCGCCTCGAGTATGAAGCGCTCGCAGGAGCGGTGGTTCGCGCCGCGCATCGCCACGGGATCACGATACCGGCGTCGCAGACCATCTACGCGCTGCTGAAACTCCTCGACCGCCGCTAGCCGGCATGGAATGCCGCGAGTCTTGTCACCAACTCGAACGAAGTGAGCACAGTGCCCCGCCGGCATGGAATGCCGCGTCAGTGCTTCTCGTACTGCTGCTTGCCGAACAGCATCTCGTGCGCCTTTGGATCCATCGGTCCGCGATTCAACTTGTCGGCGAGCACCGCGACGCCGCGCTGCACCGCCGGCCGCGCCGCGATCGCGTCGAACCAGCGCTTGACGTTGGGGAAATCCTCGAGCTCCATGCCCTGCCACTTGTGCGGGATGAGCCACGGATAGATCGCGATGTCGGCGATTGAGTATTCGCCCGCGACATACTGATTTTTGGCGAGTTGCTTGTCGAGCACGTTGTAGAGGCGGCGCGCCTCGTTGGTGTAGCGATCGATCGCGTATTGAATCTGCTCCGGCGCGTAGCGGCGGAAATGATGGGCCTGGCCGAGCATCGGTCCGAGCCCGCCCATCTGGAACATCAGCCATTGGATCACGCGATAGCGCGCGCGCATCTCCGACGGCATCAGTTGCCCGCTCTTCTCGGCCAGATACAGCAGGATCGCGCCCGATTCGAACAGCGGATACGGCTGTCCGCCGGGGCCGTCGTGATCGACGATCGCCGGCATCTTGTTGTTGGGGCTGATTTCGAGGAACTCGGGCTTGAACTGATCGCCCTTTCCGATATTGACCGGGATTACGTTATAAGCCATCCCGATCTCTTCGAGCATGATCGAGATTTTGTATCCGTTCGGCGTCGGCCAAAAATAGAGATCGATCATAATTGCTCCTTTCCGCGGCGCGCTGGAGCCGCGCGCCTGGGTTGATGGCGCGTGCGAATTGCTAAGCCGGGGCGCTCTCGGCGCCCTCCTTACGTACGCCTAGCAGGTAAGCCTCGATAAAGCGATCAATATCGCCGTCGAGCACCGCGTCGGCGTTGCCGATCTCGACTCCGGTGCGATGGTCCTTGACCATGCGATAGGGTTGCAGCACGTACGATCGGATCTGGCTGCCCCACGTGATCTCCTTCTTGTCCTTGCTGAACTGCTCGAGCTTCTCGCGCTGCTTGCGCAGCTCCAGCTCGAACAGCCGCGCGCGCAGGATCTTCATCGCCATCGCGCGATTCTTATGCTGCGAGCGCTCGTTCTGGCAGCTCACCACGATCCCGCTCGGGAGATGCGTCATGCGCACCGCGGAATCGGTTTTGTTGACGTGCTGGCCGCCGGCGCCGCTGGCGCGGAACGTATCGACCCGCAGGTCGGCCGGATCGATCGTCACCTCGACCTTGTCGTCGATCGCCGGAAACACGAACACCGAGGCAAACGAGGTATGCCGGCGCGCGGCGGAATCGAACGGAGAGATCCTGACCAGCCGGTGGATTCCGGCTTCGGCCTTGAGGTAGCCGTAGGCGTAGTCGCCTTCGACGGTGAAGGTCGCGCTCTTGATTCCGGCGCCGTCGCCCGGCTGGGTGTCGGCGATCTCGACCTTGTAGCCGTGGCGCTCGGCCCATCTCAGGTACAGCCGCAGCAGCATCTCGGCCCAATCCTGCGCTTCGGTTCCGCCGGCGCCGGGATGAATCGAAACGATGGCGCCCAAGCGGCCGTACTCGCCGCTGAGCATGACGCTCAGTTCCTGCCGCTCGAGCTCGGCGTGCGCGGCTTCGAGCGCGCTCTGGCTCTCGCGCTCCGCCTCCGA
>JBEKLA010000248.1:0-6152 GCA_050010455.1 Binataceae bacterium (SeqCode) | reverse complement strand
TTTCCGCATCCTGCTAGGCGGCTTTGTATTCGCCATCTTGCCCCAGACGCCACCGGTCGATTGATTCTACGTTGAAGCGCCAGTCACTGCCCACCTTGAACGCCGGCAGGCGGCCGCGCTTGAGCTGACGATAGATGGTCGAGGGGTGAACCTTCAGGTATCCCGATAATTCCTTAACCGTCATCACCTTGTGGTCTTCGATCATCATGGCCCGTTAAGTCTCCCTTTGGTCAAGATTTGATGTTGAAAAGGGTATTCCAAGTTTCGTGCCATGGGTTTGAGCTAGAAAAGTCGCGTAAAGTCGGCTCAAACGAGGTAGATGGCGATACGCCGACCGATGCAATTTTGCCGCACCGACGAAATTTCGCCATAGCACCAAAAATCGCCGATGATATAGAGATGCATGGCTTAATTTCGACCAAAACAAGCGAATATAGCCCCGCGTTCTTGTTAACTCCCTGTTAACTGGTTGTTGCTAGATTGCGACCGATTTCGGCCAATAGGGCTCGCGATGGCCTTTCCGACCACGATCGGCAAGTTTGAAAAAAGGTAACCGCCGCCGGATTGCGGCGGATGGCGCGCTTAGGCAGCGCTCTCTTGAGGGGCAGGATCTGGAAGCGCTTCAGAGACGCCGTTTGGAGCTGCGCTTTGCCCCCGATGGCTGCGGCTGGGCTTCGCCAAGGGGCTCGTGGGCGGTAGCGCGGCGATACTGTTCGAATCGCGCATAGCGCTCGAGCGTCCGGGAACCCAAACTGAGCATCAGGTCAGTGGCTCCGGGGAAGAAAGCCGATAGCTTTTGCAAGGCGGCACCGCCTGGCGGCACGCTTATTTCGCTCCATCCGAACAGCAGAGCGGCGATTATTGCCCATGTCACCCAGTTCGCGGGCATTGCCAGCTTGGGAAGCACGCCTAGATTATCGTTGCTGGAGATGGCTCCGTCGGCCATCGGAGTGTCTATCAGTCCAGGCATCACCAGCGAGGCGGTGATTCCGCTGCCAACCAGCTCGACTCGAAGAGCCTCGGTAAATCCCACTACTGCGAACTTGGTAGCACTGTAAGCGCCGATTGGGCTGAACCCACGCCGGCCCGCCAACGAGGCTATGTTAACGATCTGCCCGGAGCCCGCCTCGCGCATCAGCGGCAGAACCGCTTGAACCATGTGAACCATCCCATAGAAGTTGGTCCGCATCATTGCGTCGAGGTCTTCGAAACGCGTGTCCTCGATATGAGCCGGGATCAGCACGCCGGCCGAATTGATCACGATGTCGATCTTGCCGAAGGCATTGGCCGCGTGATGAACGGCTTCGTTCACCTCTGAACGTCTGCTCACATCGCAAGCCAAAGGCAATGCGCGTCCGCCTTCGGCCACAATTCGATCGGCGAGTTCTTGCAGTTTTGCCTTGCGCCTCGCGATAAGACCGATCTGTGCGCCTAACCGGCCCAGCGCCTGTGCGACATCCTCGCCGATGCCGCTCGAAGCTCCGGTGATCAACACCGCGCGATCACGAAAATTCAATCGCTCTTTCACTAGAGAGATAGGATTGATCATCGTGCTTCCTCCGCGCTGTCCGGTCTCGCCTGGCGCCACCACGCCTTAAGAATAGGATCGCTGGTCGCGCCGAGGCTCTTGGGCTCGGATAAAGGTGTTCGTCGCCCCACCCTTATCAGAGCCGAGTGGCCCCCAGGGCTGTGTTAGGAAACCGTAATCGCACACGGAAAGAGGCGCAAGCGCTGATGGAATGCAGCCGACGGCTGCAGCCGGTGCCAGTGTTGACACCGACGGCGCCATCCCTGATGCGGCAAACTCTTCCCATCCCTCTCTGCTCCGAGAGGCGAGGATCAGAGCCGCCGTTTATTTGCCGCCCGTGCCTGCCGCCTGGATTTCCATCAGCAAGGCACTAAGCATCGTCAGCGACTGGCGACGGCTGGGCTGATTTTCAGCCGAGCGGCTAGCGGGGTGTGGCTGGGCAGATGGGTCGGCACGCGCGTAATATGCTTCATGATCGGGCGCGACACTCGTGGCGTCCTGTCCGGCGCCAGTGTTCAGGTTGGAGCTGCTTCCCGCAAGTGTAGGGCCCGTCGGAAATCCGATTGGTCCTTCGGCTTTGTGCGCCCTCAGCGCGGAATACAAGCAAAACCATCCAAAGATCACGAAGGCTGTCGTGACCAGCAAGCGAGAGACTACAGTGTGGTGGATTGCCGATCGCTGCGTCATACGTCTAACCCCTCACAGCCCGCCGCTTGACCGGCGATACAGGGCGTGCGCTCGCAGGAACCAGTCTACAGCTAGATCGACCAAGAAGCGCGTCACCAAGAGTCTATTGCAATTTATATGCCGTATCATAGGGCTAAGTGCGCCAGTATCCAAAGAATATTGCGGCTGCTATCCTTGCGGCCAAGGGGGCGACTTTTGATTTTCGAGCGCCTAAATCTTGGCGTTCTCTCTGACGAAGCTGTCCCACTGTGGAGGAAATGCCACACAGCGGGAACTACATTTCCTGTCAAGGTTCGCCCTTGTATGGCTACAATCGCTGCGTGAATGGAAACGGAGCGACAGGTTAAGATGACTCGGGGGTGGGGATGAAAGTCCCGTGGCAGCGGGTTGAGCAAGAGGCGATCGATAGCTTGCGCGCCTTGATTAGGTTGGACACCTCCAATCCACCGGGTAACGAACGCCTCGCGACAGATTATATTTCCTCGGCATTAGGCCCATGCGGTATCCAGCCGGTAGTGGTGGAAAGCGCGCCCAATCGCGCAAATCTGGTTGCACGGATCGAGGGTGCGGATACTGCCTTAAGGCCACTGATGCTCTCGGCTCACACTGACGTGGTGCCGGTGGAGGCCGACCAGTGGAGATTGCCGCCGTTCTCAGCCGCAATCGTGGACGGGTGCGTATGGGGGCGCGGCGCGCTGGACATGAAATCCAAGGCTGCGATGGATCTGGCGATCGTCGCCGCGTTAGGACGGACGGGCTCGATACCGGAGCGGAGCTTAATCCTGGCCGCAGTGGCTGACGAAGAGGCGGGCTCCGAGCTGGGAGCCAAGTTTATGGTCGAGCGCCATCCTGACTTGGTGCGGGCGGGCTACGTTCTGAACGAAGTCGGCGGCTTCACCATGTTTTTCGGCGAGCGTAAGTTCTACCCGATCCAGGTCGCGGAAAAAGGGTTCGTTACCCTGCGCATGACCACTCGCGGTCAGCCGGGTCACGGTTCGATACCTCGATCGGATTCGGCGATCGCGCAGATGGGGGACCTTATCAGCAAGCTCGCCCATACGCCGATGCGGCGGCGGATGACGCCTCTGATGGGGCATCTGTTCGACCGGCTCGGGCTTTCACCCGATGCTGATATCCCGTTGTTTCGCGCGATGCTGTCGAACACCGTCGTCCCGACTATTCTGCAAGCTGGCTATAAGGACAACGTGATACCCGGCGAGGCCTGGGCTGTGCTGGACGGCCGTACGCTGCCCGGCCAGGACGAAGAAAGCTTCATCGCTGAGTTACGTTTGATCGTCGGCCCGGAACCGGAGCTTGAGGTTCTTAGGAGCGGGCCGCCGGTCGAGGCGAGTACCCGAACCTCGTTGTTCGAACTGATCGCACGAAGGACGGAGAGCGCCGATCCCGGCGCCGAGATCATCCCGTGGATGATTCCGGGGGCGACCGATAACAAGTTCTACGCTCAGCTAGGTGCGATCTGCTATGGCTTTGCGCCCGTCAGACTGCAGCGGGATACGGCGTTCGGATCGCTGTATCACGGCAACGACGAGCGGATGCCGATCGATGGCTTCCTGTGGGGATTGCGCCTATACGCCAGGATCGTGCTGACGTTCCTGGGCTTGCGCTTCGAAGATGTCTTCGAGTGACCTGCGCCACTCCCCGAGGAAAAACAAAATCTCGCCATCGATGAGCGTGATGCCGCAGGTTTGAGTCAGGGCCGAGGCAGATCGGTGCTTTGCCGGCGGCGGCCAGAGCCGACAAAGCCAGGCGCGTTCAGCTTAGAGTCCGGAAGTGACGGTTGATTCGCCGAGTTCGTGACTAGTCGGCGTGAACGTAACCAGCAGCCGAGGCGGATCTTCCAGCGGAATGATCGCGAAGTGAGATACCTCCGCGGTTTTCACCGTAACGGTGGTGTCACCGCTATCCGATTTCACATCGCAGTCTTTGAAGATCGAGCGGTCGAACACCAGATGCGCCTCCAGCCTGGAATCAGGCTTGGTATTGAGCAGCCGCAACGTCAGTGATGAGGAGCCTGGCCCGCTTTCAAGATGCTTTTCGAATTTGACCGGTCCGCTCATGTCGAAGATTACTGACAGTGGCGGGTCCGACGACGCGAGCCGGATTGAACGCAACGTTACCTCGCGGCCAGCCAGCGCGACGGGCGCCGGTGCCGGCTTCGGCTGCGCGGAAGGCAGAATCGGCAGTCCGTCCGGACCGTAAGTGGAAGAATCCTGCTGAGGTTCCGAAGGCGCCGCGTTGGCTGCTTGCCGCACAATCACACGAGACTGCGAAGCGGTCTCGTCGGGATTGAAGCCACTCTCCGCCAAAACCAGGCGTAGCGGATCTTCCTCGTTGTCGATCGGCTGATTGAGCTCTTTTAGCTCTCGGCTGGCGTTGGCCGCGTACTTACTATCCGGGAAATGGCGCTGCACGGCCGCGAAGGCCTGCGCCGCGGAGTATTTCTTGCCTTCCTTCTCGAGCGTCACCGCCAGTTCATACAGCGCTCCCGGCGCGATCGGCGTGTCCGGATACTTCTGCATCAACTCCGCCAGACGCGATTCCGCCGCCCGGAACTGGGCGCGCTGGTAATAGAACTCGCCGATAATCTCCTCGTTACGCGCCAACGTCTCGCGGCATATCTCGATACGGTCCTGCGCGAGTCGCGCGAACTCGCTTTCAGGGAAGCGGCGCTCAAGCGCCTGGAATTGCGCCAGCGCATTCGCGGTGTTGCTCTGATCTTGATCCGGACGATGGATCTGATCGAAGTACGCCATCCCCAGGTAATACGACGCCAACGGTAGATCCTTGTTGGTAGGATGCATCCTTTGGAAATCGCTGAACGCGCTGATCGCTTCCGGATACTTGTGTTGCTGGTAAAGCGATAGCGCGATCTTCAGCTCGGCGTCTTCGGCGTATGGGCTGAACGGGAACTGGTCGATAACGTGCTGATAGTTATCAATCGCCGCGTTGTAGTCGGCCTGCTGGAACGTTGCCTCGCCTTGACTGTAGAAATCCTCGCTGCTGGGTTTCTGCTTCAAAACCGTGCACCCGGCAACAGCCAGCAAGACGCTCACCAACAAAAGACGGGGAATATTTCGCATAGGGCGCTGGCCCAGAGATTAGAAGATAGGAGCTGCGAAGGCAAGCGTCACACGTCAAGTCAAATGTGAAATCAAAGCATCGACGATGGAACCTTTGGCGACACATTCTCGGTCCGTTTCGAGGCCGATCGAGAATGTGTCGCTGCCGCTTCGGGTTTTCCGAAGGCGCCGGAGAATACCGCCCGTCCTTCGGCAGCGTATTTGCGCCCGAAATTCGTACGATATAAGCCCGGCACCGGCTGCGACGCGTTGCAAAATCCTCCCTCGTCGAACATCGCGCGGATGGCCTGCGCGTAGCCTTGTACGTCGCTTGCGAAGTAGATCATCCCCTCGGGTGCGAGTGTTCGCGCCAGGTTGGCGACGAAGTAGGGCGAGAACAGTCGATGTCCGGCGTGGCGTTCCTTGGGCCACGGGTCGGGAAAATAGACGTGATAGACGCCGATGGAGCCGTCCGGCAATAGCAGGTTGACCAGGGTTCGAGCGTCGGCTTGCAGCACCTTGAGATTGGTGAGGCCAGTTCGCGCCACGCGCAACGCCAGGATGCGCAACACCGGCGCTGCCAGCTCAACCGCAACGAAATTATGCTCGGGAATCGCCGCCGCGCGCTCGATTATGAATTCGCCTTTGCCCGCCCCGAGTTCGACCTCAAGCGGCGCGTTACGCTCGAATAAGCGCGATGGCTCGACCCAGAAGCAATCCGGCGAACCGGGCCGCACAAGCGCGCTTTCGGCTAGCGCTCGCGCGGCTGGGTCGCGCCACAGGCGTGCCGATTTGCGCATCCGAGCCATCGATCGTATCGACGATAGCGCGCCGTGCGCGGCGGCAAAAGAGCGCGC
>JBEKLA010000247.1:0-6162 GCA_050010455.1 Binataceae bacterium (SeqCode) | reverse complement strand
TAGCCGACGAAAAAATCGACGTTGAATTTCAGGCCCGAGGCCTTTTCCAGCACCGGAACGCAATCCTCTTCCGTCGCGCCGGGATAGACCGTCGATTCGTAGACGACGATATCGCCCCTCTTTAAAGCCTTGCCGATGGTGTGGGACGCTTTGATCAGCGACGTGAGATCGGGGCGCTTGTGTTCGTCGATCGGGGTCGGAACGGTGACGATGAAGAAGTTGCAATCGGCGAGATCGGAAAGTTCAGTCGTCAAACGCAAACCTTCAGCTTCGTCCAGCTCTTCGTCGCCGACTTCCAGCGTGGCGTCGCAACCGGCTTTGAGCGCTTCGATGCGCATCGGGTCGATGTCAAAACCAACGACCGGACGTTTCTTGCCGAATTCCACGGCCAGCGGCAGGCCGACATAGCCGAGGCCGATAATCGCAAGCTTGATTTCGGAGAGATCGTTCATGACGAATTGTTCAACTCTTCAGCGAAACAAGGGACCTCGTCGGTCCGACAGGCAATTGCCGCGAAAATCCTCGCCGCGCCTTCACGTCCGGGCTCGAACACTTAATGACGCGCCGATAGCGCCATTTATCTCGCATGACCTCCGCGATTAGAGAACTTTTCAGGGCGCACACCAAAAGACGGAATCCGACATTGTCCGTCGTCCCTCGATTAAAGTTCAGACTTTAACCATATTAAAAACGGCTAAATCTTCAACTGAATCCACCTCGCCCCATTCTCCTGTGTAGGGTATCGCCCCGATCGGTATCCTGCCCGCCTCAATCACCTTTTCCAGCGTTCCGGTCATATCCATCTTGTCACATTCGGTCAGCGGCAACTCAACGCGGATTCGCAGAATTTCTGCCCAACCCGCCGGCATGAAGCGCAACAAGCCCATGTATTGCCCCTGCACCTCCTCAACGGACTTCGGCTTCTTGCCGATCTCGGCAAGGGTCTGATCCGGATTCAGCCGGAAAGTCTCTGCGTCGACCAGCGGATCGTCAAAACGCTGCTTCCATAGTTCCAGCCAGTTCGGGTCATATGTCACTGCCAAGGCGGCTGGGCTTTCCATCAGTAATTTGACCGCTTGTCCGCTATAAAAAATATCCGAGTAGCTAACGATACAGGTTTCTGCTTTCAGCCATTTCTGAGCACAGGCAAGCGACGACACCATGTTCGTTTCTGCCCATCGCGCGTTATGAAATTCCGTTAACCCGCGATCGGCTAAAAGTTCTCGCCTGTACCCGGTGACGATGGCAGTTTGCGAGACGCCCGCGTCCCGCAATGCGGCGAGCTGCCAATCCAGAAGCGCTTTGCCCCGTAATTCCATTAAGCACTTAGGACGGTCGTCGGTCAGAATTTTCATTCGACTGCCGCGGCCGGCAGCAAGGATTATGGCTTTCATAAGAACTCACTTTCATAAGTATTTAATAATAACCTGCGCAAAGAATCTGCGTCCATTTCGTTGATGTTCATAAAGTTTATTACCATTTGTTCATGTCAAGTGATTTTACGCATGAACAAAGCTCTTATACGCTGAATATCTCGGGAATGGAACTTTTCCTCCCGTTCTGGATGCCACATCCAGCCTTCCCACGGCAATGTCTGGTGACGGATAGCTTCGATTTCGTCATCTTTACTTTGGGCTATTACTTCAAAACCAGGAGGGCACTCGGCCAACGCCTGATTGTGATAGCTGTTGACCTCACCAGAGATTTCGCCAACGAGTTCATGACGCGCACAAACATGGCCCGTCACTGATCTCAGGCTGGCATCCGCCCACACGCCCATCATTTGCATACCTCGGCAAACGCCTAGCACGGGCAAGGCGCTCTCCTCAGCGTAATCG
Organism: Binataceae bacterium (SeqCode); assembly: GCA_050010455.1. GTDB lineage: Bacteria > Desulfobacterota > Binatia > Binatales > Binataceae > DATJOQ01. Next base: position 4,324 of record JBEKLA010000247.1, on the reverse strand, counting down.
AGCAACGAACCTTCCGTCAGGTCTCTTTCCCGGCAGGTCCCAATGTCGTTACCTCCGGAAAGCACCAACGCTTGGGGACTAATCGTTTCCAGCCATGCATTGAAAGAGCCTGGGATCAGCACACCCTCGGCGGGGCTCGTGTAAAAACTATTCGGTATTGGCACCGGTAAAAAGCCCGCCACTAAGAGAAAAGCGCCTAATCGTTGATCCAGCGCATCCCGCCGCTCATTGCGGTCTAGATAAACATCCACCCGTTGGCTGACAGCAACAGGCTTCACGCCATGACCTCCACCCGTCGCCCTGCACAGTCCAGATGCAGGCGTTGAGCGCCAGACCAGCGGCGATATAGCACCTCACCGGCGCCAATCACCGCGGGGAGCCCCAATTCGCCTGCACGGATCGCCATGTGCGAATTGGCGCCACCCCAGGCGGTAATCAGCCCGGCAATCGGATGCGCAAACAACCAGTCGAAACCCGGATCGGCACTGGGAATGCAGACGATGGAACCCGCGAGCCGCCCGCCGGTTTCTGTACTTACCACCGAGGCGGTCACCTCTTTCTGCGTGATAAAATTGGGCGCCATTTCCGGCCATTCAAAGGCCCAAACATCTTCCGGTCGCGTGATCAGCGGGGGCAAAGAAACGTGTCGCGTTTCGTCGTACCGAGCCTTACCCCCCTCGATGCTGCGTGAAAGCACATCTTTCGGATGGCCGGCTGCGACATGCAGTTCCTTGAATGCCGCGATGTCACAATAGGCCAGATCCTCACGCGAGAGACCCAATTGAGCACCATATTCGACAATCAACGCCAGTGCATCGGAAAGATTGCGTGAGAAATGAAACTTCGCCAATTCCCTCAGTTCGACACCCCCCTGCAGGAAATCGAATAGCCCCACCGGATCGGGATGCAGACCGTGCAACTCCAACAATCTCGAGATTTCCCTCACTTGCAACAGCGTCAATGAAAATGGCTCAGCCGGCGTTGGCGCAAGCGGTTTCTGATTCCAGTCGAAATACTGTTCGGGCGCCTCGTCGTAGCGTGGCAAGAGAATGTCGTAGGTGCCCGGCCGCAGGTGACCGTAACGGGCCAAGAAAGTCGCGCGATCCAGCATGGACCGGTCGCGACCAAGCTGCCCGCTTACCGTCGATACGCTCCGCAGAAAACGATCGTGATCGGTCTGAGAAAACACGCCCACCGTCACCAAGGATTTGAGCATCTGCACCGCGACAAAACCAGCTCGTGCGAGCCCCGCGAAGGGTAAGGTGCCGTAGCGCTTGGCGTCTTCTAGCAGCCAGTAAATTCGCTCCAGCGGATCGGCATCAGAGGCCCCCAGTTCCTCTCGTCGTTCATTCAGCGTATCAAGCTTGGCTGCGTCGCTGCGCCAAAGCCCCTCTCTCGGATGCACGATCCGATTGGTCACCTGCCGCAAGTTATCGGCAATGGCCTCGCGTTCATCCTCCGAGAACCCCGCCTCGGCCAAGCTTTTGAGCCGCTCCGGCAGGTCTAAGGTATAGCAGGAGAAGACGATCTCGAATTCCACCTTGTCGTGCAAGGTCGGTTTGGCCAGCAGGCGGTCTATGTAATGATCCACCAACCGTCCAGCCAGCCCTTCTTCCAGACCGGAGGGTATGAAGGAGTTGAATGAAAGCCGGACATCAATATAGGGCAGACCAAAAAAATGCGGCATCAGTGGAAAACTTCGGAGGTTCCGGTAGCCATAGTTGTGCCTCTGATAGGCCCAAATGGCATCAGTGACCAATTCCCGGTAGAGCGAGAGCGCAAGCGGCTTCGGGCGAATGCCGATAATCTCGGCCGGGTTCCAGTCCGGCATCACGCCATACACGGTGCGCCGCCCCATCAAGAAGGGGCGCCGCCGCATTCCTCGTGCCACTTGCTGCTCAATACCTTTCAGGCGAGCTGTCTGAACCTCTACTTCCTCGGGGACGTGCGAGAGCACCAGCGGGCGGGCCTGCAGCAACCAAAGCACATCTTGTCCATCTTCGTTTGTCACGGAGAATTCGCAATCCACCGGCACACCGCCAAAGAGTGCGAGTAATTCCTCCAACAAGCTGATGACACCGACCAACTCAGGCGGCGGAGCTAAAAGGGAGCCGGATGCCTGCTGCCATATCCGTCCGCCTGTCCCGCTGGTCACGGCTGCGGTATCGCTTCCTTCCGACCAATTAACCACGCGATAAGGCGAGCAGGTATTCGGATCGTGGGAAAATGCGACCCCCGATCGAACCACGCGTCGCAGCATCGGTTGCAGCAGCACTTCATCGTCTGGCTGCGCCCCGCCGTATGAGGCGATCACACGATCGACGGCATTTTCGAGACGCTCCTTGGAAACATTCGGCAAAGACAGGAATGCTCCGGCGTTGGATTTGTCTGCGCCGTCTTCTCTCCGGCAACTGGAGCGTACGATCAGCGGCCCGTCGCCAAGGATACGCCGCACGCGCGCAACGCAGGCGGCGCGATCATGCCGCCATTCAGCGACGGTGAAATATGCGAGTAACGCAATGCGAGCAGAGGCGATCTGCCCTTGTAGTCCCGCCAACGTACGGGCTTTCGTCGAAAACGACAGTGGCATCGACTCACTCCTTTCGGCGCGCCGACCACGCGCGAGTAAGGTAGGTCGCCTCGATCAAACGTTGGCCACCGACGCGTTGTTCGACAAAATCGAGGAATGCATCAAACTGCTTCTCGCCAAGCTGCACGCGCAAATCGTTGACGGAACGCCATGCCCCGAGATAGCGCTCAGGCGTCATGACAATGTCATGCCGACCCTCTATGTACACCACATCTTCAAACCAGGGCGATGACCAAAGTTTTTCGGTAAGTGTTTCAGTTATGCCAGAACCATCCGCCAGGCAGGCGGAGCGATCGCGTCGCGATTCAGCGACAGTGAAGTATGCGGGCAACGCAATGCCAGCGGAGGCGATCTGCTCCTGCAGTCCCGCCGACATACGGGCGTTCGTCGAAAGCGCTGTCGGCATCCGCGAATTCTCAATGCAATTGGGCGGCCCATATGTTGGTCGAGTAAGGAATCTGGATCTTCGGCCTCTTGAGGCTCAGCAGGTACTCCTCGATGCCAGCCACCACATCGCCGAATGCCGCACCGGCCTGGCGCTGCAATGTCGCGTGAGAGCGCCAGGCTTCGACGCACGCTTCGATCGGCTGCTCGTGAACTTCGCGAGAGTCCAAGTGCACCACTGAACCAAACAAGCCGCTAGCGTCAATTATGGCTGTTTGGTCTTCACGGCGGCTACCGTAACGATAATCTCTGACCCGCTCCTTGATGATCGCTTCGATTTGCCTCTGAATTGGATCGTCAAGTTGTCGGTGATTCCACATGCAGGCAAACCAGCCGCGCGGCTTTAGGATACGCGCGGTTTCTTCGAGCGCTGCCGGACGGTCGCAAACGTTGAAGGAACTACCGAACGTGACAATGTCGAAGGTTTGGGAAGACTGGCCAGTTTGTTCCCCGGTCCCCTCATGCCAGCGCACATTCGTCAGCTCTTTGGTACGCTTGATACCGTTCGCACGCATGGCGTCATTCGGTTCCACGGCGGTTACATCCATACCTCGGGCGGCCAGCATCAGCGTAAGATGTGCAAGGCCAGCTCCAACATCGCAAACTTTGTCACTTTTCCGCGCCCCCATAACTGCCAGCATTGCGTCGATTGCTGCATCTGCGTAATCGGGCCGCCTCAGATAGGCATCGGCCAATGCGGTATAATCCCATTGTGTTTTTATGCAGACCTCCTCTTTACCAGCTCATTTATCAATACATCTGCCATGGCGTCGACCGTCTGCTCAGGCAAAAATTCCAAAATCCAGTCTGCTGCTTCGGGCTCATCGATAGGCAGATCGAGACCGGCAACATTTGCCAGCTCCCCAGCATCGAAGCGGCGATAGATGCCCTTCGGATCGCGGCGGCGGAGCTCTTCCACCGGCACCTTCAAATAAACCTCGAAATAACCCGAAAGATTCTGCCGATTCCAGGCGTGAACTTCCTTAAACAATGAAATGGTTGCGATCACCACTGTCGGTCCTTGGTTAGCAATGACGCGGCACAAGCGGGCGTATTGCATCGCCAGTGCAAGCCGCCCCTCGCGGCTGTGATTTTGCGCATTAGCCGTTGCGGCACCAAAAACTTCGCGCAACTCGTCGCCATCAAGCGTTACCACCGCTTGGCCCAAAGCTCGGAGCCTTCCGGTCACTTCGACCGCCAGGGTCGACTTGCCTGCTCCTGACAGACCGGTGATCCAAATGGTCCGCCCCTTCGGTATCAATCCCGCGCCCCTCACGAACGGACCCACTC
>JBEKLA010000246.1:0-6253 GCA_050010455.1 Binataceae bacterium (SeqCode) | reverse complement strand
CTTATAACAAGAAGGTTTCGATTAATATTTCGGCTGGTTGGAAGACCCCTGGTTGGGTCTTTACCGAAGGCGCGCAAGGGTTCCAATTCGTCTGGGACAAACCTTGGGGACCGGCCTATTGTACGATTGTTACGATTCCTGTGCCTTGGGACCCGGTTTTTCAGGCAAAATGGCAGGAACTCGTCGCGGCTTTTGGCGTCAAGTACGGCGCCGATCCAGCAGTGACGAACGTCAAGCTGACTGGGATCGGTTACGAAACTGGAGTCACGCTGTTGCCGGCGAACTCAGCACGAAATCCAATCAATGGCGGTCAGTGTTTAAGCTACAACGATACGGCCAACTGGATGGCAATCGGCTACACGCGCCTTAGAATGGAAAACGCGTGGCTCGAGACGGCGGAGGACTTTAACGCCGCGTTCGCTGACCGCGAATTCGCTGGGATGTTTGCTTACGGAGGCTTTCCGCCGATCGATGATAACGGCGAGCGCATAGCTGGGGCTACTGTCGATCACCAGGCTTCGCTTGACCTGATTAAGCTCGGCGAGACCGATTATGGCCGGGACCGCTTTATTGCCCAAAGCAACGGGCTTTCCGCAACATATATCTATGCCGGCGTCGCAAATGCGGCCGCTTCGGTGGACACTGGCTACCAGATGGTCGGAGTGCTGGGCGTGGCTCTGCGACACGCCGTTCCTAAGGCGGTACACGCGGGCGCGAAGTTTCTCGAGATTTATGAGCCGGATCTTACGAACCCGCAGCTTCAATCGACGATCTCCTATGCGCACACCCACCTGCTCAACAATTGACACGCGAATCTCGCGGCCATGAGTTGACTGCGTCCGGGCGCGGATCTGAAAATCGCTGTGATTGATAAGTGAAATGTGTCAAACAGGATGTGGGTTATTCTGCCGACACCAGCGAAGCACACGGCGGTTCGGAACGCCTGGGAACCGTCAGCGTATTTACGCCTCGCCCGGCATTAAGGGAACGTCTGCTGAAGCGTTCCTGATTCAAGACACGTTCTTCTCCCGGCGTCTCCCTTCAACGCCACCAACCCCATATAACGGGACGGCAATATGAGCGCGTCCGCATTGCGCAGCGCTGCCTGGGAGAAACGCTACGAATTGCTCGCCGGCTTGGTCTTGGGCATTATCGTCCTGTACTCGCTAGTGCAGCTGATAATCTACATGGTGCACTCAGACGGTACCAAGGCGCGGTTTGTGGGTCTTCCCATACCGGTGCAGATACTGCCAGCGGAGTTCCGGCAGCTTTCCGAGTCGGTTGGGGCGAGCGGCACTATCCAGCCCAGCGAGTATACAGTGATCACCGCCAAGGTGATTGGACGAGTCGAGGATGTGCCGGTGGATCTTGGTAGCGTCGTCAAGCCGGGCACATTGCTGGTTAGCATCGATGACAGCCTCTACAAAGCTCAGCTTGAGTCCGCAACCGAGGCTTACATCCATGCCAGCAATCAGCTTGACAGAATGCGGCGGCTGTTCGAAGAAAATCTCGCGACCGTCGTCAGTCTAGAGATGACGCAAGCGGCCAAGGCGACGGCGCTGCAAAATCTCATATCGGCGCGAATCGCCCTTGCCAACACTAAAATTCGGAGTCCGGCTGATGCGGTTGTGCTTCAGCGTGGAATCAATCCGGGCCAGTTTACGTCGACCGACGAGGAACTGATGGAACTCGGCTCCATTGCCCCGGCTTTGATGGTGGTCGACGTGGGCGAAGATAAAAGTGGGTTCGTTACTCCCGGCATGTCGGCCACGGTTGGCATCAACTCGTTTCCCGGCGAGGCCTTCATCGGTCAAGTCGCGAAAATCGACGCCGAAGTCAACCCGATTACCCATAGCTTTAAGGTGTACGTCAGGCTTGCTAATCGAGACCGGAGGCTGAAACCCGGGCTGACAGGTTACGTCCGGCTGGTGACCACACGCCGGGCCCTGGCGATCCCGAGCGTTGCGCTTATGAATCCCGTGGGCGACCGTGTTAGCGCGTTTGTTATGGACCAACATCACAAGGTGCATCTGCGCGAGGTCCGGCGCGGGCTAATTGTCGACGGTTATACCGAACTGCTCTCGGGAATCCAGGAAGGCGAACCGGTCGTGACGGTTGGACAGCTGCAACTGCGCGACAACGACGTCGTCAGCGAGAATCACTTCGGTCCTTGGAACGCGCCTAAGGGGGGTGTTTAGTGGGCGACCGCCCCTGCGCTCTGAGCTGCCGCAGCCCAAATTCTGCTGCTTTCCGATATAGCCGGACGCGCGTGATTATGATCACAGATTCTTTAGAACGCACCGTTTGCGGCCTGGGCGCTTCCGGTCCCGTCCACAGCGTCGATCGATCTGGCAGACCTTAATGTCGGATAAAGATTTGTATTTGCCGCAGTGAAGCAGTCCCAGTTAATCGTCAAGAACCTGCTAGCCGGGGCCGTCGCAGTTGGTATCGGCGGTTTGTTGCAAACCGTCGCGATTATACTAGTTGCGCGCTATGTAAGTGTTTCGCTATTCGGCACGTACTCATTCATTTTGGCGTTCGCGATGTTCTTTCAGTTCCTCGCCGATTCGGGCGTGAGCAATATCCTCATGCGCGATCTGGCAGTCAGCGCCGAAAAGATGGCCGAGACCCTCGGCGGAGCGCTATGGCTCGCGTGGCTGTTGTCCATCGGAGTCGGGCTGGTAATGGCGTCGATTATTCCCTTTTTGCATTTCAGTTTCAAAATCAAGCTGCTTACTGCAATCATGGGAATCAATTGCCTGTCGAACTTCCCTTGCGGCTGCTACGGTGCGGTTCTGCGCTCGCAGGAAGACAACGAGCTCCACGCGACAGGTTTTCTGTTGCACAAGGTCATTTTCCTGACATTGATCTACTTTTCACTGCGTGCCGGCTGGGGCTTGACCGGTATTGTTCTCGCCCACCTGATCCCCAATCTGATCCAATGGTGGTTCTATCGCCTGATCGTGCTCAGGTATTACGTTCGCCCGCGGATGGATTGGAATCCGCACCTCTGGAAATATTTGCTTACGACGTCGCTCCCGGTCGGTGGTGCGACCATGGTGCGAATGCTCGCTCAGCAGGTGGACGTGATTATCCTGGCGTGGCTCGCGGATCTTCGAACGGTCGGTCTGTTCAGCGGCCCCTACAGAATTACGATGGCGCTGCGATTTATCCCGCAGACCATCGCTATCCCGCTGTATCCTATATACGCGCGTCTGGCGCGATCGCCCGATGCGGCTGCGCAATTCCAGGATGCTTACGAACGCGGGATCAAGTTTTTCCTGCTGGCGGGATTCATGATCGCCACCGGATTCCTGATGGTCTCGGGCAAACTGACCGTATTTCTGCTCGGGGCTCGCTATCTGCCGGCGACATCCGCGATGCAGTTGCTGGGGGTCGCCTTCCTGCCGTTTTTCGTCGCAACCCCGTTACAATTCGTACTGACTGCAAAGAATGACCAGCGCTTTCTGTTCAATAGCGTGGCGCTGTCGTTTGCGGTTCGTGTGGCGCTGGATTTTTGCCTGATTCCGTATTTTGGGTTTTTCGGACCGTGTATCGCTTTCTTGCTGAGCGAGAGCCTGACCGTAGCGCTGTCGATTCAGCGACTGTGGGGGCAGGGCATTCGCTTGAGGCTGGGGGCCTTGCTGTGGCGGCCGGCGGTTGCGTGCGTTTGCATGGGATTGGTCTTGTCTCCGTTTAGAAACGCTTCGTGGTCGCTGCTGCTTCCGGCGGCAACCGCTTCTATTATCGTTTACGTGATTGCGGTTTCGTCGCTGGGTTCGATTTCCAGTACCGATTGGGAGCTGCTGAGAGAAGGCGTCGGTTTTCTTCGACCATTCCTGGCCAAATTTGCGGGGCAGCCGCAGAGGAAGGCGACTTGAAGATATTAGTCTGGTTAGTCGCGCTTTTGCTGATTCCCGCGGTGCTGTTCTGCAAATGGATCGTGTTTCCAATCAGCAACCAATTGCGCGGCCTTCATTTTTCGCCGCTTGGATATTCGGCGCCGCCGGCGCTCTTGTGGTCGTACGGCGCGGTGGCGGCCGTTCTGATCGTGGTATGGGCGATAGCCTTTCAACGCGAATGGGGTCACATGCTCTGCGTCGTCGGAACCGGTCTGCTGATGCTAGCGCTGACCGCCCTGATGCAGGTCGCTTTTTACGATCCGGTATTGTTGAAGCGGTTGGCTAACGAAGCCAGCCAGGTGCAGATGGCGCTCTTTTTTACGAACCAATACCTTCCGTCAAACCCTTGGATCGAACCCGCACGAGCGCGCTTTATGTCGTTTGACTCGCTTGCCCAGCGTGTGTGGAGCGGATGGTATTTTCTGGGTTTCGGTTGGTACGCCACGATTGCGGCAGGAGTGGCCACCCTGAGCTTCGGCCTCCATTCTCTTGACGGAGCGCGGCGCGCCCGGATGCGTCTTGTCGCGGGCGCGGCCTCGATTGCGTTGGCTGCGATCTTCTCGTCGTCTCACATCCACGCTCAGCTCGCGCTGAATCGAGCGGCCACAGCGGTATCCACTGGAGAGTTGTCCAAGGCGGTCGGATCGTATCGTCAGGCATTGCGGCTGGACGGATGGAATCGAGTGAATCCTTATGTCTATGCGCGAATTGGCGAGATCGATTCGGCTGCCGGAAGGACCGGCACCTTCGAATATCGGATCTATCACGCGGAGCAGCTCGCATCGCAAAATAACTTTCCGGCCGCGATCAGCGAGTATCATGGGCTGGCCGCCTCGGGCTCCGATCCATCGGCCTGGATGCACACGAGGGAATCCGAGCTCTGGGCAAGCTATGGATTGAGCCTGCTGAACGCCGGTGCTTTTGGTGAGGCGGTCGTCGCATTCGAGAAGGCTCTTTCAATCGACTCGAACAACTGGCTTGCGGCGTTTTATCTTTCACGCGGATATTTTTTGAGCGGACGTTATCAGCAGACTATCGATTTGAGCACGCGGCTTCTTGAACGGGTGAGCGATCCGCAGTACCGCGCCGGACTGTATTGCAACCTCGGCGACGCGCATACGCGATTAGGCGATTTGGGCGCCGCGCATCTAGACTATCGGCACGCCTGGACCATTGACGAAAAACTCGCGCGCCGGGTACTGACCGCGCTGGTTGGTCCCTGAATCATGAGACGCACCGACAGTTTTTTTGGCTACTTAAGGACCTCCGACGGCAGGCTGTCCCTGATCATGGTGGCCGCATGCGCCCTCGTCATTGCCTATTTCATTGGACGAAGCCTCATCATTCCGCTTCCAAAATCGTATCAACTCGACTTTGGCGCAGCTCAATGGATCGAATCTTCCACGGCATCCCAAACCGGCTATTTTCGCAAGACCGTATACATTCCCGGACATGTGGACCGAGCCTGGATTGAGATCGCGGCCTCGGACAATTACGAGCTGTACGTAAACAACTTCAAATTCGATGAAAAATGGCTGGTTAAGGCTCGGCCATCAAACGCCTACCAGATCGCAGCCTTTCTACAACAGGGAAAGAATGTCATCGCAGTTCACTCGAACCGGATTTCTTTTCCAGGGGCAGGCCAGATTCGCGTCCGCGGTTTCTACTCTATGCCCGATTCCCCGCTCCAGGAATTTATTTCCGATTCGAGTTGGAAGGCTTCCAGTACTCCGGACGGAATTGTCGGAGGTTACCAGTGGACGGAACCGGGGCTCGATGACTCTTTTTGGGCTAACGCCCATGAGACTACGAGCGGGGAGCGGGTTTCCACGGTCCAAGCGGTCAAGTTCGACCCTCGGTTGCTGCAAGCGCAACCCGTCGGAAAATGGATCGTACCCCAACAGCCGGGCGTGCAGCAGGCGTCGTTCGCTTATCACCTGAAGCTCAACAGCCTGAGGCCTCAACAGGTATGGATGGGCGTCGCCGCCACCGGGCCTTACGACATAATAATCAATGGACGGCTCGCGTTCACTCAGCCGGTGGACCTTGAATCCGTCCAGTTGGCTTTAGCGGCCGATTCGAACGGAGCCCCTCCCGCAAACAGCAGCCACAGCGTTGAGGGCGGGCCTTTAAGTGAGGCGCCCGACCTTGATGCTATCGAGCCGCCCGCTACGCCACCGATCGCCCGATTGGCGGGCAGTCAATTTAGCCCTCCGGTCGCGAATCACGCGCTGATACCGCCTCGCAGCACGTTTCCGACGATGCCGATGCCACCTACCGAACCGTCGACGATCATACCGCATCAACTGGGGACCACACTGCCATTTACCGCGCTCGCCCAGCCGTATACT
>JBEKLA010000245.1:0-6262 GCA_050010455.1 Binataceae bacterium (SeqCode) | reverse complement strand
ACGCATCCCTTTCTTCCGCGCGGGCAAGGAGCTCAGAATCGAAGTTAATGATGCGTCCGAAAGCCCGGCGCCCGATCCGACCTGAAACAGCGGCCGGACTTAGCCGTCTATGGGCGCCGTGGCGCGCGCGCTATGTGCGCGGACTCGCGGGGCCCAGCGAAGGCTGTATTTTCTGTTTCGGCAAGCTCGGCCTTGCGGCGCGCCGCCGCCGGCTGGTGCTGCACGCGGGACCGTCAGCATTGGTGATGCTGAATCGCTATCCGTACAACAGCGGCCATCTGTTGATCGCGCCGCGCCGGCATGTGGCTTCGCCGGAGTTGCTTACGCCGGATGAGCGCGGCCGGCTTGGCGAAGTTGTGACCGCGTCGCTGGGGTTGCTGCGGAATGCGCTGAAGCCGGCCGCATTCAACGTCGGCGCGAATTTAGGGCGCACCGCCGGCGCGGGGATTGCCGATCATTTCCACTGGCATATCGTGCCGCGCTGGGACGGCGACACCAACTTTATGAGCATCACGGCGTCGACTCGCGTAGTATCGGAGGACCCGGCAGCAAGTTTCGAGTTGCTGTTCCCGCTTTTCAAAGCGCTCGACGGTACTTTATCCTAGGGAAGCGGCAGCGTTCGCGACGCGCCCCGCGCGGGGGGCTGGCAAAATCAAAACATGAATCAAAGTCTGCTCAAAATTGGCACGCTCGGGGAACTGAAGCTCAGCAACTATCGGGTTCAGCCGGTGCGCACCGAGATGCGCAACAACCTGCTGGCGCGGCTGCGCAGCAAGCAGCGGATGATGCCCGAGATTATCGGCTACGACGAGACGGTTATCCCCGAGATCGAGAACGGCGTGCTCGCCGGCCATCACATGGTTTTCCTCGGCGAACGCGGCCAGGCCAAATCGCGCATCATCCGCGCTCTGGCCGGCTTGCTCGACGAATTCGTGCCCGCGATCAAGGGTTGCGAAATCAACGACGATCCGTTCGCGCCGCTGTGCCGCGAGTGCCGCCGCCGCCTCGCCGAGCAGGCGGATAAGCTCGAAATCCACTGGATCGGCCGCGACCATCGCTACAGCGAGAAACTGGCGACCCCCGACGTTTCGATCGCTGATCTGATCGGCGAGATCGATCCGATCAAGGTGGCCGAGGGCCGCTACCTCGCCGACGAGGAGACGATCCATTACGGGCTGATCCCGCGCACCAATCGCGGCATCTTCGCCATCAACGAGCTGCCCGACCTCACCGAAAAGGTTCAGGTCGGCCTGTTCAACCTGATGGAGGAGAAGGACGTCCAGATCAAAGGATACAAAATCCGCCTGCCGCTCGACGTGGTGTTCGTCGCCAGCGCCAACCCCGAGGACTACACCTCGCGCGGCCGCATCATCACTCCGCTCAAGGATCGCTTCGACGTCCAGATTCGCACTCACTACCCCAAAACGGTCGAGGACGAGATCGCGATCATGGAGCAGGAGGCCATCTATCCGCCGCTGTCGGATATGGAGCTGCGAATCCCGGCGTTCGTCAAGGAGATTCTCGCCCAGATAACCTTCGAGGCGCGCGGCTCGAACGAGATCAACCAGGGTTCCGGCGTTTCGGTGCGGGTCACGATCAACAACTTCGAGTCGGTGATCTCGAACGCCGAGAAACGCGCGGTGCGCAACTGCGAGAACGAGATCGTGCCGCGGCTCTCCGATCTTCATTCGCTGTACGCGTCGACCGCCGGCAAGATCGAGCTCGAATACGTCGGCGAAGACAAGAAGCACGACGACCTGATCGAACGGCTGATCAATCGGGCGGTGCTGAAGGTCTTCGATCACTATCTCAAGGTCGATGACCTTAAAAAGGTAACCGCCTATTTCGATCAGGGATGGGGCGTCGAGGTATCGGACAGCTCGCCGGCCAGCGAGTACATGGAGCCGCTGCGCGAGATCCCGGAGTTGCGGGAAGCGATCAACACGCTGGGTCCGATGGAAAGCCCGGGCCTGATGGCCGCGGCGACCGAGTTCATTTTCGAAGGCCTGCATCTCCATCAGAAGCTCAACAAGGAGCGCCACGGCGGGCGTTACAGCTACCACGCCTGAGCCGGTTGCCGATGGTAATCTCGCGCTACACGCAGTGGGACGGCTCGCAGAAAGTCAGGCTCGACGCCGAGAAGGTATTCGAGAAGCTTGCCGAGTTCCTCTCGCTCACTGACGACGTTCATCAGGCGGTCGACTGGCTGATGCGTCAGGGGATGGAGCTCGGCGAGGACAGCCAGGTGACCGGGCTGGATCAACTCCTCGAACAGCTGCGCGAGGAGATGCGTGAGCGCTACCGCGAGTACAATCTGAAGAACGCGCTCTCCGAGATGGAGCAGCGGCTGGAAGACATCCTCGAGCGTGAACGCACCACGCTGGACGAGCTTGCGGGCGCCAAGCCCGAAATCGAGGAAAAGCAGAAGTATCTGGCGCGGATGCCGCGCCGGCTCTCGGAAGCGATCCGCAAACTCGAGGATTACGAATTCGAGAACGCCGAGGCCAAGGCCGATTTCGAGGCCCTGCTCGCGGAGTATGGCAACATTCGCGACCTTGAGAATTTCCGCGACCGCTTCGGGCAGATGTTCCACGGGCCCAAGAGCCTCGATTATCAGGAGGCGGTCGAGGTGATGCGGGAGATGGAGCGGCTCCAGCAACTCGAACAGCAGCTGATGTCGGGCAACTTCGATTCGGTATCGCCGCAGGATTTGAAGGAGCTGATGGGGCGCGAGGCGCTTCAGGACTTCGATAACCTGCGCCAGATCTCGCTGATGCTGACCGAGTCCGGCTATGTCATCCAGAAGGGCGGCCAGACCCAGCTTTCGCCCAAAGGGGTGCGCAAGATAGGCCAGCTCGCGCTGCGCGATATCTATCAGAACCTGATCAAGGATCGCGCCGGCAGCCATCTAACCGATTATCGCGGGATCGCGGAGATCCGTCCCGAGCAGGTACGTCCGTACACCTACGGCGACCCGCTCAACCTCGAACTGGTATCGACGCTGAAGCGGGCGCTCACGCGCAAGGCCGGAGTGCCGCTGGAGATTCGTCCCGACGATTTCCAGGTCTTCGAAAGCGACTACGGCAGCACGTCGTCGACGGTGCTGTGCCTGGATATGTCGTGGTCGATGAGCTGGGAGGGGCGTTTCGCGGCGGCGAAGAAGGTCGCGATGGCGATGGAGACATTGATCCGCTCCAAGTTTCCGCGCGACTTTTTTTCGATCGTCGGTTTCTTCACGCGCGCCGTCGAGCTCAAGCTCAAGGACCTGCCCGAAGCCTCGTGGAACATGGGCGATCCGTTCACCAATCTTCAGGACGGGCTGCGGCTGGCGGGCGAACTGCTTTCGCGCCATCCCTCGCGCAATCAGCACATAATCGTGATCACCGACGGCCAGCCCACCGCCTATTTTTTGAAGAAGCGGCTGTACTGCGAATGGCCGCTGTCGTTCGGCGGTATCAGCATGCGCGCGGCGCAGGAAACGCTGAAAGAGGTCGAGCGCATCACGCGCCGCGGGATCGTGATCAACACCTTTATGCTCGACGATTCGCCAAGCCTGCGCGCGTTCGTCGAGAAGATGACCCGGCTCAATCGCGGGCGTGCGCTGTACACCCGCCCCGACCATCTCGGCGAGTACCTGCTCGTCGATTATCTGTCGAAGAAGCGCAAGCGCATCTGAATCTCGACAGCGAGGGTTTCGCCACTTCAGCCGCGGATTCTCGCGAAATCGCTCCGGTTAGCGGAGAAAGTCCTGCGTGACGTAGGTCTCTCCGTCAGCCGAGCGGGCGACGCCGATTCCGCTATCGCGCAAGACCGGCGACAGCATGTTGTCACGATGGCGCGGGCTCGCCAGCCATCCCTTGACGGCGCGCTCCGGCATCCCGGCAAGGTCGGGAAACTTTTCCACATAGATGTTCTCGCCGATGCTGCTGTAAACGAGGCCGGCGGCGCGGATACGATTTGCGGGGCCGTCGCCGTCAGGGCCGCCGTGCGAGAAATAATTGCGAGTCGCCATATCGTGGCTGTGGTCACGCGCCACCGCCGTCAGACGCGCTGAGAATTTGAGCGGCTCCAGGCCGGCCTTCCCGCGCTCGCGATTCACCAGTACCAGCAGAGCGGTCTCTTCGGCGCTGGCCGTCACCCCGGGCTCGGAAGGCGCCGCCTTTTCGATTGGTGCCGGCGGCGCGACAGGTGCCGTCCGTTCGATCGGTATCCGCTCCGCGACAGGCGGCGTGATTCGTGCCAGGTGGATCTGATAAAGCCGCGCCAGGATGGCGCCGAGGATCCCGAATGCGAGCAGCCCGATTACCGCCTTGATCCTGCGCCGTCGGAGGACGGCCTTGGGAGTCGGCATCGCGAGTACCTTGGCCGGACGTCGCGGCGGACGTGGTGTTCCTTGCCCGCTGACAGACGGTCTGTTCATCGCCGCCCCCCTGAAGCAATCCAACCAGCCGAGCGTGAATAATCGCGGGGATTAGAGCGCATGTTTACTGATAGCGCGCAGGCGGCCATCGATCCCGGAGGAGGCCGCCGCCCAGCCCAATTTCTGCTATCGCTTCGGCCGAAAGTTGTCAACGCGAATCAATGCAGGCTACTAGCGAATCGCCCACGGAGTTCGCATAATCACTGAGCATGAGTTGGCGGCTTGACCTTGTGATATTCGACGCGGACGGGGTGCTGTTCGAGTCGGTGGAATCCAACATCGCGTACTACAACGCGATCTTCAAAATAATCGGCGAACCGGCGCTCAGCATCCGCGAGGAGCATGATTGCGTGTTCATGGCCGCGAGCCAGGTGTTCGCGCTGCGCGCGGGCGGCGAGCCGTCACGCGTGGCGCAGATGCAGCAAATCGGATCGAAGCTCGACTTCACGCAGTTCTTTAAGCTTCTGCGCCCGCCGCTTCCGTTGCGGCCGTTTTTGCTCGAGCTCGTCAGCCGCTATCGGCTTGGATTGGCGACTAATCGTTCCGCGACCGTCCCGGCAGTGCTCGAATACCTGGAAATCGCCGATCTCTTCGCCGCCGTCGCCAGTGCCCGCGATAAGGTCGCGCCGAAACCGGCGCCCGACATGCTGAAGTTATGCCTGGAGCGGGCCGCTGCGCGAGCGGAGAGCGCGGTTTACGTCGGCGACAGCACCTTCGATCATCAGGCCGCGACGGCCGCTGGAATACCGTTTATCGGTCTTGGGAGTCATGTCCGATGCGACAATCTGATCGAGCGGCTGAGCGATCTCCCCGCCGTTCTCGAACGGCTGTCCAAAACGTCGGTATCGGCGCTGACTAGATAAAAAACGGCTCGAATCAATTGGGCTTGGGCGACGGCGCGACGCTGCGGATGAGCCGATTCAGATCCAGGCGCAAGCGCTGCGCCTCGGCGCTCTTGCCCTCGACCCGCAACTGGGTTTCGAGCTGGTAGAGCTCTTTTCGAAGGCGCGGCAACTGCTTCTCGACGATCTCACGGGCGTGCCCTTCAGCCGCCGCCATCTGGCGGCGCACATCGTCGAGATCGTGACTGAATTGCTCCCAGGCAGGCGACCGGTTGAGTCCTTCGAGATCGGCGTTGAGGTTCTTCAGCGTTTCCGTCGTGTCGGCGGCGAGGTTCTTCAAGGCTCCCTGTGCCGTAATCAGCGCCACCTCGGCGCCGGTATTGGCGCCAGCGATGCTTGATCCGGGCGGCGCAGGCTGGCTGGTGCTTCCACCAGGAGAGACCAACTTAAGCGCGGGCTGACCACCCTCGATCGACACGGTAGCGATTGAATCTTCGAGCACCTCGTCGGCATGGCCGGCTTCGATCGCAAAGCTGACCTGCGACTTGCCGTCGGGCATCGACTTGACGGCATCGACCGTTCCGATGCGGCGGCCGCCTTCGATTACCGGATCGCCAACCTTCAGGCCGCGGGTTACGTCCAGCGTCGTGGTGTAATCGCCTTGCGACTGGCATCCCACCAGCAGAACCACGCAAACGACGAACGTTACGGGCCAGCCGCGCAGCAGCATCGGAGATCGAGCCGGCGCCTAAGCGAAGGCCGGCATTACCTCGCGCGCGAACAATTCGAGCGTTTCACGAGGCGCGAAGTCGCTGAAGAAGACCGTGAACATCCTGATTCCTTTGGCGATCCGTTGATTGAGCGCGTCGATTATCTGCGGTGGCGTGCCCTTGATTCCGGTGAAGACGAACGGCTTCAGGATTTTGGCCGCCTTCCATTTTTGCTCGACCTCGTCTTCGCTGCGCCCGATGCAGACCAGCAACTGCTCCGAGATTTCGAT
>JBEKLA010000244.1:0-6271 GCA_050010455.1 Binataceae bacterium (SeqCode) | reverse complement strand
GCGATCGAGCCGATGAAGCCGCCTATCCCAACCATCAAAACGCCCCGCACGCTCCGGCTCCTTCCTTATCCTTCAGGCCAGCAGCGCCCGCATCATTTCGCTGCGGCCCACGATTCCGATCAGCTCGCCGTCGGCGTTCACCACCGGAAGCCGCTTGACGCTCTTTTCCGCGGACAGCGCCAGCGCGCTCGCGATCGGCATCTTTTCCCGCGCCGTGACCACGCGCCGGGTCATCAGTTCCCGGGCGGTTCGGGCGCGCAGCTTCTGCAGGTGCTGGCGCGCGTTGCCGCTGATTTTTTCGATCGGAACCTTGGCGACCAGAATCTCCATCAGCCCCGGCCAGCTCTCGCGGCTGACCCGCGACAGCAAATCCGAATCGGCGATTATCCCCGCCACATGCCGCTTGTCATCGACGACCACCACGCGCTTGTGCGACGACGAAACCAGCAGCTCGAAGATCTCGTCCACTGACGCGGACTCGTGAACCGCCGGCACCTCGCGCGTCATCACGTCTTCGACTGTTGCCTGCGCGCCGATCGGCCGGGCCTCGGGATGCCATTCGGGCAGATGGACCGCCGCGATACTGTTGAGAATATCGAGGCGGCCGAGGATGCCGACCAGCTTCCCATCGGCGTCCACCACCGGCATACGCTTGAGCCCCTTGTCGACCATCAGCTTCGCCGCGCGCCCCAGGATCATGTCGGGCGCGACGGTTACCACTTCGCGCGTCATCACTTCCGACGCCTTGCGCTCCGGATTCTCCAGCGAATCGTGAAGATTGCGCACGAACTCCGGGTCGGTTGCCTTCTTCAGGCTGATCGTCACGTTCATCCCGCCGCGGGTGAGCAAATCGCTATCGCTGATCATGCCGACTACTTTGCCGGCTTCGTCCACCACCGGAACGGCGGTGAAGTCCTTGTCCAGCAGGATCTCGGTGACCTGAGTGATCGAACTGTCAGGATGCACGACGGCGACTTCGCGGCCCATCACGTCGGCGACCTTCATGTCGGGCAGGCCTTCCTTGAATGGCGCCCCCGATTGAACCACCTCGACGTCGTGGACCGTAATCAACGCTTGCGGTGCCATCTCGCGCAGCGGGCCAATCAAGCGTTCGATCCGATCGGGGCGATCCACGACCGTGATCGTAATCGGCATATCCAGCGACAGCCGCAGTATCGCCGAGGTGTGAATCAGCGACGACGCGCCGAAACCGGCGATCCCGCGCGTCGCGGTCGCCCCGCCGCATCCTTCGCGCCGCAGCATCTCGATAATCGCCATGTAGAGCGCCTGATGATGGTACAGATCCGTTCCGCCAACGAAGATGGTGAGCTGTTTGCCTCTTCCCGTGAACACCGATTACCGCCCTCCCGGCCCGATGGACGTGCGCGGGCTTCGGACCGCCATCTTATATCGACGCGCGAGCGTATCGGAACCGTACCACCAAGGACCGGATGACCTGCCTTCAGGCTTCGCAACCGGCCCGGCGATCTTTCAGTTTGCTCAGAATATCGATTTAAGCTAGCTAATGCCCTGATCAGCATTCGCCGGCCGAAAACCGAGCAAGGGTAGCGTGCGCAGTTGAGGTCGGGAGGCGCCAGCTTCCCGGCCCGAAGGCATGGACCGTCGTGCTAAGCCCGTCCGGGTTCTCCTGAGCAGCGCGCAGCGCGCCGTGGCTGCGCGCGCCGCCAAATCGCCTGCCAGCGCGGGTCGCGGCCGCCGAAGAGACGAGAAGGCGAGAGCTCGAAGCTCGGAGCTTGAAGTTTTTGGGCATTCAGTTAGGGGTAAATCTAATGATTAAGAAATTCACTGAACTTGTCGGCTCGGGCGTCGGAATCCTCGCTGGAGCGGCGGCGTTGGTCTGTATTTTCGCGACCAAGGCCCCGGCTGCCGAGATTATCACGCCAACGCTGCCCGATTATGAAGCATGGATGGCGAAGTACGGCGATGCCAAGCCCGACTTTAAACCGGGCGACGTGCTGACCGTCAAAGACTTGGAGCGCATACGTCCGTTTGTTCCGCCCGGGTATTTTCCGCAACTCAATTTCCCTGACTTAAAGATGCAAGTCATCGCGCCAGTAAGCCATCAGCCCCGGCGCGACTATATGGATTGCACCGAGAAGTATCAAAACCAGGTGAAGCTGACCAAAGACGGCTTGCTCGCGAACTTCGTCTGTGGCCAGCCCTTTTCCGACAGTGCGATCAGCACCAGCGACCCTACCTCCGGGCTCAAAGGGATTTGGAACTACGAGTACAAGTGGATCAACTACGGCTTGGCCATCGAGTCCGGGTTCGCGGTCTGGGACAGCTTCGCTGGCGGCCACGAGGGCGTCAAGATCGAGCCTGAGGTGGCTCCGGAAGCGTGGGTTAGCGGCGTGGTATGGCCGGCGGTCAGCACCGGCGACATTTCAACGACTACGGGCGGCGGCGGCAACTTCACCCGCGTGCTGCAATGGTATCATCAGCGCGTCTACTTCAACAATCTGGCGCAGGTGCCCGACCACACTCTACCGGTACAGGGCGGCAAGGACTTCATGTACAAGGAGTTCACCGGGTTCTATCAGCCGTTCGATATCCGCGGCACCGCCTTCATCATCTACCGATATCAGGACACTACCCGGTCCGACGACGCCTGGGCCTACATCCCGAACCTGCGCCGGGTGCGGCGCATCTCGGCCGAGGTGAAATCCGATTCGCTGCTCGGCACCGACGCGAGCCTCGAGGACTTCTACGGTTTCTCCGGGCGCGAGCCCGACTGGAACTTCAAGTTCCTTGGCTGGAAGAACGTTCTGTGCGTGATGGATCCCAAGGATGACTACTCGCACAGCTATGGCCCCAACGGGATGATCCCCGACGACGTGTGGTCGGTGCGAAAGATGGCGGTAATCCTGCGCACACCCAAAGATCCGCGCCATCCGTTCTCGGGCGTGATCAATTTCTTCGACGCCGAGACATGGGACGTCTCCTATCATTTCAACATCGACCGCAAGGGCAAGCTCTGGAAGATCCTCCAGTGGCAGTGGAAGTACAGCGACTCCTTCAACCGCTGGTCCGGGATCAACCGAAGCGTGCAGGCGATGACCTGGCAGCACGGCTTCTGCCTGGACGTCCAGCAGAATCACGGAACATTGTGGTTCTGCGGTTTCAACTGCGGCTTCCCGAACTCGACCGCCAACCACGTCGCCGAGCTTTACGACATCAACAAGCTCGAGCAGATTCACCGCTGAGCATGCGGCACGGCCGCCGTCCGAGTGATGCCGCCGCGCGACTAAGTCGCGCGGCGGCATCGCGCAAGCCATCGGCAAGGGCGCTTCGGTGCGCCCTCGCCCTATGTAATTAATGGCGCTGCCGATACCGACCGCTTACAATCTACGCGACCGGAAGCCTTCCCGCTTCGGAGGAGATCCTATGCTTAAGGTCGGAGAGCCTGCACCGGACTTCACGCTGCAAACGCATGAGGGCAAGCAGCTTTCCCTTTCCAGCCTGCGCGGAAAGAAAGTCCTGCTGTGGTTCTACCCCAAGGCCGATACACCCGGCTGAACTATCGAAGGTCGCGGGTTCCGCGATCAATATGCCGACTTCGTGGCGAACAATATCGTAGTGCTGGGCGTGAGTTTCGACGACGTTGAAGACAATGCCGCCTTCGCGAAAAAATTCCAGTTTCCGTTTCCGCTGCTGTGCGACACCGAGCGCGCCGCCGGCATGGCATACGGAGCCTGCGACAACGCCAAGGCCAAAACGGCTAGCCGCATCAGCTACCTCATCGACGAGCAGGGCAGGATCGCGCGCGTCTATCCCCAGGTCAAACCGGGGGAACATCCAGCCCACGTGCTCGCCGACGTGCTCGGATTATGAAGCGTCCGGCGGCCAACATCTCTAGATGATGGAACGATGGAGAGTGCGCGATGCCAAAGCCCAAGGTGATACTTCAGCTCTATCCGATGATACCGGCCGAGAGCCGTGAGGAGCGCGAGCGCAAGCGTCCGATCGGCCGCGACTCGGCGCTCTACCATCGCGTGCTCCATGAATGGCTGGAGGTCATCAAGGCCGCCGACGAGATGGGCGTGTGGGGCATCAGCACGATCGAGCATCATCTTCATTCCGAGGGCTACGAAGTCGGGCCGAATCCCGGGATTCTCAACGCTTGGTGGGCAAGCCACGTAAAGAATGCCTGGGTGGGCGCGCTCGGCTACGTGATGGCGACCCAGGACCCGATTCGCGTGGCCGAAGAAACCGCGATCCTCGACCATATCACCAAGGGCAAGTTCTTCTGCGGCCTGGCCCGTGGCTACCAGTCGCGATGGGCGAACATCCTGGGCCAGTTTTCGAATACGTCTGCGACCGTCTCCGACGGCAGCGCCAACGACGTCAGAAATCGCGACATCTTCGAAGAGCGCACCCGGATGCTGCTCGAATGCTGGACCCACGATTCAGTCGAGATGAACGGGAACTACTACCAGGTTCCCTATCCTTACGACACCGGCGTCAAGGGCTATCCGGCCTGGAAGAGTGCGCGTTATGCTGGAGCGCAGGGCGAGATCGGCGATGACGGTAGCGTCCGCAGAGTGAGCGTGGTGCCGGCGCCGTTTCAACGGCCGCATCCGCCCGTATTCGTCGCGGTCAGCTCGAGCGCCGACTCGATTCGGTTTTGCGCACGCCACGGATTGCGCCCGACCTACTTTACCAAGCTCGATAAAACCGCCGAGTTCTCACATCTGTACCAGGAGCAGGCCGCGAAAGCGGGTTTGAACTTCGCTTACGGAGAGCGGCAAAACGTAGTTCGTTGGATCCACGTCGCCCGCGACGAGGATGACTACAATCGCAAACTCGCCCAATACGATCTCGATATCTACAAGAACTTCTATGCGCCCTTCTTTCCGCAGTTCACCAATTCGAAAATCACCGACTGGGTTCAGAACATCAAGGAAAGCGGAATCTTCATCGGCGGTACGCTCGATCAGCTCAGACGCGGATGGGAAAACACTTACGCGCAGGTGCCCGCCGAATTTATCACTTTGATCTGGCATTACGCGCAGTGCCCCAAGGAAGAAATGCTCGACGAACTCGAGACCTTCATGACCAAGGTGCTGCCCGGCCTCGAAGCCCCGGCAGGGGGCAACGTCACGGTCGGAGGCCGCACCTAGCGAGGCTCCCGGCCTGCCGCGTCGCTTTCATTCAATCCGGAAAAGAACGGACACCGCCGCGCGTTCCGCGCGAGCCCGTCGAGTGCCCCGCCGTTTCGCGGCGTAATGCGAAGCTGCGCGCCGCGAAGCTGAAAACTTCCATCCAGCAGCAAATGAGGCTCTACGGCTGGCAATTCTGTTTGTCGGTGCGCGCCCGCCAACGCTGGTGTCTATTAGCTGATTAAAATTAACAACTAGTAGGTAGAGGCGGTCTATCCTACTATGTGATATAAATATTAACTCATTGTCCTACTTGCGGCGGTGTTGCTGTATTTAACGTAAGTTTGGCTAAGTAAGTAACGACTTGACAAAGTTAACAAGCTCTGGCTATTTAGTAGCGGCGTAGACGGTGAAATAGCGAAGGCGGTGCGTCGTGGTAGACGCGCACTGGGAAGGCTATGCGGAGGGCTGTGTGTAAATGCCAGCTCTGCGGATGGCCTTTTTTTGTCCTCGCCATCCGTGAAAATCCGGAAGGCTTCACGCCTCCGGCATCGAGATGGCGGTCTCGAAAATTCGTCTCCTGTAGCGAGGCGAGGTGACAGGAAGCATAGGGGTCTGGGACTGTCTGAAGTGGATTTGAGGAACTTTATATCAAAGCGAGGCCCTTGGTTTCGTGCCGGACGAGGCCGAACCAAAGGCGCTAATGAGAATGTCCGCCGTCATGGGGCTGGCAGTTGATGTGTCTGCGGGTGAAGACGGTGAACGGAAAAAGCTTGAGCTGCCGAGCTTGCAGCGAAAAAGTGTCGCTGGTCTCGGAGCCCATCCTGGATGGGATCGCCGGAGGAAAAAACGCATGAGCCGCTGGACATATAAATTGGTCGGCCGACAAACGATTGTAGGTACGCTCGCTTTGTTGCTTCTCTTGGCTGTTTCTGCAACACCCTCGCAAGCGCATTTCACGACCACACCAAGCCCGACGCCCACCTGCCAGACAGGATCGTGGCCGTGGGGCAGTGGCTTTTTTGATGGGGATCTGTCAGGAATTTCGTGTGTGAGCAGTTAGTAGTAAATGGCTGCCGCTTAACGCAGCAGTCGCCAATAGCGACTGCATGATTACCTGCCAGCCGTAGCGATGGCCGCGGTCAAGGGCG
>JBEKLA010000243.1:0-6294 GCA_050010455.1 Binataceae bacterium (SeqCode) | reverse complement strand
ATCTTTGGGGCCTCCCGCGCCACCTAGGGTTGCATCGCCATGCACTCCAAATGACGCGCCAGAGGCCCCTTTTCTTCGATCAAATCGTCGAATCTACCAGAATTATTTTCGGATCAAGGCTAACTGCGTCGATATTTGTGGGTAATTGAAAGTTGGTAGACCGGTTGTTATCGATGAGATATACGGTTGCGAGGATAGAGGGCGCATCGCCGGAGCGAAGGATCAGCCGTTGCCGGCGTCCTTTACCCACCCTTTGAGGCCGAAGAACGGCGGTCCTGACCAGCGGGTGCCGGCGGTCACGCGGGCAACTTCCGATCGCGACTGATAGCGCTGTCCGCGATAGATGACGCTATCGTCACTGCGGTTGCTTCTGTGGTTGGTTCCCTGCCAATCTCGGATCAGCACGGTTCCGGGGGCGGTCTTCCGATGCGAGGCGACACCCACGAAACGGCTCGACGAGCAGTCCTCAGCAATCTTCGACGCACGCATCCTGGAAGAAGGGAAAAGATTGTGACCTCGCGAATCATTTGGCTCCTGGCAATTCTCTTCGCCGGAAGCGTGATAGTCCGGGGTTCGCGAGGCGACGCGCGCGCGGAGGCGGCGGGCGACAATCTCGCCAAGGCGACTTTTGCCGGCGGATGCTTCTGGTGCATGCAGCCCGCATTCGACGAGCTTCCCGGCGTAGTCTCCACCGAGGTTGGTTATACCGGTGGACACACGGTCAATCCCACCTACGAAGAGGTTTCTGCCGGCACAACCGGTCACGCCGAATCAATCGAAGTGCGCTATGACCCGAAGAAGATTACCTACCGGCAGCTGCTCGATGTGTTCTGGCACAACATCGATCCGACTGTGCGCGACCAGCAATTCTGCGACGAGGGGACGCAGTATCGGACCGCGATCTTCTTCCACGACGCGGAGCAAGAACGCGAGGCGAAGGAGTCCAAGGCAGAACTCGAGAAAACCAAACCGTTCAAGGATCCGATTGTCACCGAGATAGTTTCCGCCGCGACGTTCTACCCGGCCGAGGACTACCATCAGCAGTATTGCCGCACACACCGAGTTGCTTACGGAATCTATAAGTATAACTGCGGTCGCGAGCAGCGCCTGCGCGAACTCTGGGGCGCGGCGAGTGGGAGGCACTGAACGAGAAGCCGCCAGGGAGGCTCGGATGGCACGCCGTGTCTGGTCAGCATGTGGGGCTGCTCTTGTCTTGATAGTGATTGGTGCCGCGGTTTCGGCGGCGCTCGGCCGTGATCTCGTCCGTCTCCGAAGCGAGCACGCCAGGCCTGCCGCGAGCGTGCCCGGCGGCCCGATCGTTGTAACCGACCTGGGCAAGACCTTTCATCGTCCCGGGTGCCTGTTTCTCCACGGCCCAGCCCGAGCCGTAACCGCTGTGGAGGCGATCCGCGAGGGTTACACCCCCTGTGTCCGTTGCATGATTAATGACGCGTCAGGCCATCGCGAGGAGGCACGCTAAGCGCGCCGAACCAGCCGAGTCAAACAGGATGGATAACTCCATCGACCGAAGGCAGTTTCGGCGGCTCAGCCGCCGCGAGTTGCTCAAGCTGAGCCCCCTGATCCTGCTCGGGGGCTTCGCCTGGCCTGCCAGCCGCGAAATTCTGCTGGCTGCGGGCGCGCGGCTAAACGACTGGGCGGAAGCAAAGTGGTATCGTCCGCAGCATGCGGCCACCACCTTTGCCGACACCGAAGTAGTTCCGCTAAGCCGCTTTCCCTACAACGGTTACGACGTACTCGACCCCGGAATCGACCTCGAGGCTTGGCGGCTTGAGGTAAGCGGTTTGGTTAAGCGGCCCGGAGCCTTTACTCTGTCGCAAATCCAGGCGCTGCCCAAGGTCACCCAAAACACCCGCCACGTCTGCGTCGAGGGATGGGACGCAATCGGCAATTTCGGCGGTGCCCGGCTGCGCGACTTCTAGTGATGGTAGGCGCCGACCTCGCTGCGCGCTTCCTCTACGTCGAGTGCGCCGACGACTACTACGAGTCGCTCGACATGGCGACGGCGATGCAGCCCAACTCGCTGCTTTGCTACGAGATGTATGGCCAGCCCCTGCTGCCGGGCCACGGCGCGCCCTTGCGACTCAGTTTGCCCACCAAGATCGGATACAAGTCGGCCAAGTACCTGACCAAGCTGGAGGTAACTAACGTGCTACGCCGACGCGGATACTGGGAGGACCAGGGCTATCCCTGGTTCTACAGCCTCTGAATCGTCGCGCGAGGATTCAGGCGATGAGCGAGCGAACGCAGATCGACATCATTCAGATCGAGACCGGTCCGGGCGAAACCGTTCAGCGCGCAGCTTACGAACATCCGCTTGCGATCCGATGTTGCCATTGGCTCGCCTCAGTTTCGATCCTGATATTGATCTTCAGTGGATGGCAGATCTTCTGGGCTTTCCCCAGCTTCGGCCCCAAGATCCCGCAGCGCGACTTCGCCCATCTCCCTGAGGCGTTGATGCTGGGCGGATGGCTGGGTGGCGGCTTTCAGTGGCATTTCACCTTCATCTGGGTCTTCGCTCTGACGGGAGCGGTCTACCTCGCCTATCAGATCCTCAGTGGGCACTACCGGATGGCGTTGTTTACGTCCGGAGATTTGCCGGGTGTCTGGCCGATGGTTCGCTATTACTTTTTGTTCGGGCCTAAGCCGCCGACGTCTGAACCTTACAATCCACTGCAGAAGCTAGCCTACACTGCGGGGATAGCGCTTGGGGCGATAGCGCTGCTGACCGGTATGGCGCTGTACAACCCGGTGCAGTTTTCGCTTCTGACTCGCCTTATGGGCGGATTCCGTCTTGCGCGGATCTGGCATTTCGCTGTGATGGCCGCGTTTCTATTGTTCATTCTGGGCCATCTGATCATGGTGGCGTTGCACGGGTGGAACAACTTCGCTTCCATGCTGACAGGATGGAAGCGCGACCCTGAGTATAGCGCCGCGCGCCCGCGCCACTCATCGGCGGCGGTAGGGCGTGCCGGCGATGGCGGAACTCGCTGATACGCGGCTATTTCTGCGCTATGGTTGGTGAATGTGCCCCGCGGTGAGCACCGTTCTGCCGCACGCTATTGTCGCTGAATCATGGAAATGACGCGAAGACGTTGGGGTGACGCGCCCTGGGATCGTGGGAACCTTCCACAGGGAATTACCACCGACGCGACTACTGACGTAGCTATCGTCGGCGGCGGTTTGACCGGCGCCTCGACCGCTTACCATCTTGCGAGGCGCGGAATCCGCTCCACAATTTTCGAGGCTGCGTGCTTAGGAGACGGCGCCAGCGGCAGGACCGGAGGGATCGTTCTCGAGGGAACCGCCGTGGGACCGCTCGAGGAGGTGGACTCGTGTCTGGCGGAACTCCAAATGCTCGTGGCCGAGGAAGGAATCGACTGTGACCTGCGCCTTTCCGGATGCTGGGAGATCGAGCATCGAGCCGGCCGGCCCGATCAGATGCTGCCCTGGAACGATAACGGCCAGCCGATATCTATCGCGAGGACGGTCAGTGGCGGAGTAGTACAACCTGCCGCTCTCGTCGGCGGAATCGCGCGAGCCGCGGCACGGCTGGGCGCTGTTATTCGTGAAGGCGCCGTTGTTCGACGGATCGTGGTCGAGCCTCAAGTCGAAATCAAAGTCGATGGCGATGCCATTCGCTTCGGGCATGTCGTCGTAGCGGCGAACGCGTGGATAAATGAACTGCTTCCCGACGCGCCGCCGCTTAGAAGCGCGCTCACATTTGCCAGCGCAACGCAACCGCTGGAAGCCTCGACGCTCAAAGCGATCGGTTTAGGTGCGGGCATTCCTTTTTACACCGCTGATATGCCGTACTTGTGGGGGAGGACGCTCGCGGATGGACGCGTGATCTTCGGTTCGTACCTGGTTCTCGGTTCGCCGCTGGCGCTCGAGGGAATCGACGTGAGCACAGGAGACTCGGGCGAGGCTCTCGCGCGGTTACAAAGGCGCGTCCAGCGCTTGCATCCGAAACTTCGCGACGTCCGATTCTCGGCATCCTGGGCCGGTCCGATCGCGTTCACCGACGAAGCTGTGCCGCTGCTCGGGCGGCATTCGCGATCATCGAAAGTCTTGGTCGCCGGAGGATACGCCGGACACGGCGTGGCTTTGAGCGTCCGAGCCGGCCAACTCATCGCGCGCGCGATAGCCGAAGGCAAACCACTCCCCGATTGGGGAGCGCTCACTCGCTAGCTCTCGCAGCGGTCGCGGGCGCGCCTTCTGGGTCTCGGCGCAGCGGACACAGCGGAAATGCTAGCGGCGCGAATCGACCCCGGAGACCGCTGCGCCGGTCGTCCCGTCGATATAACGCTTGGCCTCAGTGTTTGGCTTGCCCCGAATCCGACATCGCGTGCGGTCCGAGAATCGCAAAGAGAAACTCGCCGTCGTCCTCGATATCGCTTGGCCGTTTGGGCAAGTTATGCACTATCGCGCCTGCCGCAGAGGCTCCCGCTGTCAGGCTCCTGAGCTTGCCGATCTCGTCGATCCAGCCTGGGCGTCGGTTACTTCCGCCGACACCCGCTGGCAGGCATCGTAATGCGCCCTCGGACGGCCCGGCGTGGTCGAAGACTCCGGCGGAAAATCAGCGACCCTGAGGGCTCACCCGGCGATGGTGATGCCCTGCTTGATGATCGGTAGCGAGCGCAAGCGCTTGCCGGTTGCGGCGAAAATGGCGTTTACGAGCGCCGGTGCGATCGGGGGTACTCCCGGCTCGCCGATCCCGCCCATCTTGTTGCCGCTCTGGATAATCGAGACCTCGACCGCCGGCATCTGGCCGATTTGCAGCATCGGGTAGGTGTCGAAGTTGGCCTGCTGCACCCGGCCCTGCTTGAGCGTGATTTCACCGAACAGCGCGGCGACCAGACCGTTCGAAATACCCCGGTTCAAAAAACAGGTCCGAACCCTGCAAAGGCAGGATGTCTGATGTATACGTGGACACTGAATCGAGAGTTCGAATGGAAATCCCGGCTTAATTAGTTCCGTTGCCGTCCGGAAAGGAAGCGACCCGTGCCTATCGACTTCACGCTTAGCGAATTGCAGCGAGAGATCCAAGCCAATGCCAGCGCCTTTGCCGAACGCTTCCTGGCTCCGGTCGCGGCGAAGGTTGACCGAATCACCGACCCTTGGGAGGCCTTTGTTGCTACCCGCGAGGCTTATCGCGAGATGGCGCACGCGGGTTTCACTAAATGCTTCATCCCGATCGAACATGGTGGGCTCGGCTTTTCGATGATCGACATTGCTATCGCTGCCGAGGAACTGACGCGGATCGACGTCAACGTGCCGACCACGCTGCTGGCGACCGGCCTCTCGCTTCAGCCGATCCTGCAGCGCGGCACCTCTGAACAGAAAGCGCGTTTCCTTCCGGACTTTGTGAATGATACCGAAGGCGAGCTGCTCGCAGCTTTCGCGTTTACGGACGTCGGCGGCGGAGCCAACTTCGATTCCGAGCAGCCACCAGCCGGTATTCAGACCATTGCACGCCGCGAGGGTGACTACTGGGTGATCAACGGCCAGAAGCATTACACCACCAACGGCACCGGCTGGAACAAAAAGGGAGCACACCTGTATCTCGTGGTATGCCGCACCGATCGCACCAAGGCGGCCGGCGAGTCTCTCGCGGTGATCGCGGTGCCGGGTAATTCACCTGGTATCGAGGTGGTGGACGTTTACGACAAACTTGGTCATCGCGGCACAGTAACCCCCGCGATCAACTTCGAAAACGTCCATGTGCCTATCGACAACCTGATTGGAACGACTGGCACCGAAGCCAAGAAGCTCGTCGCCGGCGCCTTTAGCTGGACCGCGGCCTTGATCGGCGCGGCGTGTGTAGGTGTGATGCGCGCGGCGTTTGAGTACGCCCTCGATTTCGCGCGCAGAGAAAAGCGCCAGGGCCCTGTACCTGTGATCGAGTATCAGAGCGTGGGGTACATGCTGGCTGACATCAAGATGCGGGTCGAAGAGGCTCGCTATCTTACATGGAAAGCCTGTCATTACTTGGAGAGCACCGGGGGCAAAGGACAGGAACTTGCTATCATGACCAAGGTGCGATGCTCGGAGCTGGCAGTACAGACGGTATACGACGCGATGCGAGTGGTTGGGGTCGAGAGCTATACGAAGTTTACACCGCTGGAACGGCTGATGCGGGAGGCGATGGTATTCCCTCTATACGATGGCGGCAACCAAGGTGTGCGTCGGCGTCAACTTCACGAGATGATGATGCAACCGGGGTATCATTCGATGTTGGCCGCCAAGGGCGACCCCGCGCCTTGGGAATAGCCG
>JBEKLA010000242.1:0-6372 GCA_050010455.1 Binataceae bacterium (SeqCode) | reverse complement strand
GAAGTAGGACAAGCTAGTACGTGGATCAGCATGCTGTGGTACAGCATCGCCCCCGTCGCCGCGGGTGCGCTGGTGGCCTTCATAGGGCTATGGGTGGCTCACGCACGGGGGTTGCACTTCGCCGGTTCCCGCCCGCAAAATTTCCGCCTCTACTCCCGACTGGTTACGGTGGTACTGGCGATCGTGGCGATCGTGTTCGCCTCGGCCTCGATTGACTATTGGACAGTCATGCGCTTCTTCGGATCGCGGGGAGTCACACTCGCCCCCGATGCTTGGAGGGACCAGGTTTTTTCGCGTACCTTGCCGTTTTACCTGTTCGATCTACCTTTCTATTCGGAAGTGCTCGGTTTTGTGTTTGTTTTGGCGATTCTTTGCGCCCTGGTTTTCTGGGCCACGGCTCGAGGATGGCAGTTGGCCGAACGCTTCCAACTTGATCGGCTGAGCCGCAGGTCAACTCTTGATCTCGGGCCCCGCGCACTATTGCTGCCGGGTGCCAGCCGCGCCGGATTCGTCCGCGTGGTCGCCGTAATACTGTTGCTTGGTTTTGCTGCTTGGGTTTTTCTTGGCAACTACGAGCTTGTATTTAACTCTCACGCGTTCATGACGGGCGCAGATTACGTGGATGAAAAGGTCACCCTGCCTTTGCGCTGGCTCCTCGTTCTTGCCGCTTTAGCGGCGCTCCCTTTGGTTTGGACGCTGAGATACAAGAAGGCAATTGCCGTTGTAGCGGCTTTTTTCATCCTTCAAATCGCTTTACCGGGTATCGTCCGCGCCGTCTATGTGCGACCGAATGAGATCTCGATCGAACGCCCGTACATCGAACGCCATATTCAAGCCACTACGATTGCCTTCGGCCTGAATCACAGCGCCACTGAACGCCCCTTCACTGCTTCAGGACAAGAGAAGGTCGACGCTGTGCAGGATGCCACGCTTCTCGATAATATTCGCCTTTGGGATCTGCGTGCCTATAACGCAACGATTACCCAGATCCAGGCGCTGCGCCCGTATTACACTTTTCCTGCCACTGACGTTGATCGCTATTTTATCAATGGCCGTATCAAGCAGGTGCTGCTGTCCCCCCGCGAAATCGACGTCAACCAGTTGTCCGCCGAGGCTAGCCAGAGCTGGATCAATCCGCGGTTCATTTATACACACGGCTTTGGGGTGGTCGTATCCGAGGTCAACAAGATTACGCCCGACGGTCTGCCAAACCTCCTTATCGAGAACGCTCCGCCAGAAATAAAATCCCCCGGGTTTCGGCTCACGCGACCAGAGATCTACTACGGCGAGAGCACTCAAGATCCAGTGTTTGTTCACACCGCCCGCGAGGAGTTTGATTATCCCTCCGGCGATCAGAACAAGTATTCGACATACCAAGGCACCGGAGGTTTTCCTGTTGCCTCTTTTGTGATGAGAACCGCCGCTGCGATATCCCAGGGCGAGCCGAATATCATCTTCACGGGCTACCTGACTGGGCAGAGCCGGATGATGATTCATCGCAATGTGAAGGACAGGTTGGCCCACCTGGCCGGTTTCTTGCAGTGGGACCCGGATCCCTACCTGGTGATAACCGACGACGGCAGGTTGGTTTGGATGGCAGACGGCTATACGACCTCTCTCTCGCATCCGTATTCGGCGACGCTCCCTGTGACTGGACTAGACGATGGCGCGAACTACATTCGCAATGCGGTAAAGGCCACCGTGGATGCTTACACCGGTGAAATCACGCTATACGTATTCGATCCGAGCGACCCCATCATTCAGGTTTACGAGAATTTGTTCCCGAAACTATTCCGGCCCGCTTCCGAAATGCCTCCGGACCTGCGTCGGCATGCCCGCTATCCTGAGGTTCTTTTTCGCGCGCAGGCCGAGGCTTATCGTATTTTTCACATGCGCGATCCGCAAGTCTTCTACAACAAGGAAGACATCTGGGAGGTCGCGCATACCCTATCAGGCCAGTCTGGACAGCCCGAATCCATGCAGCCCACCTACGTGGTGGCCACCCTGCCTGGAGAGAAGGAACCCGAGTTCCTGCTGATCCTGCCTTTCACGCCGCGGGGCAAAGACAATTTGATTGGGTGGATGGCTGCCCGCTGTGACGGTGATCAACTAGGAAAGGTAGTTTATTTTCAGCTCTCGAAACAGCAACTGATGTACGGCCCGATGCAGATTGAGTCGCGCATTGACCAGGACCAG
This sequence comes from Binataceae bacterium (SeqCode), assembly GCA_050010455.1. Lineage (GTDB taxonomy): Bacteria > Desulfobacterota > Binatia > Binatales > Binataceae > DATJOQ01. The sequence goes on along the minus strand of JBEKLA010000242.1, from coordinate 4,176 downwards.
AACATTTCCAAGGATCTGACCCTTTGGAACCAACAGGGCTCACGCGTTCTGCGCGGAAGCGTCATTGCTCTGCCGGTGACTCACGGTTTCCTCTATGTCGAGTCGATTTACATTCAGGCGAACGAAGCCCGTATGCCACAGGTAAAGAAGGTCGTGTTGGCGATGGGTGACCAGCTTATTTACCGGGATACTTTTCAAGAGGCCCTAGCCGAGTTAACTGGCACTCCCGCCGTGGCCCAGACGACTATTTCCGCGGTTACATCCAGTCCTGCCACAGCTCCTCCGGCTACAGTGCAAGACTCATCCTCGCTTGCCGAACGCCTCAGCCGTCTTCGGGAACAGGCCGAACAACTAGCCCGGGAGCTGGAGACGCTCGAAAAGGAAACCCGGAAGAAATAGATTTGATGTGAGAGCGTCGGCCTTCGATGTACACGCTCGCTCCGAGTTTCTTTGCGAGCGCCGCGTTTTCGGACCCGCGCCCGATAGCCGCGACCTTGTAACCAAACTTGTTCGCGAATTGAATTCCGAGGTGACCCAGACCGCCGACGCCCTGCACCGCAACGAGGTCGCCGGGCATCGCACCGCTGTGCCGCAGCGCGTTGTAGGTCGTAATTCCGGCGCAGAGCAACGGCGCCGCTTCCACGTCGCTTAGACTTTCCGGTATCGCCGCCAGCGCCTCCACGGGAGCCACCATGTATTGCTGGTATCCGCCGTCGTAGCTGATGCCCGGAATTTTCAGGTTCCGGCAGTTGCGAAAGTCTCCGCGCCGGCACGAGGGACACGTGTTGTCCTGCCCGCCGTGCCAGCCGACGCCGACGCGCTGTCCTTTCTTCCACGCGGAAATACCCGCACCGAGTTCCAGAGCGAGGATGCGAGAAAGTCCAGATCCTGGATTCGAGTTATCGGTTGCCCTGACCATTCGCTTAGCGCGTGCGAAATCGCACTGATTCCTACGGCTTGGCAGTACCCATAGGTCGCGCAAGCCGAAAGTGATTGCATCCGAAGGAAATCTCTGGCACAACACTCTGCACGTCCGATAAAGGGGCCGTGTCTATGGAAATCTCCATGCGTCAGGTGGGCGACACCACGATTGTCGATGTAACCGGCGAAATCACGCTCTACAATTCGCCGGTAATGCGCAAGACGCTGATCGATCTCCTGAAGGAGAAGCGCCTGCCTCGTGTGATCGTCAATTTGGAAAAGGTGAAGTACATCGACAGCGCCGGCGTAGCGTCGCTGGTCGAGGGTTTGAAGATTTCGCGAGATCTGAAGAGCGGGTTTGCGCTGTATGGGCTGAGCCGCACGGCGCGAGAAGTTCTGGAACTCACGAAGCTCATCAAGGTTTTTGAGGTGCACAACAGCGAAGAGGAAGCCCTGCGCGGAGGCGGCAGCGCGTCCCCTGCAAAGTGACGCTTCAGCGGCCTCTCTGCGAGTTCATCTGGAGATCGAGTCCATCCGAGTTCAAGAATGGCGCTGACAGAAACGATCGGTGAAGCCACCATCAACGGTCTGGCCTACGTCGGCAGCCTGGCGAGGCTTTCGGGCGGAGCGGCTAGAGCCGTAGTCATCGATCCGTTCCGCGGGCGGAAGATTCGCTTCAGCCGCGCGATCCATCAGGCCATGTCTGTCGGCGTCGGAGCCATCCCCATCGTCTCGTTGATCTCGCTTTTCGTGGGCACGATTCTGGCGCTGCAAGGCGCGTACCAACTGCGCAAGCTGGGCGCCTTGCAATTGGTGGCGAGCGCCGTCGCGATTGTGATGACGCGCGAGCTGGGGCCGCTGATGACGGCGATTGTCGTGATCGGGCGGTCGGGCTCGGCCTTCGCGGCCGAAATCGGCACGATGAAGGTCAACGAAGAAATCGATGCGCTCGAAACGATGGCCCTCGAGCCGGTCCATTTTCTAGTCGCTCCAAAATTCGTCGCCATGGCCGTGATGATGCCCTGCCTCACCACCTGGGCGGACTTCATGGGCGTGGCGGGCGGGGGTCTTTTCGGCGTCACGAACGCAGGCTTCACGTGGGCGTCATACTTTCGCGCGACGCTGGACGCGCTGGTCCTCCGCGACATTTTCACCGGACTCATCAAGAGCGTTATGTTCGGGCTTGTGATCACGGCTGTCGGATGCCAGGAAGGTTTGTCCACGGGCCTTGGATCCGAGGAGGTCGGGCGATCGACGACCGCGGCCGTGGTGAAGTCGATTTTTCTAGTGGTGACAGTGGATCTGGTTTTCACGGCGCTCTTCTATTTCACGGCGCCGCAATAGGATCGCAATGGCGATGGAGCAAACGCACGAGGACGATCCGGGCGGCGTGGCCATTTCCGTGCGGAACCTGCGCGTGAATTATGGCGAGCGCGAAATCCTGCACGGCATCAGCTTCGACGTGCCGGCGGGCGAAACGATGGTCATCCTCGGAGGTTCGGGGTCGGGGAAGAGCACTCTGCTGCGCACGCTGGTGGGGCTGGAGCAACCGACCAGCGGTGAAATCTTGATGCGCGGGAGGAACGTCGCCTTGTTGTCGAAATCGGAGCGCAACGAGTTGCGCAAGAAAGTGGGGATGTCGTTTCAGGGCGGGGCTCTTTTCGGCTCCATGACCGTGGGCGAGAACGTCGCGCTGCCGCTCCGCGAGCACACGCCGCTCGATGATTCCACCATTCAAATTGTTGTGCGCCTGAAGCTTGACCAGGTGGGCCTCTCGGGTTTTGAGGATTACATGCCCGCGCAATTGAGCGGCGGGATGAAAAAACGCGCGGCGATCGCCCGGGCGCTCGCCATGGACCCGGAGATCCTGTTTTTCGACGAGCCGTCCGCCGGCCTCGATCCCATCATCGCCGCGGGAATCGACGAGCTGATCTTGAAACTGAAGAAGGCGTTTCGAATGACGATGGTTGTGGTCACCCACGAGCTGGCGAGCGCGTTCCTGATCGCCGACCGCATGATCCTGCTCGACAAGGGAAACATCGTCGCCAATGGGACGCCCGAAGAATTGCGTGGGAGCAAGCAGCAGCGGGTGCGGCAATTCATGGACCGGATTCCGGAGCCTGAATTGAACGCGGAAATTGATTACCTGCAAATGCTGACCGGAGAAAACCCTCCGGAGCGACGCTGAGTCGAGTCTGGTCCTGCCCCGGGGTCGTGATATACTCCCCGCATTCTAAGGGCGCTAGCGGGCCCCAACGGGGATCGTCGGAAGGCAAATGGAGTCCAAGCGCGAGCAGGCTCTCGTCGGATTGTTTGTGCTGGTGGCTGTGGCGCTGCTCGTTGTCACGGTGTTTCTCCTCTCGGGCATGCTCAACCGAGGCACACCCTATCGTGCTTATTTCAAGAATGCGGGCGGACTCGAGCCGGGGTCGGAAGTCCGCTATGCGAGCGGCCCGCCGGTGGGCCGAGTTTCCAAAGTTGAGACCGATCCGAACGACCCGACGCGAATGGAGGTTGATTTTGCGGCCCGCTCCAGCGTCCCGGTGAAGACGGACAGCATGGCGATCATCACAAGCACGAGCCCCCTCGGCGACAATTTTCTCGAGATCAATCCTGGAACCGCCGCAGCCCCTCGGGCACGCAGCGGCGCCACACTGAAATCCGCCGAGTACACCAGCTTTGCCGATCTTCTCACGATGGTGAACACGCTGGGCCCCCACGCAGACGATCTGCTGGTCAATCTGAATGACCGCGCCGTGGCGCTCAAGATTACGCTTGACCGCGTGAACGATTTGCTGAACGACCAAAACCGCGCCAACATCGGCTCGAGCCTTGCGAACGTCCGGGGAATGCTCGACGAGGACCGGCCGGCAATCCATTCGACGGTCAACAATCTCAACACCCTGAGCAACAAGCTCAGCCCGCTGATCGACGATTTCCGCAAGACCTCGGCGCAAGCCAACGACGCGCTCGCTCATCTGGACGCCACGATCACGGAAGATCGCCCCGACCTCCACGCGGCTGTCGGCAATCTGCGGCAGGCGCTGGCCTCGGCCGTGCAGCTCACTGACCAGCTTGACAGTACGCTGAACACGAACTCGGAGAACCTGGACGAGATCATCGATAACCTGCGGCACGTGACCGAGAATTTGAACTCGTTCACTGAAACCATCAAGACGCGGCCTTACACATTGGTCCGTGCGTCCGGCGTCAAGCCGCGCGAGCCGGGTCAGCCGCCACCGAAATAGAAAGAAG
>JBEKLA010000241.1:0-6395 GCA_050010455.1 Binataceae bacterium (SeqCode) | reverse complement strand
CGATAAGGCCAAGGTGAAAGATAAAGAGAAGGTCGGCAACTTTGGTAGGATGGTTAGTGTCTACGCTGGAGCAACAGGCCAAGATACGAGCGCTTTCCTTCTCGACTTCGGGACAGTCGTCGCCATCGAATTCAGTAAAGTCGGCAACGCCTGCTATCTCTACGAGAAGCAAGCGGCTGAAAAGGTAATCCCTGATTTTTGGAGTTCTAAGCCGTTCTCTGCCTCCGAACTAAAAAAGCGGCCAATTGCTGCGTTACGGGTGCCGCATGATAGTCAGGGAAAATGGCGCCACTATCTTGAAATGAAGCTTGCGCAGTACGGAGTCCGTCCACGCACGGCCCGCTGAATATGGAAGAAAAGAAAAACGCGTGGCTGCTAGCAGAACCTCTCGAAGGCGTTCGCTTGTTTGCCGAGACCGACGGAATACGGCTGCGCTCTGATGAACTTGATGCGGCCAATTCGAAGAATCTACGCGCACGCGGCGCGCGCTCTCGGCTTGGACGCCTGCTTCCCTCACTTCTTCCTCAACTTTTTGAGCTTGAGCTCGCAGAGGCACATAGTCGTGCGGTCAAAATTCCCTATGTCGACTTCATCGCGCTGAGCAGCCACGGAATCGATGCATTTGATGAGATCGTGCCGTGGGCTCCATTCGCTCTTGAGATTGGGTCAACGGGGACGCTGGGGCGTGCCGATTTCGGATACTTTTATCGACATTACTCTGGAACCCAGATCGTACATCTGGAACGAATCGGCTGCTTTGTCCGCAGGAGGGACACCGTATATCGCCTAGACAATCAGACCTTTCAGTTAATCGAGGCGATCGATGACTTCAACTCTTTGCCGGCCCAGAAGAAAGCGGGTGTTGGCGCGTTTATCGAGTTTGCCAAGGTCAAAGGCTTGGGAGAAGGAGTTGGCGCCCGGCTTGACACTTTTCTCAGTAAAGAACGTGTGCTGGTGCCAAATCGCGTTGGCCTCGATTTAATTGTTGAGGAAGGCAATCGGATTACATTTGCGCCGAAGGTCGATGGCGTCTCCGACGACACGATGCGCGCCGCCTTTCTAGCCTCGGACGATGTCGATGAAATATATGCGCTCGATGACGGCCACGGTGGACGGATACGCGTCGTGCTTGAAGAGAGTCAGCGCGAATGTCTCCGCCGGATGCAGCGCATCCGTCATTTAGGAGGAGCCGAACGCGCTGAAGTGCTACGCGACCCCGATGCTGTTTTCGACGGCGTAGGCAACGCTATCGACATCGACTTGCAGACATTCGGCCCCAGGGTGAAGGGCATTGGGGACTTTCCTTTTGTCGCGCGCCCTTACGTGCAGCGTTCCGAAACAGGCGTTTTTGAGGACAGGGAGACGGATGGCTCCGCGCCGTCGCGCTCAAAGCTTTCTGCTGGTCTAAAATTCGAATACGTCGACGGAACTGTCCAATCTATTAAATTATCGCTCGATGAAGTCCTGGCCCTCCAGCGCAAAGTGCAAGAAGCCAGGCGAAGCGGCCAAGGCACGGTCGAGTTTCGGGGAAAATCAATCGTAGCGGATCACGGTTTCGCCCGAGCGGTCGACCAACAGGTGCGCTACCTCAAGGGGTCGCCTGTCCCGCCGGAGGGCGCGAAAGAGGCTCCGCCACGGCACTATGTGCTCATATACACCAACGAACAGACGCTTGATTACAAAGCCGGCGTTTCAAAGGCTCAGCTCGACAAGATAAAGGAACAAGTCGGCAAAGTTCCCCACGCGCTAAAGAGGTCGACACTTAAGCCCCATCAGCTTCAGGGCCTCGAATGGTTGCAGCATAATTTTTTGCTTGGCCGCCACGGCTGTTTGCTCGCCGACGAGATGGGTTTGGGGAAGACCCTTCAGGTATTGGCCTTCTTAGCCTGGCTGATCGAACGCGGAGATGCCGGCGATAAACCTAAATTCTCAGAGACTGCGCCATGGGACCCGATTCTGATTGTGGCGCCGCTAATGCTGGTCGATAGCGGCGGCCCCTGGCTCTCGGACATGAGCAACTACTTTGAAGATGCTGGCTCGATTTTCAGCCCGTACGTTTGCCTTCATGGAGATGAACTCCAAAAGTTACGGAAACCGGGCGGTCGCGGCAGGGAGACAGAGATTGGCGAACCGGTTTTGGACCTTGAGAAACTGCGGCAGTGGCGGGTGATCCTAACCAATTATGAAACTGTGACGAACTACCAGCATTCATTTGCCCTAATGAAGGAACATTGGTCGGTGGTGGTGACCGACGAGGCGCATGAATACAAAACCCCCAACACCAAGATTTCTCATGCGTTGAAAAGTCTTGCGCCACTGTTCCGAATCGCGTGTACGGGAACGCCGGTTGAGACGCGCTTGCGGGACGTTTGGAACATTCTCGATGCTCTCGAACCTGGTGAGTTGGGCAGCGAAAAAGAGTTTACGGAGAAGTACGAGAAACCGTTGCTCGAACCGGCGACGGCGACAGGGTTTCCGCCGATTCCACTGCTCAAGAAGACGCTTTTGTTCGGCGCACCCGACGCATTCCTTCTACGGAGAGAAAAGGCCGAACTCGGCGATGAGCTCCCGCGCAAGCACGCCCCACACGAAATAATATGCGACCTTTCGCCGCAGCAGCGTGAATGGGATCGCGACCTCCGAAGTTCTGCGGACTCCGACGGGGAGAACCGCCATCCGCTGGCGCTTCTCGACCAATTGGTCAAGGTGTACCAGCATCCGGCGTTACTGACGGGTTATGAATCCCCCTCACCGAGGGAAGCGATCGAACAATGCCCCAAACTCGACCAGATATTGAAACTCCTGCACACGATTGAGGCTAAGCGCGAGAAGGTTCTCATCTTTGCCCGCTTGACCTATGTGCAGGACCTTCTGAAAAAGGTTATCGACGCTGAGTTCGGGCTCGACGTGGGTATCGTCAGCGGGGCGACGCCGCGCCATCCAACGAAAAGAGGAATCCAAACCAGAAGCGCGGCGGTGGAACAGTTCAAAGCACACCCTGGCTTCAATGCGATCATTCTTTCGCCAGATGTCGCTGGTATCGGGCTAACTCTCGTCGAAGCCAATCACGTCATCCATTATGGCCGATGGTGGAATCCAGCCAAAGAAGACCAAGCGACTGACCGCGCCTATCGTATCGGCCAGACTCGCGAAGTTCATGTGTATTATTTGATCGCACGGGACCCCAAAGGAGAATTTCGAAGCCTCGATGAGATAATGCACGACTTGATTCAGCGGCGGCGCGCCCTAGCCGCTGAATTCCTCGCGCCAATGCCGACGGAAGACGATCTCAAATCGGAACTTGCCAGCGAACTGTTTGAACAGCAGCCGAGGCCGGGAGCCATTAAGCCGCTTTCGCAAGATGACGTGCGTGTCCTCTTGCCCGACCGCTTTGAAGCGCTGGTGGCGATCACCGAGAAAAAGCAGGGAGCCGATGTAATTTTGACACCGTTCGCCCGTGACGAGGGGATCGATGTGATTGCCCTGCGCCACAAGGAAATCCGGTTAATTCAGTGTAAACACACGCGATGGGGTGGTAGCATCGATGCCGACGCGGTGGATGAACTGTTGGATGCAGTTGACGGTTACCGCGCTTGGCGATTGAGACGTGTTTCATCGAGCTACGCGCTTCAAGCGGTCCTCAGCACCAACGGAACACTGACGAAGCGCGCCCGTCAGTTGGCCGATGAACGCGGCGTGCTATTTGTCGAGGGCAGCGGCCTTCAGCGCACGCTTTTGGACACGCCGTGCTCGGCCGGCGAGGTCGAGGTGATGGAGCAGCGCCGGCTAGCGTCAATGCCTGACGTGCAGGCGGCGATCAACAGATTCCTTCAAGGTTGACAATCGCGTTAGCGAGGAGCGTCGCTGGGCGGCACAGGCGCGGCTTGAGCACGATCAGGCTTCCGATGGCGTTGGGGAATCCGTCTCGGGAGGCGGATCGACTTGGTATACCCCGTTAGCGAGCGAATGGCACTGGCAGCGGCACGCCGGCACGCGGCAGGGGTGCGTATCGAAATACACGGCGAGCCTTGGCGTGCCACAGTTGTTTACGTCGCAATCTACCTTCGAGGCTTTTGGCGGTAGCGGGGCGGACCGACGCACACTCTGCAAGCCAGCGGTGTAGCTCGAAGCGGTATCGTGGGCTTATGCGGCGAGCCGCGCGGTCGAGGCGTTCGAAGTCACGAGCGACGATGCGGCGCAGGCCCGGCGGGTGAAGACGAGTTTGTGCTGGACGCGGCCGAAGCGCGCGCGGCGTAAGGTTGTAAAGTCCAGACCGCGGACTAAAGTTGTGCGGTTGGCGGTTCTACTGGTTCCATTTTAGTACCAGTAGCCTGATACGGTTGGCCGCCCTTTGCCCGTGGCGTCTCTTTCAGCATCGCGCCGAGATGCCTGAGCGCATCAATAGGGCGCGATTGGGCGCTCGGGCGGCAATTCTGCCAACTTCTGCGCCATGCTGGACGTGTATTTATCGATGCCGAGATCTGTGAGCGTCGGCGGCCGGACGGTCCCTGGATCAAGTCGCAAAACGGGACTTGATCCAGCTTGTCGCGCTGTTTGCCGGGTTGCTCGTTGCCCATCCTTAGCCGCATTTTTCAGCATCTCACCCAGATGTCTGAGCGCGTCAACGGTGAAGGCGTGCGCGTATGCGATGCACTCCTTAGCTTGGTCCCGGCTTGGCGTTTGTGGGCTGGACAATCGTCACGGCAAATGCGAATCTGCCAACTGCTGGCCGTGAGTTTGCCCCCCCTTACTCCGGCTGGCCAAGGGGGCCGGGTGACACAGTAGTCGCCCGGCTCTCGCATCTTTGGGGACCCCTGAATATCGCCGGGCAATGTGCGGACGATTCACGATGACGCGCGGCAGCGGCCACGAAATCGCCGCCGAGCTGGGAGTGCCGGACGACGCCTTCGCTGAGTACCGGCCGCGCTACAACGTGGCTCCCATGCAACGCTATTTCGTGCTCATCACCGAATTTGAGAATCGCAAAGTTATCCCCGCTCGATGGGGCCTGATCAATCGATGGGCCAAGGACAACGCGCGCGCCGCACAATGCATCAACGCCAAGGCCGAGACCATCGAAGCGCGACCAACGTTTAGCGATGCCTTCAAGAAGCGCCGCTGCGTAGTCCCGGCCGACGGCTTCTACGAATGGACGGGCGCCAAGGGCAACCGCCGCCCGATATGGTTCCATCGCGCCGATGGCGAGCTGATCCTGTTCGCCGGTCTGTATGAAGATTGGTTTCCCGAGCAGGACAGTCCCGAGACTACATTTACGATCATCACGTGCGCAGCGAATGCGGTGATCGGCGAGATTCACGACCGAATGCCGGTGATTCTCGACGAACGGGCGGCGGAAGACTGGATGAATCCGCGCGAAGCCGAACCGCTCGCGCTCAAACGCCTCCTCATTCCCGCTCGTGATGACGCCCTGGTCGCGCGGCCCGCATCGCCGCTGGTCAACAGTGTCAAGAACGACGGCCCAGAGTTGCTCGTCGCACCGTAGCCGGCAGCCTGCCTCGACCGGATGGGGCTCGGTGTTCCTCGTCCCCGAAAACCTCGGACCAGCAGCAGGGCTTCGTTTACACAATGCCTACACAAAGAGCCTGATATCGACATCCCTTTTGATTTCAAGGAGGTTGTTGCTTTACATGGTCGGGAAAATCGCGACGGCGCCGGTGCGGACGGTATAGACGAGCGGTGAAGGCCTCCAAATCGACTGCGCGCAGAGGGTCGGTCCGCTGAATCGGCGCCGGTCTCCCGCAAACGAAGTTAGGAACTCAGGCAAAGACGCGCCGGGAAACCAGGTGGATATCGGTTAGCGATGGACGGTCGTGCGCCCCCCATCGAGCCTTGCGCGCCGGAGCGGTCGGCCTGGACCGGGTGTCGCACGCTCGGGTTGACAGCCACGGCGCTGACCAACGGCGGTCGAGCGAACAGCGTGGAAACGTGACCACCACCTTGGCCACCAAGGGGGCGCACGTAGGCGTGAAATATACACTTAGACGGACTGATATCGTACAGGATTGCTCAGTTTGGACGCTGGCGGACTGAATACCGTCGAACTTAAAACCGGCAGGGATGAAAGTCCCTCGTGGGTTCGAATCCCACCCCCTCCTCAATTGAGTCGATGTTCTGTCCCGGCCATGGTAGTCACCACCGCCATGGCCAGAGCTGGTGGTAAATCGTCGCCGCGCGCCCGACGGCGCGCCAGCAGGAATTGCTACGGGATCTGCTACCCGGTGGCCGCGTGAGCGTTTAATCGGCCGCGATCGTATTGCCCAAAAAGCGCCTTTTGGGCAAAGCGACCGAGCCAAACCATCGAGAGACTAAAGAAAATGGCCGAGATAATTTCGCTTCCCCAAGTATCGAAATGGGCAAAGCGGGACAAGCTACCG
>JBEKLA010000240.1:0-6418 GCA_050010455.1 Binataceae bacterium (SeqCode) | reverse complement strand
AGCCTTAGCTTGCAGCGGGATCGTGTTAGTAGTCACCAACTCCAGAATCCTGGAATTGTTCAGGCGCTGGCAGGCCGGATCTGACAGGATAGGATGGGTGGCGCAGGCGATAACCTCATCGGCGCCGGCAGCGCTGACTACCTTGGAAGCTTCCGTCAGGGTGCCGGCGGTATCGACCATATCGTCGACCAACACCGCTGTCATACCTCGGACTTCGCCGACCAGTTGCATTTCCGCGACTTCGCTGGCTCGACGCCGGCGCTTGTCGATAATCGCCAGATTGGCATTGAGCCGGCCCGCAAATGCACGCGCCCGCTCGACGCCGCCCGCATCCGGCGACACCACAGTGACCTTATGTCCCTCGACGCGCTTGCGAAGATACGGAATCAGCACCGGCATCGCGAACAAGTTATCTACCGGGATATTGAAAAAGCCCTGAATTTGACCGGCGTGCAGGTCTACCGTAAGCACGCGGGAAGCGCCTGCCGTGGTGATCAGGTCGGCGACGACCTTAGCGCTGATCGGCACGCGCGGGGCCACCTTGCGGTCCTGGCGGCCGTACCCGAAGTAAGGAATTACCGCCGTGATGCGCTTGGCCGAGGCCCGGCGCAGGGCGTCCATCAACAGCAGTAGCTCCATCAGGTTGTCGTTCGGAGGAGAGCAGGTCGACTGGAGGACGAAACAATCGCCTCCGCGCACGTTTTCGCGCACCTCGACCATCACTTCGCCATCGGGGAAGCGGCTCACGTCGGCTTGTCCTAGATGCACCCCGAGATGCTCACAGACCTCCCGCGCCAGTGCGGGATTCGAATTGCCCGTGAATATTTCGAGCTCGTCCTTCACCCTGCTATTAGACATCCGGATCCCTCGACACTAATCGCCTATTCCTCCATCTTCGAGCTTCGCCTTCGCCCAACACTGTCTCTTGGTTGATTGGCTGGGCGGGAAGGATTCGAACCTTCGAATGCCAGGTCCAAAGCCTGGTGCCTTACCAGCTTGGCGACCGCCCAGCGACGCTCTTTCCTTATCAGGTAGCCGTCGTCTAGTCGAAATCAGCGACGCTCCCTTACCGGGCAAGCACAACTACCACCAAGCCGCAAACGAATTTGCCAAGCGATGTTATTCGGCAGTCTTCCCTGCGAGTCAAGCTGCAGTATGCAACGTCTTCCACAGTTTCCACAAGACTCAGGCCTGGTTTTCGCGATGGGTTTGTGCGGATATGACACGAGCTTCCGGCGCATGGCGGATGGCTTCGTTGGCAGCGCGCGTCACTGCCTCTCTATCGTCGAAGACGCCGAACACGGCCCCGCCGCTGCCGGACATCGCCGCCGCCCGCGCGCCCAGACCCTTAAGCAGATCTAGGAGCCTTGCAATTTCGGGATAGTAACGCATCGCAACCGGCGCGAGATCGTTGACCATTAAACGCGACAGGCCATAGTCGTCGCTGCCCGTCAGATCGTTGATACAGTCTGGCGGCGCAGCCCCGCTCCACTGCTCGCGCGTCAACTCGCCGAAGATCTTGCCCGTTCGCACCTCGATCGGCGGCACCAGGATCAACAGCGCCAGATCCGGGATTGAATCAAGCGGCATGATGAGCTCTCCGATTCCGCCGACTCGTGCAGGGCCCGGGTCGAGAAAGAACGGGACGTCTGCGCCAATTGCCACGGCGACTTTTCTCAGCCGCGGCGGATCGCTGATTCGCGCGAGCCGCGCCATCATCGCCAATACGGCGCCCGCGTCACTGGAACCGCCCCCCAATCCGGCGCCTGCCGGGATGTTCTTGTCGAGCTCGATCGTGACTTGCGAACGCAATCCGAACTCAGCCATGAAGGCGCTTGCCGCCCGTACCGCGAGGTTGCGCATGTCGGTCGGCAATTCTGGCCAGTTGCATCGAATCTCAACCGAAGCATCAGCCGCCGGTCTCATCTCCAGCCGGATGCGGTCGTAAAGAGAAATCGGGAGGAAGACGGAATCGAGCAGATGGTATCCGTCCGGACGGCGTCCCACCACTCTCAGAAAAAGATTGATTTTGGCGGGCGTTAGCCCTGCCACGAGCTTCACCATGATGCTGCCGAGATTGCCGGCGTTAGCCGGTAGGTGCCCTGGGACGGGCAGAACGCATCGGGCGCATGGCGTCGCGCCGGATCGCGCGGATAAGTGCGATCATGGCGACGAGCAGGCCGAGCGCAAACAGAAACTGCCCGGTCAAAAAAGTCGCGTGATAGAAATCCATGCGCGCGTTGGCATAAGAGACGTCGCGTTCTTGTCGTGTCAGCGGTGCCAGCACGGCGCTATCCTGACGATCATCGAGTTCGTCGAAGCTCAGGTAGGACTGATCGAAACGACCCTCTGACGCGTGCGCCATAGTACGGCTGTATTGCTCGGTCTTGGTCAGGCCGACCAGCCAGTTGCCGGCCCCGAGCAGCATCAGAACCAGCCCGCCAATCAACCAGCCGTCGGAATAGAGATCAGGCGGTTTCACTGACTTTGAGAATAGGGCGTGTCAGGTCGAAAAACAATTGCGTATCGCGTCTTTTCCACCGTATCGTTGTGGCCCGATGGTCAGATTGCTTGCGCGCGACCGCCGCGCCTATTATGCATCATTTGGGCTTGCGGCGCCGCCGGTAAATGGAGCGGTCAACTCCTGTAGACGGTGGAAGCGCGTGCAAGCTCCTGTTTTAAGGCGTTTTCTCTAACTATCTGCATCCGTCTGAGACTAACTGATGGCTGAAGCTCCCAAAGATAAGCTGGACCAACTGCTGGACCGATTCGAGACTGCCGACAAGGTCGCGCTTGCGCGCCTTATCACGCTGATCGAAAACCGCGCGGCCGAGGTCAGCCGCGCGATGGAACGCATCTACGCCAAGACCGGCCATGCTCACATCATCGGCGTCACCGGGCCCCCTGGCGCGGGCAAGTCGACGCTGATTAATCGCCTGATCGCGAAATATCGAACGCTCGACAAGCAGGTGGCCGTCGTCGCCATCGACCCTTCGAGCCCCTTTTCCGGGGGCGCGGTGCTCGGCGACCGTATCCGGATGACCGATCATTACAAGGATAGCGGAGTCTATATCCGCAGCCTTTCGACTCGCGGCAGCCATGGAGGCCTGAGCCGCGCCGCACGCGAGATTGTAAAGCTGCTTGACGCCTTCGGCCACGATATAATCATTCTCGAGACGGTAGGAGTCGGGCAGACCGAGCTGGCGGTGATGGATGTGGCCCATACTACGGTCGTCGTTACGGTGCCCGAGGGCGGAGACGCGATTCAGGTGATGAAGGCCGGACTTAACGAAATCGCCGACGTCTTCGTGGTCAACAAGGCCGACCGCGAAGGCGCCGATCGGCTCAAGGCCGAACTCGAACTGAATGTCCATCTGCGGCCCAGCGGCGGATGGCGTCCGCCGGTCCTGCTGACGCAGGCCGCCCACGACAAAGGACTCGACGAACTGGTGGCCAAGCTGGCCGAGCATTTCGATTACCTGAACTCGCATCCCGATCCCGCGGTCGCCATCGAGCGGCGCACGCGCGAATTCCTCGACGTTCTGGCTGGTCAACTTGAGGAGCGTGCGATCCGTTCACTCGCCGACGGCGGTGCCAAGGAAGTGATGGCTGAAGTTCGCGCCGGGCGGCTGAATCCTTACAGCGCGGCGCGCCGGCTTATCGAAGATCGCGACGCGATCGGAGAGCTGTTACGGGAACGTCCGCGCCTCTGAGTTTATGATGGTCCGCGGCCGAAAGAAAAATGGCGCCCACGGGCGCCTGTTCGCGATTGGCGATATCCACGGATGCCCCGATGAACTCGAGGCGATGCTGAAAGAGACAAAGCCCGCGGCGGGTGACACTGTCGTCTTCTCGGGCGATTACGTCGATCGCGGACCGAGCGTGCGCGACGTAATCGAGCAATTGATCGAGCTGCCGCGCCAGGGGTGCGACTGCGTGTTCCTTAAGGGCAATCACGAGGACATGATGCTGTCCTATCTCGGCTTGCCCGGACGCTACGGCGAATCGTTCCTGTTCAACGGCGGCGTCGCCACGCTCGATAGCTACGGAATCGGCGAGCGCGATCTGAGCCGCGCGGTCGAGCTGCTCCCGCCGCGCCATCTGGAATTCCTTCGCGGCCTGGCCGTGAGCTATCTGCGCCCGCCGTACCTGTTCGTGCATGCGGGCGTGATGCCGACGCGCCAGCTTGACGAGCAGGACGTTGAAGACCTGCTGTGGATTCGCCAGGAATTCATCTTCAGCCCGCACGAGCTCGGCCATACCGTGCTGTTCGGCCATACGCCGGTGCGCGAGGTGATGGTCGATCTGCCCTACAAGATCGGAATCGATACCGGCTTGGTATACGGCGGCAAGCTCAGTTGTCTCGAGCTGACCGAGGGCACGGTTTACCAGGTCGCGCGCGGCAATCGTCAGGTGCGCGCCCGGCGCTTCGAGACCTGATGGTGGCGATCCCTCTTTCCCCTCGCTGGCACTCCGGCTAGGCTGTTCGATTCGGTGGCGGCGTAGCTCAGTTGGTTAGAGCACGCGGCTCATATCCGCGGAGTCGTAGGTTCGAGTCCTACCGCCGCCACCAACCCGACCCGCCCCGCCGCATCGAGTCTTGATTCACTGGCGGAAACCCGGCTTGAGCCAAAGCACCGGCTTTCCTGTGCCCTTAAGCACGCGCCCGGCCTGGCGGCATATTGCGCATCCATAAGTTATACCTTATTATCACCGGGTGGCGGACTGGACCATCGAGGAACACAAAACGGCGAGAGGGGAATCGCACTTCGCCGGTTTCGCCGCCGGTCTGGCCGACGCGAAAGACGTCAAGGACGCCGCCGTTTTAACTCGCGCGCTGCGCTGCCTGGGCAACCAGCTGCGTGAACCGCGGTCGAAGTCGCTCGATGGCGGCCTGTTTGAGCTTCGCGGCACGAGAGTTCGCATATACTACGGGTTTTTGGCCGGGCGGCGCGCGGTGCTGCTCGGAGGTTATGTGAAGAAACGCACCGACACCCCGGCTGACGTGCTGCGTCTCATGCGCGCCAGATTGAAGGAGGCCCAGGATGAGGACCAAAAATCCAGGACTGGAACTGCTCGAAAGAAAAGTCGATGAGCTTGGGCTTCGCCGCGAGGTCGAAGACGAACTCGCCCGCATTCTGATCGAACACAAGATCGCCAGCTTGCGCAAACGCCGCGGTCTCAGCCAGGCTGCGCTCGCCCGGCGATCCGGCGTAAGCCAGCCGATGATCGCGCAGATCGAATCCGGCAAGCTGAATAATCTGACACTGAAGACGCTTGCCAGAACCGCCCGAGCGCTTGGCGCCAGCCTCAAGATCGATTTGGTGCCACGCTCCGTATCGCGCGGACGGGACCGCGCCTCGGGCAAGATTCGCAAAACCGGCTCTGCCCGGCCAGTGGCCGCTCGGTAACGGAACGTTCGGCCTGCTCCGCGAAAACCCCAGCCTGCCTCGCGACGCCCGCACCGCGTGGTTATATCCTTCCTTTATCGCTGCGAACCCGGGTTTCATTCAACAACGCTCCGGGATGCTTCCTTCACGCGAGTACCCGGCCGCGCGTTCGCGATGGTAAGATTCCGCTCGAAGTGCGATCCGGAGGACAGATGCGTGATGCCAAGACTCGAGGGTGAAGTAGCGATCATTACCGGCAGCGGATCGGGAATCGGGCGCGCGAGCGCGATGCTGTTTGTGGCCGAGGGCGCGCGCGTCGTCCACTGCGACGTTACCGAAGGCTGCAACGAAACGCAGCGGATGATCGAAGCAAACGGCGAGGAAAGCGCCGCGCTGATACTCGACATCAGCGACGAGGACGCGGCTGAGCGTCTGGTCGACCTCGCGGTGAAGCGCTTCGGCAAGCTTACCATTTTGATGAACAACGCCGGTATCGGATGCAACGCGCTTGCCGCCGACATGACTCTCGCCGAATGGGACCACGTTCACGACGTCAACGTGCGCGCTCAATTCCTGACGATCAAACGCGCGCTGCCGGCGATGATCGCGGCGGGCCACGGCAGCATCATCAACGTCGCCTCGGTGATGGCCGAGATGACCGATTACGGCCTGGCGGCGTATTGCTCGTCGAAGGCGGGAGTCGGAGGACTGACCCGAACCGTGGCGCTCGAATACGGCAAGTACGGCATCCGCGCCAATTACATCATGCCCGGTCCGATTTACTCAGGCCTCACCAAAGACAACTTCGATCAGGAAAAGATTCGCGCCGTATGGGAGAAGAAAACCGCGCTGCGCCGGATCGGCCAGCCCGAGGACATGGCGCGTGTCGCGCTGTTTCTCGCCTCCGACGATAGCCGCTACGTCACCGGCGCCGGCATCCGGGCCGACGGGGGGCTGATGTTACGTGCGTAGCATCAGCCCCTGGGCTCTTCAGGGAGGGGGTTGCCGCTGAAAATCGCTGGTCCATG
>JBEKLA010000239.1:0-6936 GCA_050010455.1 Binataceae bacterium (SeqCode) | reverse complement strand
GAGAAGACCACAGGCGTTCTCTCACTAAGGTTTTCTAAAAGGTTCTGACGATACGCAATCTACGACGTATCGCTGCGGCAGAAGAAGCTTTACCAATTACGCTTCCGAGGAGAAATCAACGATGAGTGCGCCACAGATCGACCTGTACACCGCGTCCACGCCCAACGGCTGGAAAGTGTCAACGTTCCTAGAAGAAGTCGGCATGCCATACACCGTCCACCGCATCGACCTGGGCAAAGGCGACCAGAAAAAGCCCGAGTACCTGAGCCTGAATCCCAACGGCCGTATTCCGACCATCGTGGACCGCGGCAACGGTGACTTCGCCGTATTCGAAAGCGGCGCCATCTTGCTGTATCTAGCGCGCAAAGCCGGCAAGCTGCTGCCCAAGGACGAAAAAGGCGAGTCGCGCGTGACGCAGTGGCTGATGTTCCAGATGGGCGGCATCGGGCCAATGATGGGCCAAGCCAACGTGTTCTACCGCTATTTCCCGGAAAAACTGCGCGCTTGTTCGAAGTGTTGGAAGGGCAGCTCAAGGGCCGCGAATATCTGTGCGACGAATATAGCATCGCCGATATCGCCAACTGGTGTTGGGTGCGCATCTACGAATGGAGCGGCGTCAAGATCGACGGCCTTGCCAACCTTCAGGCCTGGATTGCCCGAATGGAAGCGCGTCCGGCGTGCCAGCGCGGCATCGCTGTGCCGGAGCCGCTAGTACTAAAGGACAATGATACCGAAGAGACGGTAAAGATGGCTCAGAAAATCCTAACCCGCTAGGACCACAGCTTGAAGCTTGGAGGAGAACGCCAGGTTGCAATATCGCAGCGTCAAGGAGATCATCGACCATCTCGGCTTGCGCGCATCGTGCTGGTCAAGGGCATGCCCAGTCCCTGGGGGCAGGCCGCCAAGACCATTTTCGAAATCAAGGGGCTCGACTATGTCGCGGCTCCATGGCTGTCGGGCGAGCCCAACGACGACATTGTGGACCAGGGCGGCGAAGCCAGCGCGCCGATCGTCGCCTGGGCCGGGGAGAAGCCAATCCATCGTTGGATCGATATCCTCTAGTTGGCTGAAAGGCTCGCGCCCAAGCCCTCGCTGATGCCGAAGGACGCCTCGCAGCGCGCGCTGATGATTGGCCTGTCGCACGCCGTCTTAGAGCTGCTGGTCGGTAGCCGACGTTGGGGGATACAAAAATGGTGTGGAATTTCCGGTTCTGGCCGCACAACCAAGAGCATCCGCGCGGCCTGGCTAGCTGCATGCACCCCGGCGACGAAATCGCCGAAGTCGGCGTCGAGTTACATCACGATCCTCCGGACCAAACGTTACCAAGCAACAGATCGTGGAAATGCAACTGCCGACGCGCCCGACCAAGCGCGAGGGCAACCGCCATGCAAGGGATTTCGTCGGTGACAGCGTGGACCTCGACGCGATCCCGCCCGCGGATTTGCGCCGGCTGACGCGGGAGTGCATCGAGCGCCACATCCCTGACGGCTACATGCAAAACCTGGCGGTCGCCGAACAGTCTGAGCGCGAGATATTCATGCGACTACCGGGTGGCGCCGAAATCTAGGAGAATTGGCTCATACCTTTGGACATTCAAGCGGGGGGCGCGACCCCGGCCGACTTGGCCCTTGTCGAGGGCTGGGTGCTGGCCCGCGAAACCGGCGAGGGCACCGACGGCTGGCGGATACCCGGCGAGATTTTGTCCCTTCTTCACATCGCCGACCCGTTACAATGAGCAAACGACTACGATTACCGTGTTTTCCGTTGCTAACATCGATAGTTTAACCGGACGAACCCTTTATCCTAAGAGTATGGATGGCTAAATGGAGATCGGCTGCGTCTATTGTGCGACGATGGTTGATCAACGGCCCGGCGATCTCGAGGCAATCAAGCGTTGGGGCGTACCGCGCATCTTGCGGGCGCGGGAGTTTGCGGAAGCTCAAGGTCTCGATTTCAGGCTGTTGGTCGGTGGCCTAGGATTGATTCTGGCTCAGCAAAAGTTTGCGCCCCGGTCGGCCTCGCTGGACGACACCGATATTCGGCGCCTTGCTCGGAAGGTCGCGGATCAACTCAAGCTTGAACCCAAGCCACTCAAGGTCACTTTCTTCGCGCATCCACTGGACGGGCTTGGTCTCAAGTATTTGCGCGCTATGGTGCTCGCATGCGAAGCGAGCGGCGCGCATTTGCGACTGGTTGATGGCGATGGTGCACCCTACTCAGACTGGTTCACGCTGATGGAGCGGGCGCGCATTGCGCGAAATCGCGTGAGCAAGGGCGACGACGTTGCGCAGGCATTCGCGACTCTTATCCTGCCGGATAGCGCAAACGATCCGATGGCGTACTTCGCCCGTGCCGAAGCGCACGAGACCAAGCAAGAGTTCGCCGCCGCACTCAGCGACTACCGCGAAGCGGAACGACTATTCCCTCTCAAGAAGTGGCGCGAGAAGGCACGCGAAGCAGCAGATCGTTTGGCGCGGGAACTCACGACGGGTGATAGGACCGCACGGGCGGGGGAGCGCGAAGGTGAGCGTGTCGCGCGGAGGATCGAGAGCGACGAGTTGCGCAAATGCATTATCGATGCATTCGCGGTGGAGCACAGCAGTCCACGCGCGACGGTTTTGCTTTGCCGGAGCGCGCTAGTCAGAATTCTGGTGCATCTGGAAGGGGGAGAATCACGCTTGCAAGATGACGATCGCGGGATTGGCTGCGCGATCGGTCGAGTCGCCGGCCACCTTGACAGAAACACTGCGGACAAAATGTGGCTTATAAGCAAGTTGCGGAACCGGGTCGAATACAAGCGTGAAGCTCTCGCGTCCGACGCCCGTCAATGTCTCGCAGCTCTGCAGAGCATCCTCGGCGCGGTATTTCCGGGGCGCTAGGTATGGTGCTGCCGGTGTGCCTAGCCGAAAAACTTTATCCACATCGCACAGAGCCGGGACTGCCCGCGCCGAATCGTCGCCAGTAAAGATTCTCTATACGCTCCCAGTCGGTTGTAGTTTGTGGCCAATTTGGCCTAAACGTAAAAGGCCTTTTCTCTCTTGGAGGACGGAGGGTAACCCTCACGGCGGAGGACGCGAAATGCGGCTTCAGGCGCCTGATTGATATGGCACGAGCGGAGCCGGTTAAAGTTGCCAAACACGGCCGGCCGGTGGTCGTCGTTATGGCAGTCGAGGAATTCGAGCGTTTGCGGAGTCTGGATCGGTCCGGCCCAAATAAGTAACCCGTAGAGCTCGATTGAAGAAATGACCGCTGATTGGTTGCTCAAACCTCAACCACTTTTCGGTATCAATGCTCCGCTGTTCATTTGGGTGGCAGCGTTTCTGCTTCTGCTCGGAACGATTGTGGTTCTGGGGCAGCTCTTCTGGATCATTATCCGCGAAAGCCGATTGCATGAGAGCATCGAGACCAGACTAAGGGAAATCAGGGGAGCCAACCCCTTGATTGCCGGCGAGGGCCTCAGCCTCGCCGCCTTCGACTCGGTGGAACAGTTGTTCGAGGCATCCGAGCCGTTGCAACAAGCCTGGCGCGGCTTCCAAAGGCAGGTTCTCCTCGTGCGTAACCTCTCAGGAGATGATCGGATCTACAGCTCCGATAGTGCCGACAACGCCTTCAACGAATCCACCGTTATCGACTCGCGTCTCAACCGAAGTTTCTATTCTTCCCTTCCTGGATTGGTAACAGGAGTCGGGCTGCTTCTGACCTTCATCGCGATACTGTTCGCTCTGAGTGATGTACAGATTACCAGCGCGGGGGAGCTCAAGGGCGTTAACAACCTCGTGAGCGGATTGTCGGGCAAATTTGTATCTTCTGTAGCCGCGCTTTTCGCCGCGAGTCTGTTCCTGCTCTTCGAGAAGCCGCTGTTCCACAAAATTGAAAACAGCCGTCGAAAGCTTGTCGCGGCAATAGATGCGGTTGTTCCGCGTCGAACGGCGAACAGCATTCTCTCGGATTTGCATCGAGACATCGCCGAGCAATCGGCAGCATTTCGTTCGTTCAATTCCGATCTCTCGCTAAAGCTAAGGCAAGGCTTTTCTGAAAGCATGGGTCCTCTGCAACGGCGGATGATCGATGCCATCGATGAGCTTAACCGCCTGATGCGCGCGTCGGAGGCTCAGAAGCAAGATTCAATCACCGGAACATTGTCAACGGTGATGGAGGAAATGCAGCGCTCGATCGCGAATTCGCTTTCGGAGATGGGCGCACGGTTTACCGACGCGCTCTCGGGAAACGCCACACAGCAATTCGAGCGGGTCGCCGCATCGCTAAACAGCACCGCGTCGCTTTTGGAGGGCATGAACACGCAGTTCAGAACTACGCAAGCGGCTCTCAATGAACTGGTCAGCTTTGCAAAGAATTCCACTACAGAGCAGTTTGCTCTGGGCAAGGCACAGACCGAAGAGCTGACCGCGGTACTAAACCGCCTGATGAACCAGATGAACGAGACCGCAGGTTCCTCGGTCACAAATATGTCTGTCGCGATGGCAGCGGCAGCCCAAGAACTTTCCGTTAAGGTGGCCGAACTGAGCGACAAGATGAGCAGCTCGATGCTGACCGCCACCGAGCAGGCGGCAGGGGCGGCGGGCAAGGTGGTAGAACAGGCAAATAATTTATCGTCACAGAATGCCGAACAAATCGCCCGCATGCTGGAACGCTTCAAGTTGCAGTTCGAAAAGGTCGAGGACCTTGGACTCCTTTTGGACGGCACCCTCACGCAGTTCAAGCAGAGCCTTCCTGAATTCACCAAGATTGCAGGAGAGCTTCGCGCAACCACGGGGCAGGTTGGCGAAGCCGCAGCGCACACTGCTGAGAGCGCGACGGCGATGCGCACGGTTCAGGAGTCTATAGGACGCGTCGCGGAACTGTCGCAGTCGCAGGTCGAACAGTTGGCCAGCGTCGCCCGGCAAACGCAAGCCGACATGCAAAAGTATCAGCAGACGTTTGACCAAGTGCGTAAAAGCGCGAGTGAATTGCTCGCTCAGATTGCGCAGCACCTGAACAACTACCAGCAGACTACACGCAAAGGGTTCGAGGATATGGTCAAAATTTCCAACGACCAGTTCGACACGGCCGTTCAACGTCTCGGCGGCTCGATAGAGCCGTTGGGGGAATATCTCGAGGACTTGACCGACCTACTTGCGAAACTGACCCCGCGCTTGAAAACATAATTCCATGGCGGCGGAGAGTTCTTCCTCGGGCCTGGCCAGTTCGTTTACGGACCTTATGACATCACTGGCCGTGATCTTCATCCTGCTTCTGGTAGCAACCACGCAGCACACAGTGATGGAAGCCGCAGCGGCCAAAAGAAAGGGCCAGAACACTCGCGATAGTCTCTTGGCGGAGCTGAAAAAAGAATTGAGTGGAATGAAGGACGTTAACTTCGAACCCCAAAACGATCCCCTTACACTGCTCATCGTCGTCCCAGAGAAACTGGTTTTCAAGACCGGTGACTGGAACCTCAGCCCGGACGGGAAGGTTTTTCTTGGCCAGTTCATGGGCATCGTCGCAGGCGTGGCCTGTGGCCCGACGTTCAAGGAGCAACTCACTTCTATCGTGGTAGAGGGACACACGGACTCGTCTTGGAGAAATCCAGGTCCGGAGGGAATAGACGTTCAGAATCTGAGCCTGAGCCAAAAGCGTTCTATGGAGGTAGTCAAAACATCGCTTAGCATCACGAAGGGCATTTCCGACGCGCTTAATTCCTGTTTTTTGAAATTTGTGTCAGCGAGTGGCCGCGGTTCTAGTGAGCCAATTGTCGTCGACGGGAAAGAAAATCCAGAAAAGAGTCGGCGGGTAGTTTTCAAAATTCGAGTGCAGTCCTTCGAGGAGCAAAACATAGTGCAGACCGGCGAGGCGGCGATGAAGACCCTCAAGCAAGGTGGCGTGGGTGGGTTGTTTGGCCATTCACATGGAAACTAGCCCAGCAAGCAGTGACCTGTTTGATGCCCTGGCTTCGCTGCGCGGTGCGGATCATTTGCTGGCGCAGGAAATTCAACAGCCGTTTGTCGGAATTCCGATTGACAATCCACGGCTGAAAGTCACGATCGAATCCTTTCCAGAACGAGCCGCCAAACAACCCCCGCCCCACGAAGACTACAAACAGCAATGGCAGGATTTCATCGAGAAGCGCCGCGACAATCTTGAACCGCGCGCAGTCCGTTACCTCTGCTGGGAACCTGACATCGCGACTGACCTCCGCTTCCAGAAATACCTCAATCGCCTTGAATCCGACCTGAGTGCCCGTTCTTTACAGGGATTGGTGCGATCATGCCATGCTCGATGGTCCTCCGATTTCGCAGGAGGTGCTGTCGCCGCCGAGGTGCGTCGACGCTTGCACCGCTTCAAGGGTGCCAACCGGCTGATCGCCAAATGGAAGGGGAGGCTTTCACTGGTATTCGGGTCGAAAGCCACGGGTGAGCTTGCTACTTGGATGTTGGAAGATCGAAAGTCCATCAAAGAAGCTTGTGACTTCTGGAAGCTGGAGGAGCAGTCGATATATTTGCTGCTAGCGGTCGAAGAGGCGGCTGCATCATGCATTAAAAGAATTGGGGAGCACTCGCCTTACAATCGATATTTAGTCGGCGAGCTTATCGCGTGGGGCGGATGGCCGATCGACCGTTTCAAAAAGCTGGTGAGCGATCTTATCGAGCGCACGTTTCCGGCTACTGAATTCGCTCAGGAACTCAAACCGAAGGTGCTTGGCGACAGTCGGCTCGGAGACCCGCGCCTGCCTCGTAATGCCACAAACTGGCTCGGTGTCAGCACTGAGGCGCGCAACCGCTTTATCGAATGGCTCTCAAAGGATGATATCGTCTTCTTCTTCGAGCTCGGCTTGCCGCCAGGCACAGACCCACACGGACGCAAGAAATTTTGGTTGAACTATGTGGGAAGCGTTAAGAAATCGCGCCCTCTCCTTTGCGACGACGATAAGGCCAAGGT
>JBEKLA010000238.1:0-6445 GCA_050010455.1 Binataceae bacterium (SeqCode) | reverse complement strand
GCCGCGGCGGCGGAGGTGGCGGCGGCAAGCGCTGGTAAGTACGTTACTACCGGCGGGCGGGCCTGCGGGCTCGCCCGCTGTTGAATTGAATTGAATCCAGCCGGAACGAGAGCGCGATACGGGTCTCTCAGGCCGGCTCCTCTTCCTGAAGAGTTGCGGTAGGCAACATCTCAGGAGGGACTATCTCCAGAAAGCGCGAAACCCGACCCATCACGTAGCCCACGTTGCGGTCGAACATGTACATCGGATAGCTGATGTACAGTTCGTCGCGCGCGCGTGTGCCTGCGACGTACATCAAGCGGCGCTCCTCTTCCAGCCCCTCCGCGTCCGCGTTCATCGGCCCCGGAAAGCGGCCCTCGGCCGCCCAGATCAGGAACACGACTTTCCACTCCAGACCCTTGGCCGAGTGGATGGTGCTGAGCGTGACGTGCTCCTCTTCCGCATCGGCCGCCAGAACATCGCCGATCGAATCGCTTGGCGGCTCAAGCGCCATATCGGCAAGCATGCTTTCCAGGCTGCGATAACGCTCGGTGATATTCTGGAAATGTTCGAGGTCGCGTTCGCGCTTGGGAAAATCGTCGGGATAGGCCTCGCGCATCAGCGGAAGATAGTATTCGAGCACCGAAGCCACCTGTCCGGCTGGACGTCCCGGATGGCCGCCCAGCTCGGCAAGCAACGCCACCAGGCGCGAGGCGCCTTCGCTGGTGGCGTTGGCGGTCTTCGCCGTAAGGCTGGTGGCATAGTCGGCCAGCGCCTTGCGAGAATCGGCGGCGCGGATGATAACGTCGATCAACTGCTCAGCCCTGCGATGGCCTACGCCTTTGACCAGCAGCAAAATTCGCAGCCAGGAGACCGCGTCGGCGGGATTCGCGATCACGCGCATATGGGCGAGCACGTCCTTGACGTGCGCGGTCTCGATAAACTTGAATCCGCCGCGTTTGACGAACGGGATATCGCGGCGCTGGAGTTCGAGTTCGAGATCGAATGAATGAAAGCTCGCGCGGAACATCACGGCGATTTCATCCAGCGCGACGCCGTCTTCGCGCAGCTCGAGGATTCGCTGAGCGACGAAGCGCGACTGGGTGTGCTCGTCCTGGGCACGCACCAGAATCGGGCGAAAATCGCCCTGCCGCCGCGTAAACAGTACCTTGGTGTACTTTTCCTCGGCCGCCGAAATCACGTGATTGGCGACGTCGAGGATGCCCTGCAGCGAGCGGTAATTCTCCTCGAGCTTGATTATCTTCGCGCTGGGGAACAGCGCCGGGAAATCCATGATGTTGCGGAAATTGGCGCCGCGGAACGAATAGATTGATTGCGCGTCGTCGCCGACCGCCATCACGTTCTGATGGGTCGCGGCAAGTTGCCGCACCAGCCGCGCCTGGATCAGGTTGGTATCCTGGTACTCGTCGACCATGATGTAGCGATAGGTGTCGGAGAGCCGCCGGCGAATCGGTTCGTGCTCGCGCAGCAGCTCGTCGAGCCGATAGAGCAAGTCGTCGTAATCGACCAATCCACGCTCGCGCTTGTAGGTCTCGTAACTCTGAGCCAGGCGCAGGATCTCCTCGCGATGGTCCAACAGGTGGGGGAAATCGGCCTCGAGTTCCTGTTCGAGTTCCCGCGCCTTGTTGCGCGCCATGCTGATGACTTCGGCGAGCGTATTCTTCTTGGGAAAGCGGCGCTCCCTGGATTGCAGCCCCATCCGGGTCCGGATCAGATTGATCGCGTCTTCCATGTCAGAGCGATCGAGAATAGTGAAATTGGGCCGCAATCCGATCTGCGCGCCGAACCTCCTGAGCACGCTGTTGGCAAAGGAATGGAAGGTTCCGCCGCCGACCGCGCGGCTGGGAACCCCGACCAGCCGCTCGACCCTTTGCAGCATCTCCTCGGCCGCGCGCCGCGTGAACGTCAGCAGCAGGATCGCGCCCGGAGGCACGCCGCTCTCGATCAGGCGCGCCACGCGATAGATCAAGGTGCGGGTCTTGCCCGATCCCGCGCCCGCGACCACCAGAAGCGGCCCCTCGCGATGAGTAACCGCCGCCAACTGCGCCGGATTCAGAAGTTCGGCGTACTTGATTTTGAAATTGCGCTCGTCGCGGGCCGCAGTCTCGCTGCGCAATACGATAACTTTGTCGGTAGTTTTCTCAGTCAAGCTGATACGATGTTACCATCATTTCGGCAAATCATCGTCATGAACCCGACGAACCATCCGCGAGGAGAATTTATGGCGCGAACCTTTCTATTCGGCACCTGCCTGATGCTAGCCGCGGCGATCGGCGCCTGCGCGCTCTTTCAAGAAAGCCCTGAGCAGCGTGCCAAACGAATCGAGCCGATGCTCTCGGCTGCGGGCTTCCATATGATACCGGCTGACAACGATCAGAAGGTCAGTGCTATCCAGCCGCTGCCCCCGCTCAGGATGCGTTACTACGCGAAGAACGGCAAGCTCACCTATTGGTTCGCGGATCGCGATTACTGTCATTGCGTTTTCGTCGGAGACGAGGCGGCCTACCAGCGTTACGAGAATCTAAAGATTCAGAATCAGTTGGCCCAGCAGCAGGAGATGACTGCCGAAGAGAACGAGCAGGCCGCGGAACAAATGATGATGCCGCCGCCGTTCTTTTGGTACTGAGCCCGGCTCAGCTTAACCGGTTCGCTACGGTGAGTAAGGGGGCGGATTATACGGGGAACCGTACGGCGAGGCGGGCGAGCCGTAAGGAGAGCCGTAGGGCGATCCGTACGGAGATCCATACGGAGATCCATATGGAGAACCCGAGGACGGCGATCCAAAGGAGGGGATGCCGCCGAGACCGAAGCTCGAACCGCCTCCGAGAGCGCCGAACCCGAGCATCGCGCCCATCATTAGCAGCGGCAGCATCGAGTTCGACGACCAGGCCATATTCGGCTGCGACTGTTGCTGGTATGCATTCATCCCCGGCTGGTTCTCGTATGCCTGTATATCGGGGGGCGGCGGTGGCGCCGCTCCCGAAGAAGCCTCCGGCGGCGCGCTCGATAACGGCGCGGCCGCATGCGAAGGCGGCGCGGCCGTCGACGACGACGGCGCCGACGGCGCCGACGGTTTCAGGCTCAGAAGTTCAGGACGTATCTTGATCCGATTGTCGATGGTGATGTCGGAGTCTTTCAGGAACTTGCGTGCCTTGGCCTCGGCGTCGCGCTTGCCGAACGCGGTCGCGACGAATCCAAAAAGGATCAGATGGTGGCCCCCGTCGTCGCTGCTCATCACTTGAGCGCCCACCAGGGGGAGCCGATGGGAGTGAAGATAATCGGTAAGCGCGGAACTGCCGGCCTTATCGGCAGTGTACTCGCTCGCCGAGGCCGGGAAGGTCGCGATCGCAAGAGCCAACCAGCAGCTGAGCGCGATCCGCGCAAGGTATCTCACGCCTCTATGATACGCCCGTGTTCGATTAGCCCTCAACCCGGCCTGTAGGCATCAGAGGTGGGGCGCCCGGTGCCATCGACACAGCTAGTGGGAGAGCTGCAGGCACCGGGCGCTTATTCCGCGGCTCGGAATTCGGGGGAAGCAGCTGATGCAAAGGTAGCCTAGCTGAAGACGATTACGACGGTGTTAGGGCGAAATGAAGCGTGGGTTACGTCTTGCCGCAAGACGCGCTGCCGGCTGATTACGGCTCTGTTATAGCGACGGGCTGAAAGAGCAGTTCGCGCCTGCGCCCGAGGAGCGCAAGCGCGAACTACGATTTGCGACGCGTCCTAACGATACTTCGAGGGGGTACGCCCTCGAATCGAAGCATCGCGTCCGTGCGATTGGTCGGCGATTGGGCTCGGCGAGGCCGGCTCAGATCTCCTCGGCGACGGCCTCCTCGCGCATGTTCGGCACCGGGCGCTGGTCGATCGCGGTGTAATGGCGCTCATTCTCGCCGATGTACACTTGGCGCGGGCGCGCGATCTTCTGCTCGTCGTCTCTCACCATCTCCGCCCACTGCGACAGCCAGCCCGAGGTCCGCGGGATCGCGAAAAGCACCGGGAACATCGCGGTCGGGAAGCCCATCGCCTGATAGATGATGCCCGAATAGAAGTCGACGTTGGGATAGAGCTTGCGCGATACAAAGTAGTCGTCCTGCAGCGCGATACGCTCGAGTTCGAGCGCGATCTTGATCAGCGGATTTGCGCCAGTTACGTCGAACACTTCGTAGGCGGCCTTCTTCAAAATCTTGGCGCGCGGATCGTAGTTCTTGTAGACGCGATGGCCGAAGCCCATCAGCCGGCGCTTTCCGGCCTTGACGTCCTTGATCAGATCGGGAATCTTGTCGACCGAGCCAATCTCGGTGAGCATCCGCACCACCGCTTCGTTGGCGCCGCCATGAAGCGGTCCGTACAGCGCGGCAACCGCCGCCGCCGTGGCCGAGTACGGATCAACTTGCGAGCTTCCCACCGACCGCATCGCGTTGGTCGAGCAATTCTGTTCGTGGTCGGCGTGCAGGATGAACAGAACGTCGAGGGCGTGCTCGAGCGACGGATTGGGCTTGTACTTCAGCTCGGTCATCTTGAACAGCATCGAGAGGAAGTTGCCGGTATAGCTGAGTTCGTTGTCGGGATAGACGTATGGCAAGCCGCGGCTCTGTCGGTATGCGAACGCTGCTATCGTGGGCATCTTTCCGATCAGGCGGCGAGTCTGAAGCCGGCGCGATTCGAGATCGAAGATGTTGGACGCGTCGGGATAGAACGTCGACATCGCGCCGACCGTGCCGACCAGCATCCCCATCGGATGCGCGTCGTAACGGAATCCCTCCATGAACTTCTTGATGTTCTCATGGACCATCGTGTGGACTTTGACGTTATGCTCCCACATCTCGAGGCGCTTGCGATCGGGCAGCTCGCCCTTGACGACGAGATAGGCGGTTTCGAGGTAGGTGCTATGCTCCGCGAGTTCCTCGATCGGATAGCCGCGATAGCGCAGGATTCCCTTGTCGCCGTCGATAAAAGTGATCTTGCTCTTGCATGAAGCTGTGTTGGTAAACGCCGGATCGTAAGTCATCATGCCAAAGTCGTCCGGCCGAACCCTGATCTGGCGCAGGTCTGCGGCGCGGATGGTGTCGTTTTCGATCGGCAGCTCGTACTGCTTGCCGGTGCGATTATCCGTAATAGTCAGCGTATTCTTAGACATATCCCGTTCCCTTCCGTTGGAAAATTCTTCTTATAGACCCGCAACCACATTATTAGCTTACTGCGTTGCTTGTGATAACACCAAATGCGCGGGAAGAAAATCGCTCGACTATAATGCACCTGCGCCCAAAGGAGTCATTTCCGAACTCCGATACCTTATCGACGCTTCGAAGCCAATAGGGAATGTCCGTGTCGAGGCGATTCGCCCCTGCTGGTGCCGCCGGACCTTATCGGTCTACAATTAGCCCTGATGTCGAATAGGAGCCATCCCTGATGAACGAAAATACTCGTGTCGAACTCAGCCGCGATTGCGAGGCTATTGAAATACCGGCCGGCCGCTCCGTGATGCTCAAGAAAGGCGCGGAGGGCTTTATAACCCAATCGCTAGGCGGCACTTATACCTTGCAGGTGCCGTCGTACGGCGGCCTGTTCCGAATCGCAAGTAAGGACGCCGATGCTATCGGCAAACCGGTAGTCGCGGCGCCGGCGGCGGCGGAAGCCTCCGGAGACCTGGAGCAGCAGGTCTGGGAACAGCTCAAGACCTGCTATGACCCGGAAATCCCGGTGAATATCGTCGACCTCGGCCTGGTTTACGACATGCAAATCAGTCCGGATGCGGATGGAAAGCGGCGCGTCGACGTCAAGATGACGCTGACGGCCCCGGGATGCGGCATGGGGGTGTCGATCGCCGGCGACGCGCAGCGCAAGCTGCTGGAGTTGTCGGGCGTGAGCGACGCCAACGTCGAAATCGTGTGGGATCCGCCCTGGAATCCGCAGATGATCACGCCCGAGGGCAAGGAGCGCCTGGGCCTCGACTAGCCAAAGATCGTGTTCACTCCGGGGGACGGGTCAGGAAATCGTCGCCCGGAGTGAACCGGTTTATCCAATAACGGCTCGGCGCCTATCATCGGCTTGCTCGCCCGGTTGCGCGCGCGGCTGGACGTCTGAATCCCGACTAAGATATGGAAAAAGGCATGGCTTACAACCTGCGAAGCAAAATAATCACCCAAGGTGTACAACGTTCGCCGAATCGCGCGATGCTGCGTGCGGTCGGTTTCAAGGATTCGGATTTTGAAAAACCGATCGTCGGGATCGCCAATGCTTACAGCAACTTGACGCCGTGCAATCTGAGCCTCGGCCAACTGGCCGAGCGCGCGGACGGCGCGATCCGGGCGGCGGGCGCGATGCCGCAGACGTTCGGCACGATCACGGTCAGCGACGGCATCTCGATGGGCACCGAGGGCATGAAGTATTCGCTGGTCTCGCGTGAGGTGATCGCCGATTCGATCGAGACCGTGTGCAACGGGCA
>JBEKLA010000237.1:0-7245 GCA_050010455.1 Binataceae bacterium (SeqCode) | reverse complement strand
GTCCGTTGCCAAGACCCGGTCGTGCGCGCCTTCTGGCTGACCGAGTACGCCGCCTACGATTCTCGATTCCGCAACGAGGCGATTGCGCCGATCCAAAACAAAGTCGGCGCGTTTCTCGCCAATCCGTTCATCCGATCGATCCTCTGTCAGAATTCTTCGACGCTCAAGATTCCGGACGTGATGAACAAGGGCAAGGTGCTCATCGTCAATTTGTCGAAGGGCAATCTCGGCACCGAGCCCGCGCATCTCTTGGGCGCGCTTCTTATCACCGCGTGCTCTCAAGCGGCCGAGGCTCGCCGGCACTTGCCGGAACATGAGCGCCGCGACTTCACGTTGTACGTCGACGAGTTCCAAAATTTCGCGACCGAGAGTTTCGCATCGATCCTCTCGGAAGCGCGCAAGTGGCGATTGTCGCTCGTGGCGGCGAACCAAACAATTTCACAGTTGGCAGACGGGTTACAACAAGCTGTCTTCGGCAACGCCGGAACGCTTGTTGTCTTTCGCGTCGGCGCGCACGACGCGAAGCGTCTCGCTGGCGAGCTCGGCATGAGCAATCCGGGGACGTTGACCCAGACGAACAACTACCAAGCCTGGATCAAACTCATGCGCGGCGGCGCGCCGTTAGAGGCGCGCGCAATTGACATGTTCGCTCCCCCACCACCGGGCGCGCGCTTAGCGCAGGTCATTGCCTTTGCGCATGCGCGCCACATGATGCCGCGCAAGACGGTCGAGGAAAGCATCGCAGCGTCATTCCCGAAAGCTCCGACGAGGCGGCCGAGACATCGGGGGAAAAGGGACCCTGATAGGGCCTAAATTAGAGACTCGGCCGATGCCCCCGGCAAGCCCCGGCACAGCGCGACACACCCCGGCCGACCGCGACACGTGATAAAGTTTGATCGCGGGAACATGCTGTCGCACTGTGTCGCTGGTCTGCGCAAAGCACGACATGGAAGCACGTTTACAGCGTCCGCGTTCCGCGCTCCCAATCCCAGCATGAAGACATCGCCCCTAAAGAAAAATCGACCGCGTTCGTTGGCGACGCCGAGCGGCAAGCGCACGGCGATAACCGACAACGACATCTTCGGCATCTTCGAGCCGTTGAGCCGGCACGCTCAGCTCACAACCAAGCAGATCGTCGCCTTCGATCGGCGATACGAAAGCAAAACGCGCAATCGCCTGACCGACCTCTACCACGAAGAGGGTGAGTGGTTGGAGCGATTGAGCGAGAACATCAAATTCGCCAACTCGCTTTTCGTCGACGAGATGTATCGTCTCGGCAAAGACGCCGAGGACTTATTGCAACGGCGTGGGATCATTCCGGCCGAAGATTGGGTGCGCGCGACGCGCATCGGCGGCAACAGCGCCGCGCCGTCGCGCATCCTTCGCCTTGCCCACGATCACATGGCCTCGCAGATTGCGCTCGACATCGAGATCGGCGCACGCGCTGCTTCGACCGTTCGCTTTCGCAATCACGTCCAGATCATCAGCGCGTCGCCAGCGCGAACGCAGACCTTCCCCAATCCTCTAAATGTTGCGGTGCCGCCGGTCGCCGACGCGCCGAGATGGATCGAACCGGATGCCCTCTTCGCCATCGGCGACCGCTTCTTTGCACTCGAGGCCGACATGGGCACCGAGAGCATCGAAGCCGTCATCAAACCGAAGATAAGAGCCTATCGCCAGATCGTCGCGACAGGCACGATCGACGATCACTTCGGCATCGACAATCTCCATGTGCTCTTCGTGACCACGAACGAGAAGCGCATGCGCAACATGATGAAAGCGGTCGAGTCGATCGCGCGCAATGGGCGCAGCACGATGTTCGGCTTCGCCTGCCGGCCAGACCTTGCCAGCTTCACGCGCGCGCCGGCTCCGGACGGGCGGATGTTCCACGAAGCGTGGCGCAGGGTCGGCCACGACGATCGCCGTCTCAACACGATAACGAAATAGCGGGTCGATCGCGTAGCGTCGCCGCATGGGGATAACCCCATGTTCGAGCCAGTCCCCCTCGTACAATTTGCTCAGGCAACGAGAGGAGGACGGCATGTCCCATGCGATCGACTTCGGCGAATTGAAGCAGCGCGTCAGCATCGAGCGCGCCGCCGAAATGCTCGGCGTCAAGCTCACGAAAAGCGGGCCGCAATTGCGAGGCCCATGTCCCATTTGCAAATCGGGCGGCGATCGGGCGTTCGTCGTCACGCCGGCCAAGGGTCTCTATTATTGCTTCGGCGCATGCGGCAAGGGCGGCGACGCAATCACGATGGCGGCGAACGTCCGCGGCTGTTCGCTCCGCGAGGCGGCCGAATTCTTGGCCGGCAAGGACGGAGCGAGTTCGTCAACGCCAAAGGGCGACGGTTCCCGTAGCGATTCCCCCCAGCCCCCGACAGAGAAGGGATTGAGACCGCTCGACTATCTGCAAGCCGCGCACGAGGCCGTGCAGGCGTTGGGCGTGTCGCCGGAGACGTGTGCCCACTTCGGGGCGGGCTTCGCGCCGAAGGGCATCATGCGCGGCCGGTTCGCGATCCCGATCCATGATCGCGCCGGCACGTTGCTCGCCTATTGTGGGCGCGCAGTGAACGACGAAAGCCCCTCGCTGATCTTCCCCAACGGCTTCGATCCGCGCGGCGCGATCTTCAACGCGCATCGCATCGCGGAGGGCGATCTGATCCTTGTCCGCGATCCGCTTCAAGTGCTCACGGCGCACGAGAGCGGCATTGAAAACGTCGTCGCCTTTCTCACCGAGAGCGTGACGGCGCTGCAACTTGAACAGCTCGCCGCGCTCATGGATGAGCGAAAGTGCGAACATTTGGAAATGTTTTGAGCCCGCGCAAGCGGGCTCGTCTTCTTGGCCCCATCAGTCAACCCGATCTTCCGGAAAGGGTGGGAGGGAGACATTCGCAACAGATTTATGCACGCGGTAGCCGCTTGATATTCTTATCGTCACTGCGTGTTGCAAACATCTTGATTTTGCACTGGCAGCGGATGCCTTTCGCGTTGCGCATACTGTCACCCCGTCTCGGCAGTGAATTCGGGCGCGGATGCCACTATGTTATGGTGAGGATTTCGAGGCCAACGACATGAGCATCGACGATTGGAATTTTGCGGATATCAACGCCGGCAAAGAACTTGAGACAATTTTCCCTCTCTCAGCCCGGGCGCGATCATTGCTCGTGCGAAACCGCCCGAAGCCGCTGTTGAAAGAGTATGGGTTCATAGCCGCGCTCGGTGCTATCGAAATGCTGGAAGGTTTGGAATATCATCACGACAATATAATTATGATTTCTGGTGCTCTCGCACGAGGTGACATGGTTCCAGCGACAAGCGTAAACCACGAAGCAATCGCCTATATAAATCGCTTGGGTCAATTTTACTATTTCGCTAAGTCGCATTTGGTCCTCGCTGCGGTCGTCGATTTTGCGGCGGCGATCCCAACCATTTGCAAATTCATGGTGTTTCGAAATAAGACCACGGCGCATAGATCAATTGACGCTCCCAAAAAGGATGATACCGAGGATTCGAAGATCGCTCAAGCAAGGGCGCTATCATCGACGATGGGCACACTGTTCTCGCCCAGACCAAACGCGCGCCCAATGCAACATCCCGAACTCGGTGTTCCAATTGAACGGGATGCAATTGAACAATGGATGCAACGCGAGTTTTGGACATGTAATTTTAGAACATTTCAAACGTTCGACTTAGCTATAGGCTCTCACGTCAATTTCACGGTCGAGTTGGAACATCCGAAAATCATGAGCGAAGCCTACGGCGTTTTGGAAAGAGTCATTTTATTTGAATGAGCATACACAAAGCCGCATAAGCTGCATTCTGTCAAATCACGCGCGGCGCGCGTGATCGCCTGTCTCAAAACTTACAATTTTCGACGCGTTTTCGCGTGCCGCAAAATTCTTGAATTATGCAAAAGCGGTCTAACGATAACCACCATAGCCAATGGAGATACTTTTTGCCCGTTGATCGCTAGGCACAGGCCAAGCTTTGATCGAGTGGATAGCGCGGGTCATCGTTTGATCCAGCACTGGATCTCCGCTGCTCTCGGCCACTGAGGCGCTTATCAACTTACCGTCACCACCGACTATAAGTTCAGCCCTCCCATTCGTGGGGCTACCTCTCCCCGCGGCCGCACCCAACTGCGACACTAGTAGGTTCTGGACCGCTTGGAGATAAGCGCGGCTTGCGGGCGTTGTGCCATATTTGTTGGCCGGAAGATCGGCAGCTGCAGCGGTTTTCAGTTTATTGATCAAGTCCGGCGTCAGCTCGCCATCTCTTTCGTAGCTAATGCAATCGTACGGGATGTTGCTTCGCCAATAGAACCACGTACCAGGCTCAAGCCGCCGTAGACCGTTATTTATATGTAGGTTTACAATGCCATAGCTTATGGTTGTGATCCCGTCTATTATTGGAAAATACATTCCAACCCCGACCGACTCCATTCTCCCTTCCCAAGACTGCGGATTACTGGGATCGGCTCGGTCTGAACGGTCTATTTCTCTATAGGAACCGTTCGTTGGATCGACGAGGATTGCTAGACGATAGGGCTGGGCGGGAGCTTTGGCTACGCAGAATAGTTGAAAGGCTTGCACGGGAGCGGGAAGGGTCAGTTCGGCCGCCGTCACTTCGTTGACGTTGTTTCTACCGAATTGTGAATATAAAGGTTCGGCGAGCGCCGGTCCAACCAGTAGTAGAGCTGGCAAAACGACTACGGACACAGTTGTGGCTTTCATTTTGACCACCCCCTGTTGCGCTTTACGCCGTTGGCGAACGAAGCACGCTTCCGGGCAAGTTGTCGAGAGAATTGGGCAGCGCAACCAACGGAACGTGCCCGCGCACCGCCGTTTCGGTCGGCGAAGCGCAATGCGCCCTTGGACCTTATAGACCACGGATTCCCATAACGTGCGGATTCCTTGCCTTGTTTGCCCGATCACAACCGTCCGCCAGGGGGCCAGCGCCGTTGTGGCTTCGGTCCGACCGCGCGTCAAATCGCGCGGCCGATGGCGACTGGGGACAACAAGGCCATTCGCGATCGGGCGGATGTTACACTGGCGACAATGCCCGACGAACCCCGACACGATACGCCCGACCAAGCACGGCCGACCGCGACACAGTATCCCCTAACGCTGGAGGACGTGTCGCGCCTCTTCGACGAAGCCGGCCTCCCCCGCAATGTCAGGACGTTGCAACGCTACTGCGCGGCCGGCCGCCTCGATTGCATCAAGGAAGAGACGGCGACCGGCCTCGCCTATTTTGTCGACCCGGTTTCCGTAGAACGCGCGATCAAACAGCTCGCGCAGCTTCATGGATTGACCGACGAAGTGCGACACAGCGCGACGTCAGAAGAAATGCCGCACTCTGTCGCTCGTGATGCCGAGCCATCGGCGATGTTCGACCCGCCGCGCCCGAGCGCGGCCGACCGCGACAAGGACGTCGAGATAGTTCCGGAGCGACAGAGTGCGACCAAGCCCGACACGTCGGGCTTGGTCGCAGTGCTCGAACGAGAGAACGTCGGCTTGCGCGAGCAGAACGAATTCTTACGTCGCCAGGTCGACGTGAAGGATACGCAGATCGACGCGCTGCTGGAGCGCGACAAGGAAACAAATTACATTGTCAGGGGATTGCAGACGATGCTCGCGCCATTGCTCGGCAGGGGAGCGAACGCCGATCATCGCGCGGACGGCGACCAACACGCTGGAGAAGGCCAGTAGCGGATCGATCGTCGCCGACGCAGGAATAGGGGATAAGGCGCTCTTGACGGCTCGCGAGGCCGTATAATTCGCGCATGGACTTCTCAACCGATCGGCACATCGGCGACATCCTCAAAGAGCGCAACATCGTCTTGAGGGGAGCCGACGCGGCGACCCGGCAGGGCTTCACCCAAGTTCCGAATTTCATCCTCAAATCGAAGAAGCTCAGCAGCGGCGACAAGATGGCGTTCGCCATGCTTCTCTCCTACGCATGGCAGAACGACTATTGCTTCCCCGGCCAGGAGCGCTTGGCCGAAGACCTCGGCGTCACGGATCGCAGCGTGCGCACCAATCTGAAGGCCTTGGAAGAACAGGGGCTGTTGGTCATCAAGCGCAGAGGGCAGGGAAAGACCAACATCTACGAACTCAATCTCACGGCCCGATCGTCGACCAAGAATCCAGACCGGAAGAAAACTTCCGGTCTAGAGAGGAAGAAAGCGTCCGGTCTAGAGCGGACGCAAACTTCCGGTCACTCTATATAAGAAGACGCATTTAATAGATGAAAAGAAAAAGACTAAGGTAAGGAAGCGATTTATAAAGACCCGGAAAAATGCGAAATCCAAAATGCACATTTGAAAGAGGCGACCGCTTGACTGGTCGCACAATATCTGTTTTGCGACATGATTACCGGCAGTTGTCAATATAGGCACAACAATATCGCTTGATCGTGGTATCATCTTTCGCATATGCAATTGGAGATATTCGCGAGCCCGAGTTTTTCGTCCTCGTCTGAGACACTTCCTTCATCTCACCAACCCGAATTCCCTCTCGACTTCAAAAACACAATCGTTTGCGGCGACGCGCTCGACCTCATGCGGCGCATGCCCGATGGATGCGTTGATCTCGTCGTCACCTCGCCGCCCTATAACCTCAAGAATTCGACCGGCAACGGCATGAAGGACGGCCGCGGCGGAAAATGGGAGCGCGCGGCGCTCAAGAACGGATATTCGCATCACGCCGACTGCATGCCGCACGAAGAATATGTCGCGTGGCAGCGCGCTTGCCTTGGCGAAATGATGCGATTGATCCCCGAGGACGGCGCGATTTTCTACAATCACAAGTGGCGCGTTCAGAACGGGCTCTTGCAGGATCGCACCGACATCGTGACGGGCTTCCCCGTCCGGCAGATTATCATCTGGCGACGCAAGGGCGGGATCAATTTCAACCCCGGTTATTTTCTGCCGACCTATGAGGTGATCTACCTCATCGCCAAGCCGAAATTTCGTTTGGCCCCGAAGCGCGGCGGCGAGGGCGACGTTTGGGAATTCATGCAGGAGACGCGCAATCTTCACCCTGCGCCGTTCCCTGTCCCCCTCATCGACCGCATCATCGGCTCGACGACGGCGAAGCTGATCCTCGACCCTTTCGTCGGCTCAGGCACCACGGCGATCTCGGCGCTCAATTTCGGCCGCGATTATATCGGCCTCGAACTCTCCCCCGACTATTGCCGCGATGCGCGCAACCGCATCGCCGAACACGAGGCCAAGCTGCG
>JBEKLA010000236.1:0-6481 GCA_050010455.1 Binataceae bacterium (SeqCode) | reverse complement strand
TGGGCCGAGACGTTGAAGGCCTCGAAATCGACGGCCTGGTAGCCGACACCGACGCCAAGAATCACCCTGCCGCCGGTCATCTGGTCGATGACGGCGCAATCCTCGGCCATGTGTACGGGATGCGCGAGCGGCAACAGCGAGATGCACGTGCCGACTCTCATTTTCTCGGTCTTCATCCCTATCAGCCCAGCCGCCAGGAGAGGGTTGGGAAGGTAGCCGTCCGCTTGTTGATGGTGTTCGCTGAACAGGCAGGCGTCGAAGCCCACCTTTTCCGCGATTTGAGCCTCGGCTATAGCCTCGCGCATAATCCGGGCAATATTCTCGCCCAGTGGCGGATCCTGAGTACAAGGGAAATAGGCGACCTTCATTACAATCCTCCTCGAATTTAGAACTTACGAACCGGCGGCCGGTCGACGGCGCTTCAACGCTTGCCTGAGGTTCACACCTTTAGCATCGAAGCGGCCGCGCTAGAAGAGAAACAAAACCCTCGACACACACTTCCTCGGCGGCAGATAATTTCCAGTACAGCTGCGACAACTCAAACGACCCACGAATTCAGCAATTTGGAGGACGAACATGCAGCGCGTGCGACATCCGGCGGCATCAGTGCCGCCTGGCGGTTTATATCCTCGGATTCTCGCGAGCGGCGTTTCGATAGCCCTGGCTAGCTTCTTGATATTGCTCGCGGGATGCGCGACCCACACGGCGCCTCCCGCCGGAGAAGCCAGCGAGGTGCCGGCGGGCTCGGCGATGGGGACGTGGCAGGGAACTACCACCACCAACGGCAACGGGATCCGCAAGATCACGCTGCGCATGACCCAGACCGGGTCAGACGTAACGGGCGACTACAGTTGTGCGCCGGGGAATACCGCGTGCCGTAACCTGAACGACAGTGGAACGATATCGGGCAAGGTTACGGGCAATTCGTTCGCGGTAAAGATCGTGATGTCGCCCGACAACTCGCAATGCTTTTTCACGGGAAGACTGGCCGAGTCACTGATTTTTGGCAATTACCAGTGTCTCGCCGATGGACGATTCGTCGAACTCGGTTCGTGGCGGGTTAAGCGCGTCGGCTGAGCGATAGAGCTGCCGCCCGGCGGCGGCGCCGGGATGCAGGTAACAGACGGCGATGCCGCATCGGATGGATGCCGCATCGCCGGCATTCGCGTTATCGCCAAAGTCCGCAGCCCGGCGCGCCGGATGCAGCGTCGCCGGACCGAGGTTGCATCGGCTTACTTAGTCGCGTTGGGACGATCCGGATGGCGGACGGCCAACACCGGGCAATGGACACTGCTCAGCAGTTTGCGCGTGGTGCTACCGAGCAAATTGTGTCGCTGAGCACCGCCGCCGTGCGTGCCCACTACCATGACATCAATGTTTTTCTCTTTGATGGCGTCGAGGACTTTCTCGACCACGTCACCCTCTTTGATTATGAGTTCGTGATTCGGAAAATCGCGCAACACGGTGTCGTACTTGCTCATCATCTCGCGGGTCTTGTTGCGAGCATTTGCCTCCATCGCCAGGTAGTCGCCGTGAGGCTCGCCATAAATGCTGCTAATCGGATTATTGATGACGTGCAGAATGTAGAGCTTGGCGCCAAACTTCTCCGCAAGATCCCGAGCGTAGGGCAGAGCGTACGCTGAATCTTCGGAGAAATCGGTAGCGAAAAGAACGTTTGTGAGCTTTACCATCAACTATCTCCTTCCGGCGTTGCGACGGATCTTCGACGTAAGACGTTTATTAGAAGACCTCAAGGTTTGGCAAGTCTGTATAGCAGTCGATTGTGCCCCGACTCCAATCAGACGGCGGTTTCGGTCGTGGGACGCGACTCCCGCGACCGCCTGCGCAAGTCGATGGCGCGCAGGATATCGGTTTTGGTAACGATGCCCGCCAGGGCACCGTCGCCGTCGGTGACCAGGAGCATCTGTTCCGGTTCGCGCCGCGCGAGCAGCATCAGCGCGTGCTCCACGTCGCTGTCCGGGTCGATTCGCGCTATCTCGTGCCTGGCGACGGCGCCGACCGTGGTCCCGGGCCATCTTTCGATAGCGACCGCCGTCAGATCCCAAATCGAGATCACGGCTACGGCCCTGCCATCCGATATCACCGGATAGATTGGATGGCGCTCTCTGGCGGCGACGCCATGCGCGAATTCTTCCAGGGTGGATGCGCTATCGACGGTAACGACCCGCGTCTGCATCACGTCGCGCACCGGGATGCGGGTCAGTTCGGCGATCTTCATCACCTGATGCAGGCGCTGGGCCGAGGATACCGACGCATCGCCGGAAACCGCATACGCCACCGCGGCGCCGATCAGGGACGGGATGATATACGCGTGACCGCCCGTAGTCTCCGCGACGAACACCACCGCGGCCAGCGGCGTCTTGTAAGCCGCGGCTATGAACGCGGCCATGCCGACGGCGGCATAAAGGTCGAAACTCGGCGTATGCACCACCGATTGGCCGAACGCGCTGCCCAGAGATCCGCCCATCAGCAGCAGCGGCACAAACATCGCGCTGACTCCGCCGCTCCCCAAGGTGAAGATCGTGGCCGCCATCTTGGTAGCGGTAAAGAACAGCAGCGTGCCTGAGCTATGCGGCTGGCTGAGAATCTCGCGGACAGCGCCGTAGTTGGGCCCGAGCGGCATCAGAGGCGCGCTGACCAGGCTTACGAACAAAAGGCCAGATAGAGCGGTGCCGAGGCCGCCGATCAGAAGCTTGGCCGTGTGCGGAATCGGCGCAGCGATCGCGAAGCCGCGCGCGCGCCGGAAGGTTATCGCGAACGCCATCGCGACCAACCCACAGATCACACCGAGCATCGCCGACCATATCAGGTCTTGAGCCGAGAATGTCGTGCTGCCAACGAAGCCGAACAGAGGTTCCGAACCTACAATCGAGATCAGCGTGGCGTAGGCTACCACCGACGCTATCAACGAAGGCAGTAAGGCCTCGTGCGCGAGATCGTTGCGATAGGGCATCTCGAGGGCGAACACCAGGCCCGTGAGCGGCGCGCGGAAGACCGCCGCCATCCCTGCGGCGGCGCCACTTATCAGTGTTACCCGACGATCACGATTCTCAAGCCCGAAGCGGCCCAATTTGTGCCAGATCCATGAACCGACGGCTCCGCCGCCATAGATGCTCGGTCCTTCGAGCGCGGCGCTGCCGCCGGAGCCAACGGTGGCGACGGCAGCCAGCAGCTTGAGCCAGAAGGGCTTTATATCGATGGCGCCTTCGTGCTCGTGGTAGGACTCGATGATCTCCTCGGTCGAATGCTCGTTCGGGTCGCGGGTGCCGAACTGCATGACAAGGCCGGTTATCAGGAACCCGACAATCAGGCCGGGTATGATCGCCCAATGATGGCGATAGTAGTAGGGGCGCAGAACGGCCCACAGGCCATCCAGGATTGCGAGGTTCAATCCGGTGATCACGATGCCCGCGACAATCCCGATCAAGGGTGCGACAATCAGCCATTTGTGCGCGTCGCGCGAGTAGGTCGCGGTCAGATCTTCGCGAACCAGGGCGGTATACCTGCGCCAGAGGGGATGATTGAACCAGGGCGAGGTTTGCATCCAGCTCAACAAACTCACGGCCGAATATCTCTCCCTTCGCGGCGTTAGGAGATCTCGATCGAATCAGCTTATGCGTCAGGCGGCGGCAATAGCCGGTTCAAGCGCGCGATATCATTTTTTCTCTCGATCCAGATTAACGCTTTTTACCAGATCTGCGCTAAGGTGTTGCAAAATTTGAGGCGGGATAGCGCAAACGGCCTTCTGACACCTCGCGGATGGTCAAGTTGGGGCTTGCCGTTGACGCCGCCAGCGCATCGCTTCAGAAACGCAAGGGCGGAGAATATGCGAATCAAACCTATCGCGACGGGGCTGATCGGCCTCGTCATCGTCGTCGCCGGCCTCCTGACCGTAGCAATCGGCGGTTTCGCCTCGAAT
Source organism: Binataceae bacterium (SeqCode) (assembly GCA_050010455.1). Lineage (GTDB taxonomy): Bacteria > Desulfobacterota > Binatia > Binatales > Binataceae > DATJOQ01. Next base: position 2,541 of record JBEKLA010000236.1, on the reverse strand, counting down.
GTGGCGGCCCAGGACGTCCGGAGCTACACGCGGGCGACCCTGGATGAATGGATGCGCAAATATGCGGCCACGAAGCCGGCTTTCAAACCCGGCGACGTCCTTACGGCTAAGGATCTGGAGCGAATCCGGCCTTTCGTTCCGCCGGGTTACTTCGAGCAATTGAACTTTCCCGAACTCAAGATGCAGATTGTCGCGGCGCGCTCCCATACGCCACGCAAGGATTTCATGGCGTGCAGCGAGAAGTACCAATCCCAGGTGAAGCTGCAAGCCGACGGGGCAATCGCCGACTACGTTTGCGGACAACCCTTCGCCAACGCTGCGCTCGATCCACAGGATCCTCTCGCCGGCCTGAAGGCGGTGTGGAATTTTGAGTATCGATGGCAGAACTACGGCATGGTGTCGCTGAACTTTCTCGGCGTATGGGATCGTTTCGGCGGCGAGCACGCGGGCAAAGCCCCAACCGTGATTGAAGCGCCGCCGCCGGAGTGGGTCGCCGGAATGACGTATCACAGCCAGTTGCCCACCGACGCGTCGCACTACTATGGCGGAGGCGGCACCTTCGGGCGCATCGTGGGCGAGTTCTATCAGCGCGTATATTTCAGCCATCTGGCGCAACTCGCCGACCAGGGCGGCGTGCTCAGCATTCCCGGATCAAAAGACTTCCAGTGGAAGGATTTCACCGGATTCTTCTCGCCTTACGACGTGCGCGGGACGGTGTTCATCGTTTACCGCTACGCCGACCCGCATCGCGCCGACGACGCCTGGGTTTACGATCCCAAGCTGCGCCGGGTGCGGCGGATTTCGGCCGAAGCGAAATCGGATGCTCTTATCGGCAGCGACACCACTATCGACGATTTCTTCACCTTCTCCGGCCACGTGTTGCAGTGGAAGTGGCGATTCCTGGGCTGGAAGGACGTCCTGTGCGTCGGCGACGCCAGGGACGATTACACCCATCTCTACGGCCCCAACGGCGTGCTCCCCGACGACAACTGGTCAGTGCGGCGTTTCGCGGTGGTGGAACGGATCCCCAACGAACCGCGCTACCCATACAGCAGCGTAATCACGTTCTGGGACGCCGAAAACTGGGGCCCTTGGCAGGCCTACGTTTTCAATCGCGACAAGAAATTTTGGAAGAATCTGACCTACGTCAACAGGTGGTCAGAGGATTTCAAGGATTGGAGCGAACTCAACCATGGGGCGGAGTCGTTGACGATGTTGGCGGCGTTGGTTTCCGACCTGCAGAATAATCGCGCCACGCTTTTCACCGGTTACGGCGACGGCTTGCCCGACGTTGTGATCCAGCACGCGACCAAACTTTACGACGTCAACACGCTGGAAGAGGTGCACCGGTAATTTCGAGGTTGAGCGAGCGAGGCGCCGGGACCCGGCGCCTCGAGTTCCTTTCGATCCGTGCTGCAGTGCCGCAAGCTATACGCCGCGAGGGCTATTCGCTGTCACTTTTGATTTTGAGTTTTCGGCGGGCGATCCTAGAATATCGTCATGGCTAAGAAGAACGTCAGATTTGTTGCGGTTAAGACCAAACCGGCTACCGTAAAATTCAAGACGAAGTCCGGCAAGACCGTCTCCTTCAAGGCATTGAAAACCGTAAAACAAGTCGTTCGGTTTCGCGCCGCCAAGTAATGAAGCAGCGCATCTACTTAGACAGCAACATCCTCATAGCCCATTATTCAGTAGACAAGGCGGAAGAGACCAAGAAGAAACTCGTCGACAACGCTTTGAGCGTTTTCGGCAAGCTTCGCGACCTTGAGCTCTGCACATCCATGTGGGCGGTCACCGAGATGGTTAATATCCTGGTGTCCTACAAGAAGCTCCCGCGCGGCGACGTGGCGGAGATCGAGAGCCAGCTCGTAAACGAGCGGCGCCTCAAAGACCTAAAGATACGTATCCTCGATGTCAGCCCGCGCAAAGACTACGACTTCATGGAGTTCTTCTATCACGTGAAGCAGGGCATTCTCAGCTACCATTCAGGCGTAGGCGACGTCATTCATAGCGTCATCATGAAGAATAACACGGTCGCCTACATACTGACCTTCGACGAAAAGGGCGATTTCAAAAATATACCCGATTTAACCGTACTTCATCCGAGGGATGTGAAGACTGATCATCCCTTGTAATTCGGGTCGCGCTTTTCGAGGTACGACGACGCGGCTTCCTTGGATTCCGACGATCCCGACAGCAGCCCCGTGAACGCCTGCTCCATCTGATAGCCCTCGGCCAGAGGCATGTACTCGGTCAGGTTCATCGCTTCCTTCTGCAACCTAACCGCGGTCGGTGAGCGATCCGCAATCTTCGCGGCGTAGGTCACGGCCGTCGCTATCAGCTTGTCAGGCGCGCTTACCGCCTCGACACCGCCGAGGCTCTTCAGCTCATAGGCGCTGACCGTTTCGCCGGTCAGCGACATCCATCGAAGCTTCTTCGACGGCACCAGCCGAGAGAGCTGCTTGGTGCCGCCGAGGACTCCCACCTTGATTTCGGGCAGACCGAAAGTTGCGGTTTCGGATGCGACCAGAACATCGCAAT
>JBEKLA010000235.1:0-6517 GCA_050010455.1 Binataceae bacterium (SeqCode) | reverse complement strand
TGCGCTCCTATCTTTAATTCGCGATCAGGGGTATCGAAACGTTGCGTTAGGTGGGCCGGCTCTTTCGCGCTTGAGGTGCGACAGCGCTTTGCAGGATCCCGACAGTCTTTTCTCAGGTTTCCGCGCTGCTCTCGTTCACGGTTTGGATGCGGATTCGGACGGCGGCGTCTTGACCGCCTGGCTCACCAACGCGGCGCTGCAAAGGCCGGCGACGCTCGATAGTTCCATCACCACCTACTCGTTCCCAACCACGGCTGGCAACTACTGTCGACAACTCACCGGACTCTCCTTCGAACTCGACAATCACCGCTGTACCGCGTTTCAGAGATCGGCTTCGTATGACGGGCTGGAAACTCTGATGGCGGCACAGGGTCTCCCGGTTTTTGCGAGAATAGAAAGAGCAGGCTGCCAACTCTTTCTGCTGGCATCATCAGAGATCGTTGACGTTGAGGATAAAGCGGTACCCGGAGATCTGCGGACGGATACCTATCCGAGCCTGATTCCGTGGATGGTGTTTCTCCGTGCCGCGTTCGGAGATTTCTGTTGTCACAATCCAAGTCCATGCGCTGCGCTTATAATCGACGACCCGCTGCTGCGCCCCAGCTACGGATTTCTCAACTACGAAGTCCTGCTGCGCGAGATGGATCGGCACGGCTTCGTTGCCTCGATCGCTTTCATCCCCTGGAATTATCGACGCAATGCGTCCGAAACCGTGGCGATTTTCAGGCGGCGCAACGACAAGCTCTCACTTTGTGCTCACGGATGCGACCATACCGAACGAGAATTCGCGGCGACCAATGAAGCAACGCTGAAGGACCGGGCTGCGACCGCTCTGGCAAGGCTTTGCGATATGGAGCAATCCACCGGGCTCACCAGCGCCAGGGTCATGGTGTTCCCGCAGGGGCTATTTTCTTCCGCGGCGATGTCGGCGCTCAAGAGCCAGGGATTTCTCGCGGCGATAAACACCGGGGTGTTCGCGGAGGATTGGCACGAACGAGAAATCCGCCTGGGCGACTTGCTCGACGTCGCAGTCTCATACGAGGGTTTTCCGCTATTCCAGCGAAGGTATCCGAAAGATCTTCTATCGTTTGCCGTCGACCTCTTCCTGGGCAAGCCGGCGCTGATTGTCGAGCACCATGGATATTTTCGCAATGGCTACAGGGATCTGGCTGAATTCGTGGCCCGCGTGAACGCGCTCGAGCCGCGAATCTCATGGGGCTCGGTGGGGCGAATCGTACGCACCAGCGTACTGGAAAGAAAGCTCAGCAACGCCAGCGTCGAAGTCAAGTTCTATTCAGACCAGCTTGCTTTGATCAACCGGGAGTCACAACGCCTCGTTTATCGCCTGCGTCGAAACATCGGTGACACACACGAGCTGCAGTGTGTTCTCTGCAATGGATTACCCGTCGACTACCGCCAGACCGGCAATTTAGTTGAGTTCGAGATCGAGCTTGAGCCTGGCGTCGCGGCGGAGGTCGAGTTGGTACGCTCGCGAGATAAACTGATTTCGAGTATGCGCAAGGGCCTGGGCTACACCAGCGGAGTAGCGGCAAGACGCTATCTTTCAGAATTCAGGGATAATGTTATTGCGAGATGGCCCTACTTTTTGCGCTACCCCATTCGTAGCTTAATGTCGGCAGACATTTAGGGCGATGTCCGAACCCTGTCGAGTCTGAAGCGGCGGTAATCCTCACCCGATTGCACGATCGGACGAACCTGAAACAGAGGCCGCCGCCATCAGCAAGACGGGCTCGACCACCGTTCGGGCGCATGCGGGGCGAGCCAGTGGCGTCGGCTGCTGCTGGAGTTTTTCTGCGAACCGCTGCGAGGTAATGCGGACGCTTCGCGCTTCCCTTTGGCCCGGGAGCCGCTTCAAGCCGAATCTGCCGCGCTCGCAGAGCGCGCCGCGCGCTCATGACGCAACATTGCGCCGCGGACTTGCAAATCGACCCGACCTGAACTCAATTGCCCGCTGCCTAAATCTCATTCGCAGGCCGCACCGATGGAATTCCCGGTATTACATGGCCGCGTGACGCCGTAGTAGTCGTTCGTTACCGATGGAAGATTCACGCCGTTGTCGAGATCGGGCGACTCAGACTGGAGGTGATAATCTGCGTCGTTCAGCGCGGGCAGCGTTCCGCTATCGACGAATCTGGGATCATTGTCGATGAAAGGAGGCGCACCCTTATAACCGCAAGCGTAAGTTCCCGTGCTGCCAGTGCGCATCGTGAAGACGTTAGTTGCGAGCGCAGGCTTGTTGTCCTGCGCGCACAAGTAGGAACTCATGTTGTCACCGCAATCATAGAAGATGTTGTTCTTGATAGCGGTTCCCGACGGTGTCGCGATGTCGATTTCGACCGCTTCTAGGGCAATGTGGTCAAAGGTGTTATTCCAGATGCGGAGGGTTGGCGATCCCGACACTATTTGGATGCCGTGATACAGATTTGTGAACAGATTGTCCTGGAAAGTAAGCGTACCAGAAACGGCAGCTGTGTTGCCGATCTGATTTCCTCCAGTGCCACTTGGGCATGTTCCCCTGTTGTTTCCAGTGCAACAGGCATAGGGAACCCCGCTCGCCGTGCACGACACGTTCCCCGCAGCTTGATAATAGGGCGCTGGAGCGATGCAACGGTTGCGCTCGATAAGGATATTCTGCGTAGTTTGACCATCGTTCCAGGTCTGGAAACAGTCGGTATGCGGGGCGTACTGTCCGATTGGACCGCCGGCGGCGTAATTCACCGGAATGTCGTGGAGGTTGTTGGCGCTGATAACGTGGCCGCTACCGAAGTAGCGGACATAGTCGGCATCATCACCGACGCCAGTAGGATAAGGGTCGATGCATGAGGAATAAATCCCGCCTGCCAGCCACGGCTTGTCGAGCGTGTACCAAATCTCGTTCCCCACAACCAGGCCGTTAGCGCCGGATATGGTGATGCCACTCATCTGTGCGTGGTAGACGCGATTGCCGCTGACGGTGATGTTTGACGTGCCCGAATCGGTGAATATGCCGTCGCGGCAGAGTTCGTGGACGTAGTTATTCGAGATAGTGTCAAACGCGGCAGAACCGTCAACATAGATGCCCTTGAGGTTGGCCTGGTTGGTCATCTCCTGCGAATCGACCGTCCAGTAGCTCGCGGTTATGGTGAACGAGGAGGTGATTGGATCTCCGCCGTCGTAGGAAGTGATCTCCTTGCGACAGCCTGCGTTTGCGCCGCCCGAAGAAGTTATGCTGACGTTTTCGCCGTAGCTACCCGTAGCCACGAAGATCGTACCGCCCGCCGGGACGTGATCGACTGCATACTGGAGTGTTCGCCAGGCGTGACCGCTGTCCGGCTCGCTGCCGTAATTGGAATCGCTCCCCTCCGGCGATACGTACCACGAGGTAGTCGTACACGGTGTTGGGGTGGCGCCAGGCGTCGAACGGAGCTGCTTCGTTCTCGGAGTCGAAGTGGGCGTCGCGGTTGGAGTCGCGGTAGCTTTTTTTACGACACCCGCGTTTGCTTCCTCGGTCTGGCTGTAACCCAATACCGCCAGAATCAGCCCCAGTACAATAGCGACATGGCACTTGCCCCTGATACCATCTCGCACGTTACGCGTTCTCATCAACTACTCCTAACCGCGCCGCCACCACGCCACGACCAACCGGCCAGGATTTTGAACGGAGCCGTCTCGCTACAAGAAGAAGCGATCTACGACAGATCCGACAAGCTGCAGCAGGAAGCAACATCAAGCAATCCACATGCCGTGACTGGTGGCTCGATAGTCTACTCTTACACGCTGATCGCTTTCGTTCATGTGCGATTCTGCGACAGGTGTTCCTGCGCGTTTGTAGCGGCGGCGCAACCCGCCGACTTGCGCGATCACGCAGCAGAAATCGCGGACCGTATCCCACGGATACATCTCCGAGAGCAATGCGAGCATCCCCCCTCCACTACGGCCTACCGGCCGTAATCGCTTAACGCCCGGTCCCGCTCAGGCTAACGGTCTGAGGCGTGTTCGTTGCGTTATCGTTCACGGTCAGCAAGCTGGTGACATGACCCTCGACGGACGGCGCAAAGCGCACCGCAATCTTACAGTTGTGCCGCGGCGCAACAGATGCCGTGCAGGTGTTGGTTTGAGTGAAACCAGCGCTGATCGAAATGCCCGTCACGTCGAGCGGAGCGTTTCCTGAATTGGTGAGAGTCACGGTTTGGGGCGAGCTGATCGTGCCCACGCGATGACTACCAAATCTCAGGTTGGGCGGACTCAGCGCGCCGATAGCGACGGCCGGTGTCGCGGTGGGCGTTGCGGTGGGAGTGGCCGTCCGAGTTGGAGTTGCGGTTCGAGTTGGAGTCGCCGTTCTGGTAACGGATGGCGTTGCGGTAGCCGTCGGAGTTGTAGTTCGCGTTGGGGTCGCGGTGCGCGTAGCGGTCGGGGTCGGTGTTATGGTGGCCGTCGAAGTTACCGTAGCGGTCGCGGTCCGGGTCGGAGTTGCTGTCCGGGTTGGGGTCGCGGTCGGCGTTACAGTGGCTGACGGCGTCGTGATGCTTGTTGGAGTTGGCGTTGCAGTGATAGTTGGCGTCGCTGAGCCGCTGTTATTGAAAGCGATTACGTTGACCGAGTAAGCGGGGAAGCTGAACGAAAAACTCGAGCCCAGCCCGCTTACCGGATTGCTGGCAACGTCGGCGGAGCCGACACCGGTCATTGCCGCATTATCCTGCGGGATGCCGTATGAGTAGATCGTGCCATTGGCAGCGAGCGCCGCGTTGCCGATCGCGATGTTGGCGTTGAGCGCGTTGGTGGCGCTCTTGTTGACCACCAGCAGCGCGAGCGAACCGTCGCGGCGTTTCGCCGCGCACACGCTCATCATCGGATAGTCGCTCGTCGCCGCGATCAATTGATCGCCGCCGCGTGCGAAATATTGCAGCAGCCGGGCGACGTAGTAAGTCGGATAAGCGTCGGCGGGTCCGGCCGGATCGGCGCTGTCCACCACGCCGTAGTCGCCGTACTGGCGCCATCCGTACAGACTGGAGGAGTTGTTGTTGCCGGTTTCCTGCCCATTGCGGAAGTCCCACCACATCACCGCGTTGAACTCGGTCTGCATCGCGGCGCATACGCTGTCTGCCAGGAAGAGGCCGTTGACGAGACTGGTCGACTGCTTGCCAGGATTGGAATAGACCGAATTGTTCTCGGTGCAATCGAGTTCGACGCCCGAGGCGGCCGAGCCCAGATAGTCATTCAACTGCTGGCGCAAGTCGGCGGCGTCGGTAGCCCAGGTACCGGATGAGAGCAGCAGCCCCTGATCGTATTCCGAGCCCGGTGCTTCCGGATACCGATGGTAGATCAGGAAATCCGGCGTTACTCCCAGGCTCCGCATCGTGGTTAGCATCACCGGCGTCCAGCCGTAGTGGGTCACTCCGGTCCTCGGATTCACCGCCGGATGGTCGGTGTAATTCGCGTAGCTGTCCTCGCCGGTCACGGCCACGGCGCCGATCTTGATCGTCGGATCGACAGCCTTCATCTGGCTGTAATACTGCGCGAAGCGCTGCGCGTAGGTGTAGGGATCGTGCGGAAGCGTGTTGTTATCGGTTTCCCATGAACCGTAAACCTCGTTCCCTATTTCCCAATACTTGAAGCCGTATTGATTGGTGACGTTCGAATTAGTCACCCACGCCGCTGCTTCCGCGGGCGTTCCCGATCCGTAGTTGGCGGTGATGATGACTTGCGAGCCAACCGTGGTGGCTACGTGAGCGAAATCGGAGAACGACGCCGCCCACTGCCAGGTGTTGGTATCTGTGGTGTTGGTCGCCCAATGGTAATCGTCAGACAACGAGCCGCCGGGAAAGCGCAGCGCCTGATTCCCCATCGCGGTCAGCAGGTTGATGGTCGTGGTGGTATCGAAGACCCCATCCCAGACCGAGGCGTTGACTCCGAAATGGCGCGCGTCGATGGTGCGCAGCGCATTCGCCGCGTCCGCCGTGACAGTCACCGCGGCGGGCGGCGGCAGCGCCGTGAACGAGATCGTATCGACGTAGAAAACCGGCTGGGTCGTGCCGCTGCGGTCCTGAATCCAGAACCCGTCGAGGTCGGGCCGGTTCTGCACGCCGAGCGACGCCAGTGGAATCGTGATCTGTTGCCACGTGTTGGCGCTTAGCGCCGCTATCGTCACCGCCGCCTGCGGCGAGCCGTTGAGCGTCGCCTGGACCTGCAGCAACTGTCCGCCCGCGGCGCCGCCGTTGATCCAGAAAACCAGGTTGCTGTTGAGGCTTGAATCGAAGGCGGTCTGATGAAGATAGAGCGCCTGCCACGCCCCCGCGTTGACCGCGATCGAGTCGGTGCCGGACTGGACCGGCGAGGTGTTGCTGAAATTGACCGTCGCCCAACTCCAGCTCTGCCATCCGTTAACCAGGCTGTCGGTGTAAACCAACTGGTCCGCTTGCGCGCGCGCCGTTGCGGCGAACCCGAAGCAGACGGCGATATTAATCAACGGCCATAGCAGGAGGACGGCGCGGAACAGCTTCGGGCTTCGATTCGGACG
>JBEKLA010000234.1:0-6569 GCA_050010455.1 Binataceae bacterium (SeqCode) | reverse complement strand
GTTCTTGCCGTCGGGATGGGACTACGTGCTGGCTCCGCTCGCGCTCATGTCCGCATTCCTGATGCTGATGGCGACCGCGGTCGAGCCGCACCTTCCCTACGAGTATCAAAATCCGATACGCGACTTCGTGTGGCCGGCGTATCTGCGCGGCGATTTCGCATACAACAAGAGCACGTATTTTGGTGGAGGGCCGATCGTCGGCGATTCGGTAGCATTCAACCTCGGCAAGCTGGCCGGGTTGACTGGCGCAGTGCAGTTGATTCCGTTGGCCGCGCTCTGGATCACCACGGTGCTGTATTTCTTGCGGGCCTTGGCACAAGAGAGTGGACGCTCTCCGAGTATCCTAAAGAGCGTCGCCGCGGCGGTCGCTATCGGAGCGCTATTCGCACCGCCGATCGCGGGCGTGCCGCTGGCGCACGCCGCGCTCAAGGCAGAGCACGGATTGGTCGGACACTATTACGAGGGACTCCGGCCCAACGGATTTCCCCCGCATATCGTGCGCGTAGACAAGACGATCAATTTCCCCGATATCGAAAAGCTCGGTGCCCTACCCTATCCGTCGTTCGTCGTGTGGACCGGCCGGATTATCGCGCCGTCGACCGGTCTTTACCATTTCGCGATCAACGTCGACGACGCCGGCTGGCTCAAAATCGACGGCCGTTCGGTGATCGACGATCCCGGTGAAGTCTCCAAGTATTACGATTCAGGCGGCATCTACTTAAACGCCGGCGCCCACGCAATCGAAGTCAGCGAGCGCAACCTGGTAGGCGGCTCCTCGATTCGTCTCTCATGGCAGCCGCCAAACGCTGACGAACAGGTTGTGCCCGCCAGCGTCCTGCTCCCCCACTAGAAATCCGCGCCTGTCAGCCGCCCGCGAACGATATTTTTTAGCTTCAGTGAAGACCACCCGTCTTGGCCGCTTCCGCTCTCGGGCCGACGCTATGGATTTTCACCGCCGGTTGTACGCGTAGTTCTTGGCGAAGCGTAGCGACAGGGTAATCCCTCGGAACCTGAACCAACACAAAATCAAAGCGATGCCGCCCTATCGGCAAGCGTTGCCATCCGGATAGCAAGTAGCCCAGACGCGGACGTGTATCCACGTCATCGCTCTGCGAGCTTGTCCCACCTCTGTAGTACAATTGCGGCGAAACAGCCTCCATCGCCGGAGTTGGCAAAAAGATACCCACAAGCGTTCCGCTTCGCGTGCCGAGCATCAGCCAATCGGCCTTCGAGTGACTTTGAATATTCGAGGCCAGAGTTCCATCATCCAGTCTCAGGCTCGCTGTCCCCAGATCAGACCATGAAAGCGTCTCTTCCGGTTCGACTCTAAGCATCGTGTCCGCCCGCGCGCTGATGTTTCCAAAAAGGAGCGCGGGAATCCAGGGCAAATCAACTACGAATGGTTCGTCGATAGAATCGCGATAGAACAGATCTGTTCGCATAACGCTGGGCGAGTGAATCCCGAGTCCCAGGTCTACGCGATGGCGTAGCTTTCGGATTACTCTAATCGGACCGGTTTTGTACGCCAGAACCTCGCTTCTAATATCACGCTGAGTAAAACGAACCGAAAACAGATTGAACAGTGGCGCTCGCGCCTCAGCTTCGAATCCCCGCGCTATTTCTTTGCCGGGTTGATTATTACTCTGTTCGACGACAAAACTGTCTGGCAGTTCGTTTCTCATAGTAAGGTAGTAAGAATCGGTCTTCATCGTATGCAGCCCAGGCTCGTAATTCACGTACGTCCTCGCACTGAGATGCGGCTGAACGACCGCCGCTATATAAGCATAACGATTCGCGCCGCCGAGCGAATCTCGCAGCTCAATTTCGAAACTGTTGGCTGGCAAGAGTTTGGTGTCGGCGATGCGCTCGCCGAAATCGGAAACCATCATGACGACCTCGTCATGCGGGCCAAGCTTATCGGCGGGATCGCCAGCTTTTGAAGAACGCGGCTCAGTAAATTTGAATTCTCCATCGGCGAGAACTTGATCTACTTGAAACGGTATCGGCTCGAGGCGACCGTGATGGGAAGCCATCACTTCGAGGCTGCTGCTTTTCCAACCGATCAAAAAGCTTAGCTGGGAAGCCTGCAGTACCAGCGGCTGCCAAGAGCGTTGGCTCGCATAGACGGGCGGGATCCCAGACGAAAACGCCACAACAAGAAGACTGGCGATCCACCGGGTAACTCGGCGAGCCATGTTAGCGCCAGCCTTTCGACCAAGGAGCTGCTGCATGGCGCATTTCATACGGTTACATTTTGACAGGCAGCCGGCCTTTATTCCTAACACAATATCGACCGCCAAATGTGCGCTCGTTTTCCGCTTTTGCTTCAACTTTTGCGATATGCGTTAATAACATAGGTAATTTCTCGTGAGCCGTAGAGCACGACGGCCATTGGGCAGGATGACGCCGGGAGACACGGGGGACGGAGAAGCTGCTGCCTGAGGCACTTGGTCAGGAGGACGTCCGTGAAAGCTATTTGTCCTGATAGATTGATGTGGCTGAGTCTGTTCGTTGCCGGCGCAATTCTGGGCAGCGCGCTTCCGCTGATCGCGCAAACCGTGCCTCTGGTGGGCAACCATCCCGCCATCGAATCATCGCAGATACGGGGTCCTCTCAACGCCCAAAAGCAACTGACGCTCGACCTGGTGTTCGCGGTACAAAACCGCGATGCGCTCGCGAAGTTGCAGACCGAGCAGCATGATCCGGCTTCGACCAACTACCGGCATTGGCTCACGCCGAATGAATTCAACGCTCGATTCGGCCCGAACCCTAGCGATTTTAAGGCAGCGAGCGATTGGCTCTCCCAACAGGGGTTCACCATTATCGAAAGCAATCTTGCCGCGCGCTACATTCGCTTCCGCGGCACGGTTGGGTTAATCGAGAGCACCTTCGGGCCCGGCCTGGTATCGACGGGCGACGATCTCTTTGTGAATACCCAGGACCCGCAGATTCCCGCGCGCTTCCAGAACGTGATCGCGGCGATCGGGGGACTCGACAATATGCACGCCTCGATGGCGCTAAAAAAAAAGAGCCTCCTAACGGAATCGTCGGAGGCCCAGCCCACCGAGACGGAGGACCTTAGACTAGCGCTGTCGATGGACGCGGCGGCGGCGGAATCCGATGCTATCGCCGTGCAGCCCGAAACCAAGTACGGTGGTTTCACAGCGTTCGCGCCCAGCGACCTTCGCACTTTCTACGACATAACTCCGATCCTCAATTCCGGGATCAGCGGCACCGGCGACTGTATCGCGATCGTTGGCGACTCCAATTATCTGTCCAGCGCCGTAAGCCTTTTCAACACGACCTTTGGCATGCCCACCGAGACGGTCAACACCGTCCTTTCGAGCCATGCCAGCGGCACTTTTACGAATCCGGGTATAAACCGCGATGTGAGCGAGGCGCTGCTCGACATCGAATGGTCGCACGCTGCGGCACCTGGGGCGACGATAAACTTTTACCTCGGCGACGATAGCAACACGGTAAATGGTTCGATTAACGATGGGATTCAAAAGGCGGTTAACGATAATGCCTGCTCGGTGATCAGCGTCAGCTTCGGACTTTGTGGCGCCTCCGCGTCCTTTTACACGACAATATTTGATCCGATCGCCGCTCAGGCCGATGCCCAGGGACAATCAATCTTCATCGCCGCCGGCGACTGGGGCGCCGCCGGTCTCATATACAGCGGTGGGCAGTGCGTCGCTGGAACCTCTCGCAACGTTAATGAGATGTCGGCCGACCCTCACGTCACATCCGTGGGTGGCTCGAGCTTTAGCCCCACCTATAACGCCAGCGGTAACGACACCAGCACTGTCAGCGACACCACTCGCGTTGTCTGGAACACCAGTGGCGGTGGCGCAAGCGGCGGCGCCACTGGCGGCGGTGCCAGCGCGATATTCTCCAAGCCCAACTATCAGCAGGGCCTAACCCCTAGCGATAGTGCGCGCGACGTTCCTGATATCTCGATGATATCCGGCGCGCCGGGCGTTTTCCTCGGTGATGACCAATCGGGGGCCGTCATCGATTGTTGCTGGGGAGGGACCAGCGTGGCAACACCGGTTCTCGCCGGCATCACCAAGCTAATCGAGCAACGGGTAGGACAGCGGCTCGGAAACATCAATACCCGGCTCTATCGCCTGGCGAGTACCGGCAGGGCGAGCGTCGGCATCCGCGATATCACCAGCGGCAACAATACCTTCAACAGCGTAACCGGTTTCACTGCGGGCCCCGGCTACGACCAGGCCACCGGCTGGGGTGAGATCGACGCCAATCAGTTCATGATTGCCTTCACGACGCCTAGCCTGGTCTGGCAGAACACTTCGACTGGCGAACGCGCCGTGTGGTTCATGAACGGCATCAATTTCCTCAGTAGCGATATGTTTGCGACCGTGCCGACTCAATGGCAGATTTGCGCCACAGCAGACCTTAGCAATGACGGCCATCTCGACTTAATCTGGCAGAACACCACAACCGGCGAGCGCGCTGTCTGGGTCACAGACGGCCTCAATCTTATTAGCGCCGAGGTGTTCGCCACGGTTCCGACCGAGTGGCAAATCGCCGGAGTGGGCGATTTCAACGGCGATGGCTATCCCGACCTCATCTGGCAGAATACTGAGACCGGCGACCGCGCCGTCTGGTTCATGAATAGCACAAGTGTTATTGGCGCCGAGGTTTTTGCGACCGTGCCCACTCAATGGCAGATCGCCGCCGTCGCGGATTTCAACGGCGACGGCCATCCTGATCTCATCTGGCAGAACACGGAGACCGGCGAGCGTGCCGTCTGGTTCATGAACGGTATCAGCTTGAGCAGCGCCGAGGTTTTTGCCACCATACCGACTCAATGGCAGATCGTCCGCGCCGGAGATTTCAACGGTGACGGCCATCCCGACCTCATCTGGCAGAATACCGAGACCGGCGAGCGCGCCGTCTGGTTCATGAACGGCATTAGCATAACCAGCAGTGAGGTTTTTGCTATCGTGCCAACCGCGTGGCAAATTGCTCAATAGCCGCCGAGGCGCTGGCCACTATTACTAATGAGCGCCTTTGCGCCATAGCACGGCGGGGATGGTCTTCAAGAGTATATCGACGTCCGTCTTGAGCGATTGATCCCGGATGTATTCGACGTCGAGCGCCGCTCGCTGCGAATAGTCATCTATCTCGCTGCGTCCGTTGATTTGCCAGTTGCCCGTAAGCCCAGGCTTTACGGCCATAAACAGAGAGCTGTACTCCTCGTACTTATCGACCTCGGGCGGAACGACCGGCCGCGGGCCAACCAAGCTCATATCGCCCTTCAGAACATTGAAAAGCTGGGGAAGCTCGTCGAGGCTGCTGGTGCGCAGAAGATTGCCCAGAGAAGTTATGCGCGGATCTTCTCCCTTCGGCAGCTTATAGTTGTTCGCCACATATCGCTGGTATAGCGCAGGATCCGCGCGCAGAGATTCCTCCGCGTCCTGGTACATGGTGCGAAACTTATATATCCGAAATGTACGGCCGCCCTGCCCAAGGCGATTTTGCATGAATAATACTGGGCCCCGCGACGACACCTTGATTAGCAGCGCGGTCAGTGCCATTAGCGGCGCCGCGATTATAAGCAAAGTCAGCGAGCCAACGACGTCAACGACGCGCTTGGTCACAGCCTGGGAACGGCTGAGTCCATGGCCCCCTAGCGATAACACTGGCACGCCGGCAAAAGAGTCAAGGCTTTGCCTGAAAAGCCTGGCGTCGAATATCCCCGGCACGAGTCGCACGCGTTTTCCACCTTTCATCAGGCTCAAGACCAGACGCTCGAGTTCCGTCGAACCGTCGCCCGCGAGAACGAAAATCTCATCTAAGTCCGTGTTTAGAAGCTTCTCGGCGGCAGCGGCATTAGCCTTCCTGCAGTCGACCACTCGATAGCCGCTTGCCGCCTCTCGCTTGATGATTTGCGAGAATCGCGCGGTGCGTTCCGAGTCTCCAAGAATCGCCACGGAACGTTGATTGAACCCCCTCGCCCTGACCAACTTAAGTAAGACATGAGTCCCTGTTTGTCGGACATTCAGCAGTAGAATGCTTAGCGGAAAGAACGTCATGAAGAACGCGCGGCTGATTAGCTTCACCTCGAAGAAAAATATGCAGAAGCCTGTTAAGGTCATCCACAAAAGCTGTGTGGTAACGCCATGCCACACCACCGAGCGAGACCTTTCACCACGATGCGATTGGTAAGTGCCTCTCCATTGTGTAACTGTGAGCCACGCAATTAGGCTCAGCAGTATCAGAAGAGCGTATTGGTGAATAACATCCGGCCTTACGGGAACAATCCCGCGCCACCATCCCAAGGCCTGGATTTGGTTCGCGCATTGACAGACAGTCGCGGCGGCCGCAAACGAGACGCCGATTGTGACCACGTCGATCGATCGCGCTATCCCTAAAGCGGTCCCTGGATTCTCTTTAAGCATGTTTTTTCACCGCTATTTAGCCTTGATCCGAAAATAATTCTGGTGGATTCGACGATTTGATCGAAGAAAAGGGGCCTCTGGCGCGTCATTTGGAGTGCATGGCGATGCAACCCTGCGTGGCGCGGGAGGCCCCAAAGA
>JBEKLA010000233.1:0-6600 GCA_050010455.1 Binataceae bacterium (SeqCode) | reverse complement strand
AGTGGCCGCAGTGGCCGAATCAATTGGCGCACGATTCTTTCCGATCTGCCAAAGCAGTTCAAAGCCGCCGATATTCGTGGCATTCGCGGACTCAAGGAGAAGCGGCCGTCTGAGATCTTCGCCGCGGTCACCCGATGGATCGAAGCCGGATTGGTTAAACGCAAGGCTCGCGGAGTTTACGAACGCATCGGATGATCCGCGCGGCCACTACTACTGCCGAGCCGCTAGTGTAGTAGTACCGTCTTCGCCAAAGCGGGTTTGGCTTGCAGGCTCGTTGTATCTTCGATTCGGTCAGACTTCCACGTAAAGCCTGACCTCGCGCAGCTGTGCGGCGCCGTTCAGGCGCCGCGCGCGACGCCCGATTGAAATCTTCGATCGCTCTGACCTGATTCTTCGCCTTTCGCCGGTCGCGCAATCTATGACTGACATTGGTCTTTGATGAAGGTTGCCGTAAGCTGTATTCAACAATTGGAGGAGCTGATCTGCGGTGGCCGTAAAGACTATTGAATGGCGCGGCGATACCGTGCGCATGATTGATCAACGTCTGCTTCCGAACCGTGAAGTGATTCGCGTTTGCCGTGATTATCGGGCTGTGGCCGAGGCAATTCGCACAATGGTTATTCGCGGGGCGCCGGCGATCGGTGTGGCGGCCGCGATGGGCGTCGCGCTGGGCCTCAAGGGCTTCAGCGGCGATCGTGCCAGGGCCCGGTTCGCGCGCGTCGCCGCCGCCCTCAAGGCGACACGGCCGACCGCGGTCAACCTGGCTTGGGCGGTGGCCCGGATGGAAACCGTGCTCGAACGCGGTCTCGCGCTCAGCGCCCCCAAGCTGTTCCGCCGCCTGCGTGACGAGGCGCTCGCGATTTACCACGAGGATATCGAAGCCAATCGCGCGCTCGGCAAGTTTGGCGCGACCCTGATCGGTGAACGCGCGACGATCCTGACTCATTGCAACGCCGGAGCGCTCGCGACCGCCGGCTATGGCACCGCCCTCGGCGTCGTCCGCGCCGCCCGCGAAGCGGGTAAGCAGGTTGCCGTGATCGCGGACGAGACCCGTCCCTTCCTTCAAGGCGCGCGGCTGACGGCGTGGGAGCTGCGCAAGGACAAAATCCCGGTCACGCTAATCGCCGACAACATGGCCGGCCTGATCCTGTCGCGCGGCCAGGCGAATTGCGTGGTCGTCGGTACCGATCGCACCGCGGCCAACGGCGACGTTGCCAACAAGATTGGTACTTATCCGCTGGCTGTGATGGCGCGCCGCCACGGCGTGCCGTTCTACGTCGCGGCGCCGCTCTCCTCGATCGATCTCGATTGCCCCAGCGGCGCCGAGATTCCGATCGAGCAGCGCTCCGAGCGCGAGGTGCTCGAATTCGCCGGCCGCCGCGTCGCTCCCGCCGGCGTCTCCGCGTTCAACCCGGCCTTCGACGTTACTCCTGCCGAATTGGTGACCGCGATTATCACCGAACGCGGTATTGCCTACCCGCCCTATCGCGAGAGCCTGGCCGCGCTCAAACACGGCTAGCGGCGCGGGCGAATCTTGCCACGCGCCCGAGCACCGCGAGTTTTTCAGCGGCCGCCCGCTGCGCTCGAACCTTCTCGGCCTTCAACCAAACCGACCAACGGGAGCGGTCCGTGAAAGCGACCGACGGCATGGAATGCCGCTACTTAATCGCCTGCGGATTGATCGGCGATCCCACCGCGCCGGTGATCGTCAGCGGCGGCGCGACGAACATGAATTCATAGCGCCCGTCGCGAGCACAATCCGCCGCGAGCGCCTCCAGGTCGAAGATCTCTCCGATCAGCAGCCCGCCGTGTACCAGCAGGATGATGTGCAGCGGCTGGAAAACCTCGGGTGTCTCGTTGGGCCGCACTTCGGTGCCCCACGTGTCGGTCGCGAACGCCGCGATCTGCTTCTGATGTACCCACGGCGCGACGGTCACGCTGAGTCCCGGAGCGTCGCCGCCCGGATATTCGCCCCAGCTTCCCTGCGCGCGCACCTGCGCGATCTGCCCGGTTCGAATCAGCACGAAATCGCCGGCGCCGATCTTGACCCCTTCCTTGGCCGCGCATCCGTCGAGATCTTCGGTAAAGATCGGCTCTCCCGGATCTAGCCACTTGCGCCCCTTGTACGCCGGGATGTCGAGCAGCACGCCGCGCCCGACCGCCTTCTCCTTGAACGCCACGACGCTGTTCTTCTTGGCGCCGCCGAGATTGACCAGCTTCATGTCGTAGCCGTTGTACATCTTGCCGTCGTAAAAAATATGCGCGAGCGAATCCCACTGCGTAGCGCATTGCAGCGGCATGATAATCATGTCGTCCGAGTAACGCAGCGTCGGGATATGGTCCTGGGTGCCGGCGTCGGCGTCGGCTCCGCTGGCGAGCATCAGATGAATCGGGTTGAAGCGGTTGAACTTGCCGTTTTGCGGACCTTCGCTGTCCAGCGGCAACGCCAGTGAGATCACCCTGCCGTCCTTGACCAGCTTGGCGGCGTCGCGCACTTTGTCCGGGGTAACATAATTGAGCGTGCCAAGCTCATCGTTGGGTCCCCACTTGCCCCAGTTGGTGCACTGCCGTGACCACTCTTTGACCGCGTTCAGGTCATATTGCTTAAGCGCCATCGTTCATCTCCTTCTCGCTCGCATCTTGGTTTGATCGCTTTTCAACCGCAGTAGCGGGCGCCGGCCCCGATACCGATAACCCACTACTCACTCCGTCGCGCCGATATTCGCGACGCCTTTAACGGCCATTTCCAGGAGCAGCGTACCGCCGATGAAGCCCAGTTCCGCAAGCTCGCCCAGGACTTCATGCGCCACTGGTTTTGGCAGTGGCCGATTGTCGTACTCCTTGCGCAGAGGTTTGATCCGCCTGTCGATATAGCGGTGCGCGCTCTCCAGCAGAACTTTCTGATCTTCAGTAAGCTTCAAGAACTCCATTACCCAACCCTTACAGGTTATGGTCGATGGCCTCGCAGGCGATCTTGATCGGGCCTCGCTCCGACGAGACTGCGCAGACTTTTCTTGGCGTCCAAGTCCCCGTGGGCAGCGGCTTCCTTATACCATTTGATAGCTCGATCAGTATCTTGCGGGACGCCCCAACCATTCCCATACATAGCTCCGAGATTTGTCTCGGCGACAGTGTAGCCCTTCGCCGCCGCCCTACGGGTCCACGTCGCCGCGTCCGCTTCGCTTTGTGGAACACCAAGTCCGAAGAGATACATAAGACCTAGCCTTTCCTGCTGCTTGGGATCTCCCGACTCCGCCGCTGCGCGAATTTCGTCAACGGCGGCAGCTTCTAAGGTTCCGGCAAACCAAGGTTCAACCCCTGCTCGTCTATACGCAATTATGCGATCAGCCCGCGCGTCTGCCTTCGCGAGGAACTTGTTCTTCGAATAGACCTCTCTGTTGGCGCGCGCCGCAGCTTCCTCTAGCGCATACTCACGCTGCTGCATGACCCTCTCAGTTGCTCTGGCCGCCATCTCGTCTGCTATCTTTCCCGCTCGACTACGGGCGCGGCCCGCCGCTGCCATAGCTTCAGCGAAAGCTTTGGCGTTAGCATATCTCTGATGGTCCTTTAGACGCCTGTAACCGTCGGCCACAAAGTCGCTAGCGGGGTTATAGATTAGAATGGCAAGCAGGGGACCGTACCACCAAGCATTCTTCTTCGTCCAGCTTTTCCACCTTGTGTCTTGCTGAGGAGCCGCCGGTTCGCGGTCTCCGGCCGCTCGTTCCAGGCTCGTAGCGGCAGCGTTCGGTGGATCCTTCGGTGCCGGCGCGGTCGCTTTCCCCACATCTTGCTGAACAGCCGACGGTTCGCGATCTCCGGCCGCTCGTTCTGGACCCGTAGCGGCGGCGTCGAAGGGCTCTTTCGCAGCTAGTGCCATCTCCCAACCCTATGTGCTTCGTTTTCCTTCACCCTCGCTAAGTTTAACTGTTACGACTGCCGCGTCGCCGGCAACCATCTTTCCCGGCTGATGCCGCGCGGCGCTCCCGGTCGGCGCGCCGCTCGCGTGATCTAGCATCAAACCCGCCCCGCGTCATCTGGCGCGAGCGCGAGCCGCGAGGTCCCCTTCGAGATAGCGCGGATTCGCCACCTTGAGCTTCTCCTCGACTATTTTGCGAACGACGTCGAGAACGTCGCGACGCCACGGCCCCTGATGCGCGTCGCCGGCCCGAATCCGCGCGCTCAGCTCCGCGTTGAGCGCGACCGCCGCCGCCCGTGATTCCTCGATTCCGCCGGATACCGGCCGCGGCCGATTCAGCAACTTCGCCAGTGCGCTTACTTCTTCCCGCAGTTGAGTTTCCTCGAGCCCGAGTTCGCGCGTGATGATCCGCATCACGTTGGCTACCACTCGCGCCTGGAACTGGCGGGCGCCTTCGGTTATCGGAACAATCTCGCGCTCGATAAACTGGGCGGACAGTTCGAGCAACTCGTTGATGTTCGGCCGATCCTGCATAGATTCGCCTCAGTCGATCAGATTGAGTAATTCCAATTCGGTTTCGGCCGTGCGCCGCCCGATACTGGCCAGCTCGATACTCGGCACGCCGCCGTCGATCGCGCTGCGCGACTGGCTGATAGTAAAAATCCCCCAGCGCAGATTGCCGAAAACTTCCCAGAAGCGCGCGGACTGCCGATCGACCTCCCATCCGCTCGCCTTCTCGTAGGCATCCCAGAATTCCTCGCGCTGCGCGAGCCCGCCTACCGGCTTGTCGTCCGCGCCGAATCGCCACGCGCGCACGCAAACCCATCCGACGTCCTCCATCGGGTCGCCCAGATGAGGCAGCTCCCAGTCCAGGATCGCGCGCACGCCCTCGGGGCCGAACATGATATTGCCGATTCGATAGTCGCCGTGCACCAGAGTCTGGCGCGAACATTGCGGGATATGCGCCAGCAGCCATCGGATCGCCAGCTCGAAAGCCGGATGCTCTTCGAGCGCCAGCCGGCGGTAGATTTCCTCGTATTCCGCGAGTTCGGCGCGCGCGGGCGATCCGGCCGGCGCGCGCAGAAAGTCGAGCCGATGCTTCTTTACGTCGATCTTGTGGATTCGCGCCAGGATCTCCGCCAGTTGTTGCGGAATCACCTTGCGCGCGTGGGCGTAAGTGTCGTCGCGCAAAAGCCGGCGCGCCAGCGATTCGCCCTCGATCCGCGACATGATGAAGAAGTCCGAGCCCAGCACGGCGGGATCTTCGCACAGCCAGAACACCTCGGGCGCCAGCACGCCTTCCTGATGGGCCGCGCGCAGCACCATGAACTCGTCGTGCCGCTTGGTCTCGATCTTGTGTCCGGCCAGATCGCGCCGCAGCACCATCCCGCGCCGCGTCGTCTTGCCGTCTTTCTCCAGGATCGCGTCGAACGACAGGATCTGGCGCGACGCTCCTCCGGCCATCGGCTTGAGCTCTTCGATCTTGACGCTGGTGAAGCCGCCTTGCTCGGCAATAAATGATGTCAGCCGCTCGCCTATCTGTTCGAGTTCCACGATAAGTTGGATTTAGCGAACCCCGAGCGATCGCGCCAGCCCGTCGCCGAGGAAGTTGAAGCCGAGCACCGATATTCCGATCGCCAACCCCGGCGCCGTGGTCACATGGGGCGCAACTAGAATGAACACGCGGCCCTCGTCGATCATGTTGCCCCAGGTAGCCGTCGGCGGCCGCACCCCCAGCCCCAGAAACGACAGCGCCGCCTCGGCCACGATAATCCCGCCGACGCCGAAGGTTGCCTGCACCGCGACCGGAGCGGCCAGCGCGGGAATCAGATGGCGTATCATGATGCGCGACGGCCGCGCGCCCAGCGCTCGCGCCGCCTGCACGTATTCCCGCTCGCGCAGCGACAGCACTTCGCCGCGCACCAGCCGCGCGTACCCGGTCCATCCGATCGCCCCCAGCGCGATCACCAAATCGGCAAGGCCGGGACCAAGGATCGCGGCCAGCGCGATCGCCAGCAGGATTCCCGGAAACGCGAGCAGGATATCGACGCCGCGCATCAGCAACTCGTCGGCGCGCCCGCCCGCCATCGCCGCCGCACCGCCGACCGCGCTCCCGATTACCAGCGACACCGCGACCACGATGGTCGAAACTCCGAGCGAGAGCCGCGCGCCCCACAGCACGCGCGCGAGCACGTCGCGCCCGAGCGCGTCACATCCCAGCGGATGGTTTAGCGACGGGCCGGCGAGCACGCGCCCGAGATCGATCGCCAGCGGATCCTGCGCGACGATCCATGGCCCGAGGATCGCCGCCGCCGCGATCGCCGCGACGATCGCCGCGCCCGCGATCAGCGAAGGATTATGCCGCGACTGTTTCATTCGAGCCGGATCCGCGGATCGATCAGCCCGTAAACCAGGTCGGTCATCATATTCACCAGCACGTAGGTGAGCGCGAACGTCAGCACGCAGCCTTCGACCAGCGGATAATCGCGCGCGCTGATCGCGGTGATCATCAGCCGCCCCAGTCCCGGCCACGAAAAAAGCATCTCGGTGATAATCGATCCGGTCAGCAGCGCGCCCGCCTGCAGCCCGAGCAGCGTGACCACCGGAGTCAGCGCGTTGCGCAGCCCGTGAGCGAGAATCGCCCTCGTCGGGCTAAGCCCCTTGCCGAGCGCGGTGCGCATGTA
>JBEKLA010000232.1:0-6639 GCA_050010455.1 Binataceae bacterium (SeqCode) | reverse complement strand
CGGTCCCGCGCCGCAGACTAGCCGCCTGCCGCAGGCGCGATTCGAATCGCGCTACTTGGCAGCCGATGCCTGCGCCGCTGCTGCCCGCTCCTTGTCTCTTTTTTCCGAGATCGGACACGGACCGCCGAAGGTCTCGATCCCGAGCACGGCGATGAACCGCGTATAACCGACGTAGGTCATCATCCGGAAGCCGAGGTCGATGATCTCGGACTCGGTGAAATGCTTGCGCAACTCCTCGAACAACTCGTCGGACGCGGACAGATGATCTCCGGCGAGCACTTCGGCGAACCTGATAGCCGCCTTTTCGAACGGAGCGAGCAGTTTGCTTTCGCGATAGTTGGGGACTTCAGCGATTAGTTCTTCAGTCAATCCTTGTTGCCTTGCCAAGGCAACTCGTGCGCTCTGTCAAGGCTTGGCGGAGCTAAGCTCCGCAACCTTGAGGCGCGCCAATTCGGTGAGCCGCATGTCGATACGGCCGCGCGTCGCCGCCATCAGCGGCAGATAGTAACCGAAGAACGCGCATGCGACATCCGGGGTATGAGCGAACGTCTGCACAAACTCGGAAGCGCCGAGCGATTTGTCGTACGTCCGCATGAATTTTTGCAGGTCAGGAGCAACCTGCTCGAACGGGATCGAACTGATTCGGGCCATTTTTTCGTCCTCTGATGTTTTGGCCGCCGACTCGATCGGCGTGCCGATACACCACCACGTTTTCGCGCCCTGCCCTCGTTGTCAAGCGCAGCCGCTAAAATTCGCCGCCGATGCATCCGTTCGCTACAGCAACAGGTCGAAGATCTCGCTTTTCATAGAGCGGGCGCGCGAAGCCCCGGTGTCGTCGCACCGTCCGCTTGCGGCCAGCGGCGTCACGCCGCCACGTTACGAATGATCGAACGAGTTCTCGCACTCGTTGCCGAACGTGAATGAGTAGAGCGAGATTGCCGGCGCAGCCGCGCTCAACCGCAGCGTATGCTCTTCGAAGTGCGGATTATTGACCACGTAGTACATCCGCTTCGGGCCAAGCGCGATATAGGTGCGTCCCGCCGAATCGATCTTCACGTCAACGCCGCACGAATCCTTCGGTAATGGCTTGCCGTCCTGGGTTACGTAGAGCGGCTTGATAGAGCCGTCGTCGGAGCCGGCCACCAGGTAGACCGCTTTGGCGTG
Source organism: Binataceae bacterium (SeqCode) (assembly GCA_050010455.1). Lineage (GTDB taxonomy): Bacteria > Desulfobacterota > Binatia > Binatales > Binataceae > DATJOQ01. Next base: position 5,475 of record JBEKLA010000232.1, on the reverse strand, counting down.
GTACTTGAGATCGAGATAGTCATCTCCCGGCTCCTTGGCCGATTCAACGTGGCGGACGAACTCGGGGGCCGCCCACCATCGTCCGCCAAGCGCGTATTCATTCGTCATCAACGAGCCCGGATCGCTGTAGACGGCTTCCTTCAGCGGCTGGTAGCCGCCCTGATTCGCGATGCTCTCGGCCCGCGTGAATCCAAGGTAGGTTTCGGGGGTGGGCTGCTGGCAGACACCGCCCATCTCGCGCAGATCGGGCGGGATATCGAACTTCGGATCGTTGAACGCGAGCTTGGGATTCGCCTCCTTCAGCAGTTGCTGGATGTGGCGCTCGAAATCGGCGTAGTCGCCTTCGCCCAGATGGGTGAAAGCGATTCGCCCGTCCTTATCGATCAGGTATTTCGCCGGCCAGACCTGATTGCTAAACGCGTCCCAGATCGTCTGGTCGCTGTCGACCGCGATCGGAAAAGTGAACTTGAAGCGTTTGGCCGCGTCGGCAACGCGCACCGGATCCTTGGCGAAATCGAATTCGGGAGTATGCACCCCGATCACGACCAGCCCGAGCGGTCCGTAAAGCTGGTTCCATCGTCGCAGGTAAGGAAAGGTGCGGATACAATTGATGCAGGTGTATTCCCAGAAATCGATCAGCACGACCTTGCCGCGCAGCTCGTGCAGCGTGAGCGGGGGCGAGTTAAGCCATACCTTGCACTGGAAATCGGGCGCCGGCATTCGCGACATCTCTTGCCATCCGCTGCGCAGCGGCGACGCCATCAACGCCATTATCAACGCACCTGCAATCAACACTTTCGTTGAAAGATTCATCGCTGTTCCAAATCCTGGATCGACGCCTTTACCAAGGCGATTCTACTAGAGTTGCTTTAGGCCGCGCCTGAATCGGGTTGGAGGTCCCCGGTTTTCGCATCTTGACGATCTTCTTGCGCGTCCTTACCTTGCACTTGTAACGTTAGCAGAGGGAGAAAAGTTCCGATGGCCAGTGCAGATGTGAGTCACGTAACCGACGCGAATTTCGACCAGGAAGTGATCAAGTCCTCGATTCCAGTGCTAATCGATTTTTGGGCTCCCTGGTGCGGACCATGCAAAGCCATCGCCCCGATTGTCGACGAACTCGCCAAAGACTACGCCGGCAAGCTCAAGGTGGTCAAAATCAACGTGGATGACAACCCCGAGACTCCTGCCCGCTATGGCGTCCGCGGCATCCCCAATCTGCTGATAATCAAGGACGGCCAGGTCAAAGAACAGATCGTGGGCGCGGTGCCCAAGGGACATCTCGTCAAGGCCGTCGACAACGCCCTGGCCTGACGGTCACGGCACTCAGCGCGACAGTCGTCAAGATCGCAGGCTTTCAGGAGACGGAGCGGCGTCCTCTATTTTGCCTCCGGGGATGGGGTCGGCGACGCGACCGCCTCGCGCTGTAGCCAAAGCCGCCAGAGTTCGTCGCGCTTCGCCCGATATGAATCCTTGAGTTCTTCCGGGACGTAGGCGGTCAGCGTTTCGTCATAGCGGAGCATTACCGGCGCAAGTTTGGATTCGCGAAGAATCGTAGCGTCTACCGGCAGCATCGCGGTCAGGATCATCAAGAAAATGCCCATCAATGCACCGCCGACCGCTGCGCCTGCCGCCGCGCCGCACACCCTGTCGATCCATCCCAGACGCGCGACCTGCAGGATCCGGCTGACAGCCTCACCAAGGGCGCCAACTACCACGAAGACCAGCAAAAACACCACGATGTAGCCGAGCGTCGCGGAGGCTGTCGCTCCGAGAGCGAATAGCTTTTGAGCGAATACGGCAACTTGCAGGTAATAGATCGAGGCAAAGTAGATTCCCGCCGCAAGCGCCAGGATCGAAGTTGCCATGCGCAGCGCGCCGCGCAGTAGCCCGTAAATCGCGCCCAGCGCAATCACCGCGAGAATCGCAAGATCAAGCTGGTTCATCGTCTCGTGTGCTGCCTACATCACAAGCAGCGAATTGACAAGCTCCGCCGTCACGATAATGCATTCTTGCAGGCCTTCCCACTCGACTGGGAGAAGCGGTTGCTGTTATCAGATAAGCAATGTCTTGGGTGTATATCGACGAACTGAGCCGCCACGCGGGCGAGGAAGTAACGCTCAAGGGATGGCTCTACCATCGCCGCTCGAGCGGCAAGATCCACTTCCTGGTGGTTCGCGACGGCACCGGGCTATGCCAGTGCGTGGCGTCGCGCGCCGACCTCGGCGCCGAAAGCTTCGAGGCCGCCGACCATCTGGCCCAGGAGACTTCGCTCGAAGTCACCGGCGTCGTGCGCGAGGACAAGCGCGCGCCCGGCGGCTACGAACTCGCGCTCAAGAGCTTCAAGGTCTACGCACCGTCGGTCGATTTTCCGATCACGCCCAAGGAGCACGGCGTCAGTTTCCTGCTCGACAACCGCCATCTCTGGCTGCGCTCATCGCGCCAGCACGCGATCCTGCGGATACGCAACGAGATCGAGAGCGCCTGCCGCGATTTCTTCCATCAGCGCGGCTTCGTCCTGTTCGACTCGCCGATCCTGACGCCGGCCGCCTGCGAGGGCACCACCAACCTGTTCGAGACCGACTACTTCGGCGAGCGCAAAGCGTATCTGACGCAGAGCGGCCAACTCTATGCCGAGGCCGGAGCGATGGCGTTCGGCAAGGTCTACTGCTTTGGTCCGACGTTCCGCGCCGAGAAATCGAAAACCCGCCGCCATCTGACCGAGTTCTGGATGGTCGAGCCGGAGGTCGCCTTTTACACGCTCAAGGAAGACATGGAGCTGGCGGAAGATTTCGTGGCCTACATCGTCGCGCGCACGCTGGAGCGCCGCCGCGAAGAGCTTAAAGTCCTCGAACGCGACGTGAGCAAGCTCGAGCGCGTGGTCACGCCCTTTCCGCGTATCAGCTACGACGAAGCGATCGAACGGCTGCATGCCAAGGGCTTCGCGATTAAGTGGGGCGACGATCTTGGCGGCGACGAGGAGACCGCGCTGTCAGAGGAATTCGATCGCCCGGTTATGGTGCATCGCTATCCAGCCGCGTGCAAGGCGTTCTACATGAAGCAGGACCCCGAGCGTCCCGACGTCGCGCTGTGCGTCGACATGCTCGCGCCCGAGGGCTACGGCGAGATTATCGGCGGCGGCCAGCGCGAGGACGATTACGAAACGCTCAAGCGCAAGATCGAGAGCCACGCGCTGCCGCTCGAGGCCTTCAACTGGTACCTCGATCTGCGCCGCTACGGATCGGTGCCGCACGCCGGCTTCGGGATGGGAATCGAGCGCGCGGTGTGCTGGATCTGCGGCCTGCATCACGTACGCGAGGCGCTGCCGTTTCCGCGCATGATGGAACGCCTGGAGCCCTGACGCTTTGGGCTCGTCCCGGTTGCGGCGAATCGCGAACATCGGACCGTGCGCCTTTTGATAGCTGTCGCGCCGTGAGCATTATATCTTTGCCCTGATTTTCGATGAGTGCCGCCGCTGCCGAACCATCGCCGACCCACGAAGAAACTTCGGCGCATTTCTCCGCCGGCCGCAAATGGATTATCGCACTCTCGGTGATGCTGGGGACGGTGCTCGAGGTGCTCGACAGCTCGATCGTCAACGTCTCGCTGCCGCATATGCAAGGCAGCTTCTCGGCCAGCGTCGACGAAATCGCGTGGGTCGTCACCAGCTACCTGGTAGCGGCAGGAATCATGATTCCGATGACCGGATGGATCGCGGGACGCTTCGGACGCAAGCGCTACTTCATGTTCTCGATCGCCGCCTTCGTACTTGCGTCCGCGCTTTGCGGCGTGGCCCGGTCGCTCGATCAGATTGTCTTCTTCCGATTGCTTCAAGGCGCCGCGGGCGCGGCGATGATGCCGCTCTCGCAGGCGATCCTGATGGAAACCTTTCCGCCGCACGAGCAGGCGATGGCGATGGCGATCTGGGGCGTGGGCCTGATGGTGGCGCCGATCATGGGGCCGACGGTGGGCGGCTGGATCACCGACGCGGCAACGTGGCGCTGGAATTTTTACATCAACGTGCCGATCGGCACCGCAGCGGCCTTCCTGGTATCGCGCTTCGTCGAAGACCCGTCCTATCTCCGTCATCTGCGCCAGAAGAGCGGCATCGATTATCTCGGCATCATCTGCCTGGTGGTCGCGCTCGGGCTGGCGGAAATCGTGCTCGACCGCGGCGAGCGCTCGGATTGGTTCGCCTCGTCGTGGGTCTGGTACTGCACGCTGACGTCGATGGCCGCGTTTACGTTACTGGCCTTCCACGAGTGGCGCACGCCGGAGCCGATCGTCGCGGTCCGCATCCTGACCAATCGCAACTTCACGCTGCCGATGTCGCTGCTGATATTCCTGACCTTCACCGCCTACGGCACCGCGATTCTGAACCCGGTCTTTCTCCAGGAACTGCTCGGCTACACCGCGTCGAAGGCCGGCATGGTGATGGCGCCGCGCGGATTCGGCACCATGTTCGCGATGCTGGCGCTGGGAACAGTCGCGCGCCGCGGCGTCGACACGCGTCCGTTGGTGGGGTTGGGATTCTTCCTGATCGCCATGGCGCTGTGGTTCATGGCGCATTTCAATCTGAACGTCAGCATCTACTCGATTGTTTGGCCCACGATCATCCAGGGGTTCGGGATGGGGTTGGTGTTTCCGGGGCTGTCGGCGGCCGCGCTCTCGACGATCGAGCGGCCCAAGATGGGCTACGCCACCAGCCTGTTCGCGATGACCCGAAACCTCGGCGCGGCGATCGGCACCTCGTCGCTGACCACGATGTTGATCCGGCGCGAGCAGGTGCATCAGAGCTACCTGGTTGAACATCTGTCAATCTTCAAAGTGAGCCAGTTGAGCAATTCGAATTTGCCCAGCGTCAACATGGATTTCGTCCATCAGCTCGCGACGGGCCAGAAGCAGGGCCTGATGATGCTCTACGGATTCGTGCAGCGCCACGCGATGATGCTGTCGTTCAACGACCTCTATCGCTTCCTGTGCTGCATCATGCTGCTGGCGGCACCGACCTTCATCCTGCTGCGTCGCGACACGCGCGCCCTCCGCAGCGCCCGCGAAGCGCATTGACGGCACCTCACGCTTCAGCGGTTGCTGCGCGCCGGCTGAATGGTTGCGACGGGAATCAGAGTGGCCCGAAACAAAGGTTTTGTCGGTTTTTCCGCTGTGATGAACTCGTTCGCCTTTGCCTGATGGGCAGCAGCAACATGCAGTGCGTCCATCGCCGAGAGCCCTGCTCGACAGCCCTCCTCAGCCCTCGTCAAAAGCAGCCTGAATTAGCTCTTCGTCGACTTGCGCCCATCTCGAAACTTCGTCGAAGAAGGCTTCGTAGAAAGAACGCTCCTTATCTTGCTTGTTGAACGCTGCCTTTGGAACCGTTTCCAGCTTGACAAAAACACTCGACGCAAAGGTGCGGTCAGGATCATCCAACACTTGCATAGCTAGCCTCGCCGCCGCGTCGGTGCCGACGGCGGCGGCGAT
>JBEKLA010000231.1:0-6660 GCA_050010455.1 Binataceae bacterium (SeqCode) | reverse complement strand
CGGGCCGAAGCCGCGACATTGAAACACATCTTTACGCGATATCTCGAACTCGGTTCCGTCCGGCTCCTGAGAAACGAACTGGTGCGCCGCGAAATCGTCTCCAAAGTCCGGGTATCAAAAAAAGGCGTACGCTCGGGAGGCCAGCAGTTTTCGCGCGGTGCTCTTTACGAACTGCTGTCGAACCCGATCTACCTAGGCGAAATCCGTCACAAGAAGGAGCGCCATCAGGGGCAACATGAGGCGATATTAAGCCGCGAGCTTTGGGAAAAAGTCGAGCGACGCTTGTGCGATCAGGCCGCCACGCACCGCGAACGCCCAACCAAGGCGCCACCGAGTCCTCTTGTGGGTAAACTGTTCGACGAGAACGGTGAACCGTTATATGTGCAAGGCGCGGTAAAGGGCGCGCGCCGCTATCGCTACTACGTCTCGCGCGGATTGGTCAGAGGCTTGGTACAAGATGATCAACGCGGGTGGCGAGTAGCTGCGCTGGAGCTTGAGCGCGCCGTCCGCGCTGTGACTCAGCAAATCCTGGTCGATCGAGCGGGAATCGCCGGAGCGATTGAAGAACACGCCATCGATGCGGGCCGAATGCCTTCGATATTCAGAGTCGCCGAAGCCTCGGTTAAAAGCTTACGGTCGGAAGCGGAAGCTGCCTCGGTACTGACCCGGCTTATCGAGCGCGTCGGACTGAAGGAGAATGGCATCCAGGTTTCCATCAAATTGCAGATCCCATCCGATGAAGGACGTGATACCGCGACTCCGAACGAACTTGTGCTGGCTCGATTCGTCCCGATGCGGATGAAGCGGCGCGGCGTTGAGATGCGGCTGATCATCGATGGTGACACAACGCCGGCCCGCGTCGATCTACCGCTGCTCAGCGCGACCGCCCGTGCCCATCGATGGTCCAACGATCTGCTGGCGGCCCGGGCGCAATCGATCGGGGAGATCGCCGCGCGAGAAAATCTTACTGCCCGTCACGTGCGGCGCGTGATGCGGCTGGCGTTTGTGGCGCCCAGGATCGTCGAGGCGATCGTCGAAGGCCGCCAGCCCGCAGACCTCAGCGCTATAGCGCTGACCCAACGAATCGAACTGCACCCGCTCTGGACAGCGCAGGAGCAAGCTCTCGACATCCGATAGTCTCAAGCGGCCGAGTTGCTTGCTTCCGGCATTCTTCCCATGCACATACCGGTTCCCACAAGATGTCGGCCGATTCGCAGATGGACATGCCAAAATCGCGAACAGAGAATCTTGACCGATTTTCGCGGTCAGCCGGGGCGCTTGGCATTCTCCGTGTCCACCACTACGCGTGAATCGCGCCCCACGCGCCGATTTCATCGCCTCTCCCAAATGTAGGGAAACATGCCAGACTGGATGGCGGAGAGGGGGGGATTTGAACCCCCGGTGCCACGAGGGCACACGTGATTTCGAGTCACGCCGGTTCAGCCGGACTCCCGAACCTCTCCGCATTGGCGAGGATCGGCGTTTGAGCGCCCACAGTCAAGCACCTCGCCGCGACAATTCGATTCATATTTCTGAAATCCATCAGTTCATCGAACGTTTGCAGCAGCCGCCCGATCCGGTGGTGCCGCATGTGCCTGCGGACGAAGCCCGCAACGTCGAAACCATTTGCGAGCTGGTGGCGCAAAAAATGGTACCGGATCGTGCTCGTATCCAGGTTGGCGTCGGCTCGACTTCCGGAATGCTGATGCCCTATCTCGCCCGCCATCACGACCTCGGGATGCAGACCGAGATTATCCCCCAACGGACGGCCACGCTGGTGCGCAAAGGCGTCGTCACCGGCAAGTACAAGGAGATCTTCCTGGGGCTCGTCGTGGGCAGCGCCTTTGCGGCCGCAACCGCGCGCGACGAACTCGATTACGTCAACGGCCATCCCGGGTTCCATCTCTACGATTTCAACGTAACCGACGATATCCGATTGATCGCGCGCGAGGAGGAGTAGTCTCGGTCCCGACTTCCGCGTCGAGCTAACCGCTCAAGCGCGGCGCATATGGGGCTGAGCGGGTGTTGGTAAACGCGTCCGCGGCTCGTCCATCGTAATTAGCACGCCAGGATTGCCCGCAACGCTGGATTCGCGTTAAGGTGCGCGCACGTAAATTTAGATTTACGCCGCATGACGGCGGAGGAAAACTTATGACCAGTTGGAAAATCGGCAACGTCAAGATTACGCGGCTTCAGGAACAAGAGCCGGTTTGGCCCGGCACGATGGTTCTCAAAGACGCGACCGAGGATAACGTCAAGCGCGAAGGTGAATGGCTGGCGCGGTTCTGCAAAGATAACCAGTTCCGTCTGAGCATCCACGCCCTGATGCTCGAATCCGAGGGCCGGCGCATCCTGGTCGACACCTGTGTGGGCAACGACAAGGTCCGTCCCGGCTTCGCGGAGTGGAACCAGATGCACCTGCCGTTCCTGAGCGAGCTTGAAAAAGCAGGCGTCGCGCGCGACTGTATCGACACAATCGTCTGCACTCACCTCCATATCGATCACGTCGGCTGGAATACGATGCTGGAGAATGGCAAGTGGGTGCCGACTTTCCCCAAGGCGCGCTTGCTGATGGTCAAGCGCGAATGGGATCACTGGAATAAGTTCGAGGGCAGCCCGGATTTCAAGAATCCGATCGACGACTCGGTGCGCCCGATTATCGCGGCTGGGCTCTCCGAACTTGTCGACCCCAACCATCGTATCACCGGCGAGGTCTGGCTCGAATCGACTCCCGGTCACACGCCCGGCCATACCAGCGTGCGCATTGCCTCAAGCGGTGAGAACGCCGTAATCACCGGCGACATGATCCACCATCCGATTCAGGTTGCGCATCCGGACTGGGTTTGCGAGTTCGACAACGAGCCTCCGCTGGCGACGGAGACGCGCAAGGCGTTCGTCGAGCGCTACTGTGATAAGCCGGTCACGGTGATCGGCACCCATTTCGCGGGCCCGACGTCGGGCCATATCGTGCGCCGCAACGGAAACTTCCGCTTCGAGTAAGGGACTGATCACACACGGGCGGAATCGGGTCTTATCCCGGTTCCGCCCGTTCTTCGAGCAAGAAGCCTGTAAGACAGCCGGAAGCTTAGGCCACCGGATGGCGGCGGCGCAGCATCCGTTTGACCGTGCACTCCATCACCGCCTCATCCTTCTGATTGAGCACGGTGTGCGCGAAAGTCACGATTCCGCGGTCTCCGCGTTTAGTCGGCCGGGTTTCGGTCACGGTCACTCGCACCCGCATCGTGTCGCCCGGAAACAGCGGCTGCTTGAAGGTCATGCCGTCGACCGACACCAGCGCCATCCCGACGCCATGGATGCAGCCGGTCAGGATGATCAGCCCCTCGGCGAAGGCAAAGGTGAGCGCGCCGGGAGCGAAGCGCCTGGGATACAGCGAGTTCTTCTTGACGTATTCGTCGCTGATGAACAATTCCTCGTAAAATCCGCCCAGAGTGACGAATTGGGCGATTTCGGCCTCTCCGACAGTGCGGCCGAGCGTTTCGATCGTGTCGCCGACTTTCCATTCCTCGAAATAGCGTGGTTCCATCGTTCCTCCTCAGATCTCTTCATGCGCGACAGCGGGCCGCGCCGCGTTCGCCGAGCGCCATTAAGGGATGACCCCGTTGCGCCGGGTGCGAAAAAACTCGCGCATCACTTCGGCGCAGTCTGCCTCCATCAGTCCCGAGTAAATTTCGAGGCGATGGTTCAATCGTCCGTCGCGGCCAATATCGTAAACCGAGCCGACGGCGCCTGCCTTTTCGTCACGCGCGCCGAAAATCAGCTTTGCGATTCGCGCGTTGACCATCGCACCGATACACATCACGCAAGGCTCGACCGTCACGTAAATCCTCGCGTCGGTGAGGCGATAGCTGCCGAGAGCCAGACCGGTGGCGCGGAGCGCGAGCACTTCCGCGTGCGCGGTGGGATCGCAAAGCGCGATCGGCTGATTATGCGCGGCGGCGATCACTTTATCGTTCAGCACCACCACCGCGCCGACCGGGACCTCGCCGGCGATGGCACCGTTGCGCGCTTCGGCCAGCGCCTGGCCCATAAAATCGATGTCGATTCGCGAGTCCATCGTCTCAGAGTTGATGAACGTTGACACTGTTCGCCGTCGCACGCAATCATGAAAGCCAACGTGCCCATTCTCGGAGAAATATATCCGGAGGATCTCAAGCTGCGCCTGGATCACGGCGAGACGATTTTCGTCCTTGATGTGCGCGAACCAGAAGAAGTCGTGGTCGCGGCGTTCCCGCACGCAATGCATATCCCGATGGGCGATATTCCGTCGCGGCTGTCCGAGCTTGATCCGGATCGCGAGACCGTGGTGGTGTGCCATCATGGAATCCGCAGCGCGCAAGTCGCCGCATACCTTGCCCGGATGGGCTTCGAGCAAGTCTACAACCTCGTTGGTGGCATCGACGCGTGGTCGGCGAGCGTCGCGCCGGATGTGCCTCGGTACTGATCGACCTTTGCCGTGGCCCGAGTCTTCGCCGACGAATTGGACAGATTGTAAGCAGCGATGACCTACCTAGCCGCCGCCATCCAGATGACCGCGGGCCGCGAAAAGGCCGCCAATCTCGAGCGCGCCGAACGCTTGATACGTTTGGCCGCCGCGCGCGGCGCTCAATTCGTGGTTCTGCCCGAGGTCTTCAACTGGCGAGGCAAGCGCGCGGAAGAGGCAACCGAGGCCGAAACGCTCGAAGGTCCGACGCTGTCACTGATGGCGCGGATCGCTGCCGAGCTCAAGCTTCATATCGTCGCCGGCTCAATCACGGAGCGGACACCAGGTGAGAGCAAGAGCTACAACACTTCGGCGCTGTTCGGTCCCGAGGGCGAACGTATCGCGATTTATCGCAAAGTTCATCTGTTCGACGTCGACCTGCCGGGCAGAGTCAGTTTCAAGGAATCGGACGGCAAGCTGAGCGGGCAGGAAGTGGTCTGCGCCGACACCGCACTCGGCAAGATCGGGCTCAGCATATGCTACGACCTGCGGTTTCCGGAGCTGTATCGATTGCTGACCTATGCCGGGGCCCGCGTCGTCACTGTGCCTAGCGCCTTTACATTTCCCACTGGTGAGGCGCATTGGGAAGTGCTGCTGCGTGCTCGCGCGATCGAGAATCAGGTTTACGTTGTGGCGCCCGGCCAATTCGGGCCGAACGTGCACGGCTTCAGCGACTATGGCAACTCGATGATCGTCGATCCATGGGGAAGAGTCCTGGCTCGCGCCGCTGACTATGAAGGCGTGATCGTCGCGCCGCTGGATCTCGACTACCTGGAGCGGGTGCGACGCGAATTGCCCAGCCTTCAGCACGCGCGATTGCGTGCGGACAACAAGACTGAGCCAGGTTCGACTCGCTGAGATTCGTGCGGCCACTGCCGCACCGCCGTAGACCGAAGGCTCAAAGGCTACTATAGAAGATGGGGCTTAATCGCGCTTCGAGGTGAATCAAATGGCGGAAGGACCCCTAGCAGGTTTTCGAGTTCTGGACCTCAGCCAGGTCGTATCAGGACCTTATTGTACGATGCTGCTGGGTGAACTAGGCGCCGACGTTATCAAGGTCGAGGCGCCCGAAGGCGACTCGATGCGCGCGACGGGTGTCCCCAAGAAGAACGGCGTCAGCGCGTCGTTCGTCAACTTCAACCGCAACAAGCGCAGTATCGTCATCGATATCAAGCAAGACCACGGCCGCGATTTGGTGCGGCGATTGGCGGTGCGCGCCGACGTTATGGTCGAGAACAACCGGCCCGGTGTGGCCGACCGCCTCGGAATCGGCTACACGGATATCCGCCGCGCCAATCCCAAAATTGTCTATTGCTCGATTTGCGGTTTCGGGTCCAAGGGCCGGCTTGCGAACTTCCCGGCTTACGATCCGGTAATCCAGGCTTATGCCGGGATGGCTTACGTGCAGAAGGGCAGGGGCGATACGCCGGTGTCGGTGCGGATGGCGCTTGCGGACAAGGTCAGCGGGATGACCGCCGCGCTGAGCATCGTCAGCGCGCTGCACGCCGCGCGCGCTCGCGGGGTCGGCCAGTACATCCGCGTCCCGATGGTCGAGTCGATGATCTCGTTCGCCGCCAACGACACCATCTACGGCTATACGTTTTTGCCCGAGGACGACGATCTCAAGCGTCAAGCGCCTAAGACCACTTCCCTCGATCCGTTCAAGACCAAGGACGGATGGATCTCGATCGCTCCGTTTACGGACCCGCAATTCGAACGGCTGTGCGCCGCGGTGGGCCATCCCGAATGGTGGACCGCGGTTCCCAACCGGCTCGAGCGAATCCGCGGCATCATGCGCGGTCTCGCCAAGGCGTTCCTCGATCGCACGTCGGCCGAGTGGCTGCCGATTCTGGAAGCTGCGGATATCCCGTGTGGCCCGGTCCATAGCTACGAGACCCTGTTCAACGACGAAGAGGCTGTCGCCAACGAAGCCTTCGCCACCTACGAGCATCCCGACGCCGGCACTATCCGTGCGGCGAATCCGGGACCGCGGTTTTCCGAGACTCCGATGAGGATGTGGCGCGTCCCCCCCCGGCTGGGGGAACATACCGAGGAAATCCTGCGCGAGGCCGGGTTGGATCGCCAGCAGCTCGAGGAGCTGCGCGCCGCCAAGGTCATCAACTAAGGCAGAGGAGGGGAGGGCGGATGGTGCCGCGCGG
>JBEKLA010000230.1:0-6672 GCA_050010455.1 Binataceae bacterium (SeqCode) | reverse complement strand
GTAGCCGATAAACGTCGCGGTGGTGAAGACCGGTCCCGGCGTCACCTGTCCGACGGCCACCGCGTCGAGCAGTTGCGCCTGGGTCAGCCAATGCAGCCGATCGACAAGATCGGCCTGAAGGAACGCGAGCAGCACGTAGCCGCTTCCGAAAACGATCGCGCCGAACTTGAGGAATAGAAAAAACAGCGCCGACAGGCCGACCGGCATCGACGCGGCAAGCGCGGCGCTCGAAACCGTCAACGATTTCGCCGCCACCGGGATGGCCACCGAAGTGCCGACCGGATTATCGGAATGACTTCGCCCCTCGATCCACGCGCGCAGCGTATTCACGACACCCGCAGCCACAAGTATTGCCAGCAGGTTCGCGCCGGCTATCGCAGCCGCCGCCGCGACGACGCCGATCGCCGCAAGGAACTTGTCCTTTAGCGCCGCGCGCCCGAGTGCCCATAGCGCTTGCACCACCACCGCTATAATCACCGGTTTGACTCCGTACAGCACGCCCTGAATCTGAGGAAGCGATCCGAATGTCGCATAAGCCCACGCGCAGACGGTCACGATAACCATCGCCGGCACGATGAAGCATACGCCGGCAATCGCCAGCCCCGGCCATCCCGCCCGTTGATGGCCGATGTGGATCGCCATCTCCGTCGAACTCGGACCGGGCACCAGATTCGACGCTCCCAGCATGTCGAGGAATTCCTGATGCGACAGCCATCCGCGGCGGCGCACGAACTCCTCCTCCATCATCGCGATGTGCGCGGCGGGACCACCGAAGGCGATCGTGCCCAGGCGCAGGAATGGCGCCGCGATCTCTCGAATCAGGCTTGCGTTCACGGCCGGCACTGAGTCCTCGATGCAATCAGGCAAGTGACTATAGGATGCCGGCTTCGTCGCGCAATCAAGTCGCGCTGGACAAGGGTCTTGTGTCGGCGCGCGGCGCCTGTATCATGTCTCCACGGAGGAGGGAGCCTAATGCGGAATCGCCTACTTGCTAATACGCTTGCCTTTTGCCTGGTTGCGATAACAGCGTCATGGGTGCATGCCAACACCTGGGACATCGACCCGGTGCACACCAGCGTCCAGTTCAGCGTCCGGCACATGACCATCTCGAATGTGAGGGGTGAGTTCGGCAAGGTCACCGGCACAGTGTCGAGTGAGGGCAGCGACCCCAAGACGGTGCGGATCGACGTGACGATCGACGCCACGACGATCAATACGCACGAACCGAAGCGGGACGCCGATTTGAAGGGTCCCAACTTCCTCGACGTCGAGCATTATCCGACGATTGTCTTCAAGTCGAAGAAGATCGAACCGGCGGGGCCCGGCAAATGGAAGCTCATCGGCGATCTCACGATCCACGGCGTAACCAAAGAAGTGACGCTGCGGGTTGAGGGGCCTTCTGAACAAGTCAAAGACCCTTACGGCAATCTTCGGGTGGCGGCGCACGCGAGCACCACTATCAATCGCAAGGACTTCGGACTTAAGTGGAACAAAGTGCTCGAAACCGGCGGCGTGCTGGTTGGCGAGCAAGTCGCGATAACGATCGACGTCGAGGCGGTCAAGAAAGCCGCACCTGCCGCCGGCGCCCACGCCGGGGGTCTCTAAAATCGGGAGCCGCCGCGCGACCCGCGCCTCGAACAGAGATCGCGGCGAGCGCGGCGGCTCCCGAGATTCCTTCCTCGCGCCGATAACTGATAAGTTAGACGGCGCGACATGCGACGCCTGCTGAGTTACATCCGCCGCTTCTGGCTGCGTTACGCCTTCGGCATGTTTTGCACCTTTGCCACCGCCAGCCTGGCGATGGCGGTGCCGGCGCTGATGCGCAACGCGATCAATACGATTGCGCAACGCAATTTCGCGCCCTTGCCGAGGCTGTCGGTCGAGATCTGCGCGGTTTCGGCGCTGATGGGTGTCACGCGATGGCTGTCGCGCTTCATCATCTTCAATACCGGCCGCGATATCGAGTACCGCCTGCGCGAAGAATTGTTCGCCCGCCTGGTCGAAGTCGGCCCGCGATTCTATCAGCAGCTCAAGACCGGCGACCTGATGTCGCGGATGGTCAACGATCTGACCGCCGTGCGCATGATGGTCGGCATCGGCGTCCTGACCCTGACCAACACACCGCTCTATTACGTCTACGCGCTGGCGATCATGCTTTCGATCAACGCGCGGCTGACAATGGCGTCGCTGGTGCCCTACGCGATGCTGCTCGCCATAATCAAGGTACTCACGCGCTCGCTGCTGGAAACCAGCCTTCAAGTGCAGCAGGGGCTGGGAACAATCGAGGCCAAGGTCCAGGAAAGCCTGAGCGGCATCCACGTGGTCAAGGCCTACACGCTCGAAGAGCACGAGCATCAGGTCTTTCGCGCGATCAACGACAGTTACAATGAGCAGGGATTGGCGCTGGCGCGGCTGCGCGGCGCGCTGATGCCGATTATCCGCGCGGCTTCGGCGACAGCGGTTATGGTCGTTCTCATCTATGGCGGTTCGATGGTGAAGAGCCGGCAGATGCAGATCGGCGACCTGGTCGCGTTCATGCTCTACCTTGGATTGCTCGCATGGCCCACGACGGGGCTCGGATGGATCGTGTCGGTTTTTCAACGCGGACGGGCGGCGCTCAAGCGGCTCGACGATATCTTCGACGCGCCGCCATTGCCGTCGGTGGAAGCGAGCGAGCCTCAAATGCGGTTTGCCGGCGAGCTCGAATGGGACCGGGTCTCGTTCAGTTATTTCGAGCGTCCCGCCAACGGCGCCAACGGCGAGCCTCATTACGCGCTCAAGGACATCAACGTCAAGGTGCCGGCGGGAGGCAAGCTCGCGATCGTGGGACGCACCGGCGCGGGCAAGTCGACGATGATCAAGCTCCTGTTCAGGCTGATCGAGCCGACCAGCGGTCGAGTGCTGCTCGACGGCCGCGACGTTCGCGACATCCCGCTGTCGGATCTGCGCCGCGCGATCGGGCTGGCGCCGCAGGAGCCGACGCTGTTCTCCGACACGATGGCGCGCAATATCGCGTTCGGCCGAAGCACCGCCGCTCCGGCCGAGATCCTGAACGCCGCGATCACCGCGGGACTCGAAGTCGATCTCGCCGCCCTGCCCCACGGCCTCGAGACCGTGATCGGCGAGCGCGGCACTGCCCTGTCAGGCGGCCAGAAGCAACGCGTGGCGCTGGCGCGCGCGATCACCTATGACCCGGCCGTGATCGTGCTCGACGACGCGCTTTCCAGCGTTGACACGGAAACCGAACGCGCCGTGCTCCATCATCTGAACGAGGCCGTCGGCGGCCGCACCACGATCGTGGTGGCGCATCGCGCCTCGACCGTGCGCGACGCCGACCTGATCGTCGTGCTCGAGAACGGAGCGATCGTCGAGCGCGGCACTCATGAGCAACTGATGGGCGAGCGCGGGCTGTACGCCGAGCTGTTCAAACGCCAACTGCTCGAAGACGAACTGGCCGAGTATTGACGATGCACGCGGTGGAACAGGACTTGGGCAAAGTCCGCGACGTCGCGCTGTTGCGATGGGTGTGGAGGTTCGTGCGCCCCTATCAGCGCCTGTTCTGGCTCTCGGCCCTGCTGATGCCGCTCGACGTACTGCTGCTGCTTGCCCAGCCGTATCTGATCAAGCTGACGATCGATCTCTATCTGACCAGGCAAGCGGCGACGCCGCCGCGCTGGCTGATGGTGCCGCTTCATCTCTTGGGCGGGCGCGGCCTGCTCACAATGGGTGTTTGCTACGCGGCGATTGTAATCGCCGAGTTCGCGGTCAACTACGGCCAGTTCTATACCACGATGATGGTGGCGCAATTCAGCCTGAGCGATTTGCGCCTGGCGCTGTTCCGCCATATCGAATCGATGCCGATGGCGTTCTTCGACCGCCAGCCGGTCGGCCGATTGGTAAGCCGCATGACCAGCGACGTCGAAAGCATCAATGACATGTTCGGCTCGGGCTCGCTCACGATGTTCGTCGACTTGCTGACGCTTTGCGGAATCATCGTCGTGATGCTGAGCTGGAGCGTCAGGCTGGGGTTGGCGACGCTCTGCGCCATCCCTCCGCTTTGGCTGACAATCAGCTTTTTTCAGGTGCGCGCCCGCGTTACCTATCGCGCGATCCGCGATCGCACCGCGGCGCTCAACGCCTTCCTGTCCGAAGCCATCAGCGGCATGACCGCGATCCAGCTTTTCAGCCACGAGCGCGAGAGCCGGCGCGAATTCGACGTCCTCAACGTCGCCAGCCGCGACGCGCAGATGCTGTCCAACATCTATGAAGCCGGCCTGTTCTCGACCGTCGAGGCGGTCGCCTTCATCACGCTGGGCGTCATCGTATGGGTCGGCGGCGACCAAGTGCGGCGCAACCTGGTCGGGCTCGGCACGCTGGTCGGCTTCTTCGAGTATGCGAAGATGTTCTTCAATCCGCTGCGCGAGATGTCGACCAAGTTCACGGCGATGCAGTCGGCGCTGGCCGGGATGGAGCGGATCGCGGCGCTGATGCAGGAGCGTCCCGCGATCACCAGCCCCGCGCTACCACGCCGCCCCGCCGGAATTCGCGGCGAGATCGTGTTCGATCACGTCTCCTTTGCCTACCGTCCGGGCGAGCCCGTGCTGAAGGACCTGAGCTTTCGGATCGAGCCGCGGCAGAAAATCGCGATCGTGGGCGCAACCGGTTCGGGCAAGTCGACCATTATCAAGCTGCTCGATCGCCTCTACGACGTCACTTCGGGACGAATCCTGCTCGACGGAATCGACGTGCGCGAATGGGATTTGACCGAACTCAGGCGCGCGATCGGATTGGTGCAGCAGGACGTCTTCGTCTTCGCCGACAACGTCGTCGCCAATGTCCGCCTGAGCCGGATCGAACTGGGCGAGGCGCAGGTGCGCCATGCCCTCGAACGCGCGCAGGCGCTGAATTTCGTCGAGCGGCTGCCGGACGGGCTCGGCACGCAGTTGAACGAGCGTGGCTCGAATCTTTCCGCGGGCCAGCGCCAGTTGCTGTCGTTCGCGCGCGCGCTCGCCTACGATCCGGCGGTGCTGGTGATGGACGAGGCGACATCCTCGGTCGACAGTGAGACCGAACGCCTGATCCAGCTCGCGCTCGATCAGCTTCTCGCCGATCGCACCGCGCTGGTAATCGCGCATCGGCTTTCCACTATCGAGAAGGCGGACCGCATCCTGGTGCTGAGCCACGGCGTGTTGCGCGAGAGCGGCACTCACGACGAGCTGCTCGCGATGCAGGGGCTGTACTACCGCCTGGTGCAGTTGCAATACGCGAGCCCGGCCGAGCCTGCGGCGCGCGGTCAGGCTAGCGATTGATCGGCCTCGGCGCGAACTCGGTTCGCTCGTCTGCGCGCGGGCCGCGATGGTTAACGTTTGCGGCGCTTGGCGTGCTCACGTTAGCGCTCGGCGGATGCGAGATCTGTTACATCGCACGCGGCGCTTACGAGGGGGCGCGATTGCTATGGAATCGCAAGCCGATCAGCGCGGAACTCGCGCGAGACGACCTCGCACCTGACGCTCGCGACAAACTCGAGATGGTATTGCGGGTGCGGGATTTCGCCCGCGATCAGTTGGGGCTCAACGTCGGCGGCGCCTACGCCACGATCACGCCGGTCGATTCGGGCGCGATCACATGGGTGATGATGGCGGCGGCCAAAGATTCGCTTCGGCCGTACACGTGGTGGTTTCCAATCGTCGGACGGGTTCCTTACCGAGGCTATTTCAGCGTGGACGAAGCGCGCGCCGAAGCGGCGGAACTCGAGGCGCAGGGCTATGACACGATGGTGCGTTCGGCGGTCGCCTTTTCCAGCCTGGGGTTCTTCAACGATCCGCTGCTCTCGAACCTGCTCGCGATCGATCGCGTGACGCTGGCCGGCGTCATCATTCACGAGCTGTTCCATCGCACCTATTTTCTGGCCAGCGACGTGATGTTCGACGAATCGGCGGCAACCTACGTCGGCAGCCGCGGCGCGGTCGAATTCTTCGCGGCCACCGAGGGAGCGCACGCGTCCGACACATTACGCGCGCGCGAGGTCTTCGCCAGCGATCTCAAGTTTGCAGACTTTCTGCTCGGCGAAGAGGCTCGCCTCCTCAAGCTTTACGGCAGTGGGCAAAGCCGCGACGAGATCCTGAAGCAACGCGTTGCGCTGTTCGCACAAATCCAGGCCGACTACGGCCGCCTCAAGCCGTCGCTCTCGGGCCTCGAACGTTTCGATCTCGACAAGCATCCGCTCAACAACGCCGTGCTGCTCAACTACCGGCTCTACTTCCATCACTTGAGCGATTTCGCCGCGCTCGAACGCATCCATCATGACGATATGAAAGCGACGATCGCGGCGATCATCGAACTCGCCAAGTCCAATCCTAACGATCCGTTTTACGCTATCTGGCAGGCTGCCCAGCAGACGGCCGCCGGATCAGACGCCAAGCGACTCTCGAATCGCACGAATTAGCTCGGCCTCGTGGCCGGCGAAGAAATGGTCCGCACCCCGGACGAGCCAGAG
The DNA here is from genome assembly GCA_050010455.1 of Binataceae bacterium (SeqCode). GTDB lineage: Bacteria > Desulfobacterota > Binatia > Binatales > Binataceae > DATJOQ01. Next base: position 176 of record JBEKLA010000230.1, on the reverse strand, counting down.
CGTGTTCGGTCCCTTCAATTTCTTGTGCAGCGTGCGGATTTGCGCCGCGGGACAGTACGAATCGCGATCGCCGGCGATCAGGATAACCCGCTTGCCGGTGCCGATGATGAACGACAGGTCCGCCACCTCGATCGGCGGCGCCACCGCTATCAGCGTCCCGACCTCCGTCAGATCGA
>JBEKLA010000229.1:0-6696 GCA_050010455.1 Binataceae bacterium (SeqCode) | reverse complement strand
CCAGGGTTTCGGTAGTCCATTTCACTGCGCTGGGAAAGCCATGGGTCTATTCGTTGAAACAAGTTCGTCGTTTGCGTCCAAAGGCTCATCCTATCTTCTACGAACTCTGGGAGACATGGCGGAAAATGAGAGACGAGATCTTGTGACTCGGCGCGATCAGGAGCGGAGCGCCCTGTAACGGCCACGTCGAATCGACCTGTTATAGAGCGCTGTCAGCCGGTCAGGTACCAAAAAAGACCTTTGCGTTTCGGACCGCAATGGGGTAGCAAGTAACTGTAGCAAGTAACTATAGAAGAAGCCGAATAAAGGCATTGCTAAACAAGCCGGAAATGTTCCTCGCGACTCGCCTGCCAAGAGCCTCAGCACGAGGCCTGAGCGCGTGCCAAGGCCCGGGAAGGGGAATCGCTTATCCAGTGGCTGGAGGCCACCGACGACAGAGTCGATCGACGGGGGATGGAAATGCGAGCAAACTTCGGCGGCCTTTGGCACCGCTCGATTGGATCGAGCCTGGCGGCTGTACTCCTGGTGGTGTTCGTCCCGCTGGTGGCGCGGGCGCAATGTGTTGTCACCAACCTGAGTGACTCCGGCAGCTCGGGGTCTCTGCGCTACGCGATAAACAATTGCAGCGGAACGGTCACGTTCCAAAGCGGAGTGACGCCGGGGACTATCACGCTCACCAGCGGCCCGATTGTCTTCAACAACCCCAGCGTTACGACGTTGACGGTGCAAGGGCCGGGTGCGGCGAACTTGACGATCAGTGGCGGTGGCTCGAACGAGGTTCTGGATGTGACCGCGGGGCACACGCTAACGATTTCCGGTGTCACAATCGCGAACGGGGTCGCGACGCAGACTCCAGTTGTGATCAACCAGGCGCTGGCCACGGGACCGGCCGGAGGCGGGGCCTGGAACGACGGCACTCTGACTCTGCAGAACTCGGTGATTACGGGAAATTCCGCTCCGACGGGATTGGGTGGGGGAATCTATAACAGCTCGACCGGCACCCTGACGCTCGACCATTGCACCATCTCGAACAACACCTCGGGCGCTGACGGGGGTGCGCGCGGCTATGGCGGCGGCCTGTTCAACTACGGAAGCGCCACCATCACCGCGACCACTTTCAACGGCAACGTCGCTGGAGGCGGCGGGCAGGGCGCGGCGATCTACAATCTGGGCTCCGGAACGCTCGCAAATTCGACGGTTACAGGGAATACGTCCACCGATTCGGATGGCGCAGGTGGCGGGACGGGCGCCATCTATAGCGATGGCATGATGCAGGTCACGAATTGCACGATTTACGGCAACACGGTAACTGGCAGTGGCGGGGGAATTCTCCAGTTGGTGGATTCCAGTAACAGCCCGGCCAACGGCACCGCCGGATTGCTGAGCGCCCCGCCGACTCCGGTGGTCAGCTCGATTGGCCCGACTGGCACGGTTTTCACGGATGCTTGCTTAGCACCGACATTCACCTGCGCGGACGATTCTTCGGAGACAAATTGCGCGAACTCGTTCTCGAACATCGTGGCATTCCCGCCGGTGGCTGGCAGCTGCCAACTGGGCGAGGCTACCTGGAATCCAGTGGTTCCGGACGCGCTACCATCGTGCGCGACCTCATCCAGCCCCTGCGAGTTCCTTGCGGGCCTGCCAAATCCTCCCCCGTTCGGTTGGGGGCCGTACGAAGTCACTCAGGCGAATGTGCCCGAGAACCAAACATCATTCATCTACTTTAACAATCCCAACCCGACGAGCTTTGGTGGGAATGGCACTGACACATTGAACCCGTATGTCATGAGCTGCCTCAACGGGTCCAATGCCGGCCTGTTTTTCCCACCCAAGAGCAGCGCACAATCCCGCACGTTCTACGCAAATGGGTCCATTAGCAGCCTCTCTCTGTTCTTGGGCGAATTTTCTGCTGCGTCGATCAATTGCACAACATTCGCGAACGGTCCTTTAGCTTCATTGGCCAGCAATGTACAGGTGGACCAGAAGGGCTATTACTTCAAATACGTTCCCCCTGTGAACGTAACCGGACCCGACGTTAACCAACTCCAAATTCTGGTTGTCGATGCGAACATGCCATCCGGTGGTGGCATGGAGGGACTCTTCCCTATCGGCCTTGTGAATATCAATATCGTTCCCGGCCCCGGCAGTTCTATCGCCAATACGATCGTGGGCGGGAACACGGCGACGAATTATCCGGATGCGGCCGGCGTGTTCACCGACCAGGGGGGCAATCTGATTGGCACGAACGGAACCGATGCGGGGAATACCGGCTTCACGACATCGACGCTGCTCGGCACGCTGAGCAGCCCGTTAGATCCGCTGCTGCTGCCGCTGGGTAATTACGGCGGGCTTACCCAGACTCTGCTGCCCAAGCCGGAAAGCCCGGCAATCGGCGCGGGGAATTTCACTGAGGCTGCGGTGCCTGACGATCAGCGCGACTTCCCGCGCACAGTCGGCGGCCAAGTGGACATCGGTGCGGATGAGTTCCAAAGGCCATCGCTCACGGCGACGGGCGGCACGCCCCAATCGACGGATATAGGGACAGCATTTCAGAATGCTTTGGCAGTTACCCTGTCTGAGAATGTTTCCGGTGTTCCGCTGCCGAACGAAATAGTGGATTTTACCGCGCCACTCACTGGTGCAAGCGCCACTCTATCTCCTTCCGGACCAATGACCGACGAGAATGGCAACGCGTCCACGACTGTCACGGCCAACGGCTTCGGCGGAAGCTACAACGTGACGGCGGCGTTTGGAAATGCGAGCACCGAGTTCGCCCTCACCAACATCGCACCGACGCCCACAGCAACTGCGACCTCAACCGCCACGCCGACGGCCACAGCCACGCCAACTCCTACCTCGACACAGACGTTGACTCCTACGGCTACGCCGACCTCGACACCGACCCCGACATCTACAGCGACGCATACGCCGACTCCGACCCGGACGCCGACCCCCACGCGTACGCCAACGCCGACCGCAACTCACACCGCCACGCCGACGGTCACCGCGACTCCAACGCGCACCCCCACGCCGATGCCGAGCCCACTGGTAACGTTGCAGCCGTCGAGCTTGAACTTCGGGACGCAACGGATCGGAACCACTTCCGCACCGAAAATGGTCACGCTGACCAACGGAAATAGTCGTCCGCTGAAAATCTATAGCTGGAGCGTTGGACCAGATTTCAGAGTCGCCAGCACGAATTGCCCAACGGTGTCATTCGTACTGACAGCGGACCAAAGTTGCTATTTTGATATTGTCTTTAAGCCTCAGAGCAAAGGAACCGAGAAAGGAACGCTGCTAGTTTTCGACAACGCTTGGAAGAGTCCGCAAAAGGTTCAGCTGGAAGGCGTCGGCGTACGCTGACAGGGAGCCGGCCGAGCGACGAGCACGTTGGGCGGTATTGCGGTCCTGCTCGGTCGTTCTGATGTGCAAATAGGTAATCAGAAAAGGCGCGGCCCCGATTGTCATCGGCGGTAACAATTGATTCTGCACAGACGCCTCACAGCGCTGAGGCTCCGGCGCGCGCCAACGTTTTACCGTCATCGCGAGGGATCATCGCCGAATCGCTGCTGCATTGGGCATTGCTCATAGCCGCGGCCGCGCTGGTTGCGTGGATTCGCCTCCTGCCGCTGTCCCTCGGCGTGCTGGACGACGATGCCGCTCTTCGGGAAACGAATCGGGTGGGGCAGAGAATCGCGGCGAGCCTGTCGGCAGATCTGCCCGCTTCGCGCCGATGGACCGAGCTGCTCGGCGGAGTTGCTCGATGGCATGGGCAGCATCGGGGCCAGTTCAATGGCGAGCGCGCACAGATCGTTACGAAGCTCAGGTCGGAGTTCAGCTTCCAGGACGCCGGTGGCGCATCGCACATCTTCCTCGGCGATTTGGACAGCTATCATTGGCTCCGCATGGCGCGCAACTACCTGCGTACGGGAACTACTTGCGACGCGGTCACGGGCGGGCAATGCCGCGATACCTATGCGAACGCTCCGGTAGGCAGGAGCGCCCTTTACCACCGCTCGCTTCATATCGCTGCGATCGTCGCTCTGCACCGCCTGATTACCTTCTTCAACCCCGCTTATCCTCTGGAGTCCAGCTCGTTTTTGGTCCCGGTGATTGTCGGCGTGCTCGGAGTATTTCCAGCCTTTGCGCTCGGCGCCCGGCTGGCCGGCGAGCTTGGCGGCCTGTGCGCAGCTCTTCTGGTCGCGGTCAATCCACTTTTCCTGTCGCGCAGTCTGGGCAGTGATGACGATGTATGGAACGTCGTGCTCCCGCTGTTTGTGGTTTGGGCGGCAAGTGAGGCGATTAGCGCATCGCGTGCGCGCCGCCAGATCGGCCTCGCGATAATTGCAGGGCTGTTCGTGGGACTCGACGCGGCGACGTGGACGGGGTGGCCCTTCGCCGCCGGCGTCGTGCTGATAGCGCTCGCGGCAAGCCTGATAGTGGAAATGTTTGGGGTCGCAATCAAAAGATACTCGGGCGCTTCGTGGAGTGCGGCGAAGGTAAAGCGGGCGGGAATTGTTATCGCGGTCTTCTATCTGGCTGCGGGGTTTTTCGCGACGACGGTCGGAGATCGCGAAGGCTTCTGCTTTCCGTTGGAACTGGTCAAGCCGCTAATCGCAGCGCCATATTCGTCCGCAGGCACCGGTCAGACGGCATGGTGGCCCAACGTATTCGCCACGGTAGCCGAACTGTATCCCACGAACCTCAGCGCCATAGAGTCGATTGTGGTGGGCCGGTTCTACTTTTTCGCAAGTTTGATCGGGCTGGTGGTGATGCTGCTGCCGAGGGGGCGTTGGAGGCCGCGGCATTTTGCCCTACTCATCGTCAGTGGCTGTCTCGATTTGTACCTGGTCACCTCAAATCTCGGCCGCGTCAGCATGCTTGCTCTGCTCGCTGCGCCGTTGGGCGTGGCGATCCTGATGGATCTCTTTTTAGATCAGGAGCAGGCCAACGATCGCGGCCCCGCACTTATTATAATCGTGTGGTTCCTGGCTGCTCTGTTTGAATCGTATCAGGGACTTCGGTTCGTCCTTTTGCTGGTTTCTCCGTTCGCTTTTGGATTCGGAGCCTCGATGGGCCGGCTGGAACAATGGGCGGAGGGGCTGGTTTCCCGGATCCGGCCTTCAGTAGGGCAATTTTCGCGCCCGGCGATGTTAGCAGTGTCGGCGGCAGTCCTGATCCTGCCGGTGTGGCAGGGGTATGAGTCAGCACGCGGCTATCTTCCAATGATGAACCGCGCGTGGTGGGATACGCTGAACTTTGCGCGCCAGAGTTCTTCTTCGGATGCGATCATCAACACCTGGTGGGACTACGGCTACTGGGTCAAGTACGTAGCGCAACGCTGGGTCAACAACGACGGCGGATCGCTGCAGACGCACATCCCCTATTGGACTGCGCAGGTGCTTGCCGCTCAAACCGGGATCAAAAGTGCCGGTCTGCTACGGATGCTCGATTGTGGATCCGACGCCACACCGGAAGCAGAAGGACGTGAGGGCGCTTACGGAAAACTGGTCTCCTACGGCGTCGACGGTCTCAAAGCGCAGGCGATGATATCCGAGCTGGCGGGGATGGGGCGGCGGCAGGCGCAGGCATACCTGGCGGAACACAAGTTGAGCGCATCGTCGCTGCTCGATGTCCTGGGCACAACGCATTGCGATCCGCCGCCTGCCTATCTGCTTTTGAGCAGCGCGATGAAGCCGGGGGCGGCAGGGTGGTGGGGGCTGGCGACGTGGGATTTTCGGCGCGCATACATTGTTGCGCGGGCGCGTGCGCTACCCCCTGCAATCGCGACGGCGGAGTTGCGAGCGCGATTGGGATATTCCGCGGATGAGGCCCGCTCATTGTACGAACGCGCCCAATCGCTCGATTCTCCGTCCGAGGTCGAGAGCTTTATCGCGCCCGCACAAAGCAGCCTCGCATCGCCCTGGGTGACCTGCGAAAAGCTGGGCACAAGTGCGCTAATGGGTTGCCGCGCAGGCGTGAGGTTGGACGACGCAACCGCGATCGATGGGGTGATATTTTCTCCGGACAAACCGACCGACACCCGTATCGTGGTTGTCCACGCTGCGGCGCCAGGCAGTACCGCGATGCAGACAAAACGGAGCACGCCGGGCGCGATCCTGATCGCGGGCGCTCAAGGGCTGGAGGATATATCCAACGGAGCGGCGGAATATCCCAAGGTCGGGGTTCTAATAGATCCAGCGGGCGCGCGGGTTCGGCTGGGATCGCCGAGTCTTCTTCGGTCGACGTTCAGCCGTCTGATGTACCTCGACGGCAAATACGACAAGCTGTTTGAAAAAGTCTACGACGAAACCGGCTTCGTCGACCAACGAGTGACGCTGTGGAAAATCAACTGGCAGCGTCTCGAGGCATTCGATTAGAAGAATCGGCTTGTTGGACAGATCAAGGGGCTATCGTCGATAATCAAGCGGCGGATTTTCGTCACGGGCAATTAAGCCAGTACCGAAAATCACTCATTGGACCGAGCAGACAGGCTGGCGGCGGGCTATGCAGGTGCGATGGATAATGAGGAGACCGGTTTGGGACGGGGACTAGCTGAATACAACCGATCGGCAAAACGGAGATAGCGCGTCGCGCTTCCCTCATTAGGGGCAGGGGGCAAAATCTCTAGAACTGGGCGGCGCAGGACCGCGGCGCTAGCCACGAGCGCGCGTCCGCAGGTTAGGGGTGGGGAGG
>JBEKLA010000228.1:0-6704 GCA_050010455.1 Binataceae bacterium (SeqCode) | reverse complement strand
CACGCCACTTCCTAAAATTTGCCGATTGTTCCTTCGACAGCTTATCGGGAGGATTCCTCGATATGATGTGCTGGTGTTCCAAGTCCGTCGCTCTCGACTCAAATGTGAAGATATAAGCAATGCTGAGAGAAGCGGGATCAGGCCATACGCCCATGGCGCTGGCTATATGTCCATAAATCGTCGACGGCGGAGGCATCGCGTAGGACACCTGCTTTCCGACGAGAAAATGCGGGTAACGGAACGAAGCAATGGGCGCCAAAATCTTGATCTTGGCGGCTCTCATCTAGGCATACCAATCCTGATGTTCCTTCGCTTCCAATTCCTTCGCCAGATCCTGTATCGCGCTTCGAGGATGCACGGCTGGCAGCAGGAGTTCGTGCTGAGGAAGTTTCGGCCGTTCCCCGTCGAGAAAGCCCTTGGCCCAACCGACATGAATCTTGGAAAGGAAGTCGTTCTTGTAGGCTTCGAGGATCTCAGCCAAGGCTTCGGCGTGTAGCTCAGTTTCATGCCGACTCGATGCGGTCAAAACTCTGGCAAAAGGGTGGTTGCCGCTGCGTGTCACCGCCGCAAAAATCATTGACGGAGCAACGTCAGTATAGTGGAGGGTGAGTTTTGCCCCGCCATCGAGCACCCCAAGTGCTGCTAGTAGCGTCGCAACCCGTTCCTGACGCTGTTCAATTGGTAGCCGAAAAGCAGTTTGTCCGCGGACTTCAACTTTTGACAAACCCGATTCTTCGGCTCTCTTGCGCCGATTAGAATCGAGATTTTTGATTCCTACGCGCTCGCCGTCGAAGAACGTGCCGGCGCAAGTCAAGTCCAGAGAAAAGAGACACGCCAGGTGAGCCCGATAGAACTGGTGCTCGTAGGGAACCGGGTCGCCATTCTGGCGCGCCATGGTGCCAAAATCGTCAATGATTGCCGAAGGCGCTACGGCTACCATCGTGCCAACTCGAAAGGGTGATATGCGTGTGATTTCGCGGTCCTTCTCGAGAGGCGTGGCAGCAGCATCTTTTGTCGCATCGGTCTTCTTTGACGGAGCGCGCATATAACCGAAAAGATCGTCGTCCCAGTTAGAAATTGGATCCGCCGCAGTGTATGCGACCTTGCCTTCACGGTACACAGGTGCCGCAGTCCACTTCCCGCCTGCGTTCTGGAGCGTCATTCGGATCCAGTAGCGAACCGCCTGCGCGGATACATAGGGCCGATCTCCGGTTGGAGTCCTAATCTTCTTGACCGCTATCGTATTGTCGGTTTTGGCTCCGGTATCAGGACCGGCGTTGTTCAGAGCGGACGCGGGCGCATCGACGACGAACAAACCTGTTACGTATGCCATGGTTCTCCCTTCCCAGAGATTTACGCTGTTGTTATGCTCGGATCGCTTTGCGGGCGTTCGAGCCAATCGGATTTCTCCTTGAAAAAGTCCTTGCTGTGCAGAGACTCGACCAGTCTGATCGAAATCAAGTCTCGCGTCAGGCTCCAGTCGGCGATTCCTACTGCTCCGTCTGCTTCAAACACATCGAGATACTCCTGAAGACCGAAAAGCAGATTGCCATGATCCTTCGCCTGGTTTCGTTGTGCTTTGGTCAGCGCGTTGCGTACCTCCCACGAGCGACCGGCAAACACCAAATCGCGGAAAAGCCCTTTGTCGTTTGAATTCGCCACGTAAGTGGCAAGCTTGTCCGCAAACTCACGAAGTTTTTCGATTCGTCGAGGATCCATTCCAATTACCTCGCGCAGAAAAAGGTCGGCCAGTTTCCAATCCACTAAAGAAAGCTCTTCTTCGAATACTGTTGGCGCATTTGATCGCACAAGCTGTCGCCAATGGCCACTGCGGAAGAGATGTCGGCGAAGGAAGGCTTGGGCCGACTTTGTATCGATGAAATCGGCGTCAAAAATCCTGAAGAAATCGCTGTACAGATCGTTTCTTGAGCGGCCTGCGCCTCCCGGTACATTTGACTTTTGTGTTTTGGAGGAGCGCTTCGATCTTGTCGGTTTGTCTTCATTTACTGCCGAATTCTCGCCGTTTCCCGCCTCAGTCGTTTCCTTCTCGGGTTGGGGCGCACGCCACGACCGCGCAACAAGAGCTCTCCAGGTCCTACCAGTTGGAGGCTGGCCAACAAGCCGGAAGAAACGAACTACTGGCGAGGGAATAGCATGCACTTCGAGTGGCACCGTCTCTGGTGGCCGAGCCTGACCCGAACTGGACATCACGTAGACCGTAACGGAGCCAAAAGCTTGCGCCGCGGAACTCTTGGCCAACGAAATGTCCGACAAGTCGGAAGCCACAAATGACATGGGAGCCTTGACGTCTGGGTATTTGGCCTGCTTCGTTTTTTGGTCTCTCGCCCCTTGTTCCCTCACCAATGATAAATCTGGGCCTTTGATCGCCGGCAATTTATTCACGCGGCCCAGATCGAGCAGCCGCCGATTGTCATTCACGCACAAGTGTGCCAATTCGATCATGAGTTCTGGGTCATCGCTGTGTGAAAAAAGCAACTTCCCCTCGGCCCGACGGCCGCCCATCGGCAGTGCTTGAATCGCGACCAAGTACGGGCCGGCGATTGGCAGCATTCCACGACCGGCAGGAAAAAAATTCAAAACGCCCTCGCCGGTAAGCATCGGGATTTGCGACCGGTGCACCAGATGGGTCGCGGGCTCTTGGGAGAATGCGCAACGGAGACCAGCCGCGCCTGCGTCACCGGCCCAACGGTGAGCGCGCAGAACACGAGTCTCGTATTCCTTTCGCGTCTGTATTTTCTTTCGCTTGCCCTCCGCGTCCTTTGGTTCTGGCTGGACGTACTCCGAATTCATGAACACGCAGCTCAGATAGCTGCCCATGATTCCGCTGAAGTAATTGGCGCTTAGTTCGTCAGCTACAATATCGAAGTCCTCGACGGTGAGCTGGTCGGGGCCGCGCTTACCGGCCATCGCGCACAGCGTCGCAATTCCTACATCAGGTAGCGGATGTCCGGTAAATCTAACTAGTGACATCGAGCCTCCAAGCTGTACCTCCCCAATCCAAACGTGGCGCCGTGCCCGACGTGGACGTACTCGCCGAACTTTAGGTAGGGCCAGAACGAGGCGAGGTTGCCTTCGTACGTTGCAGCGCCCACTAAACCATCCCACTGCATCTTCTTGTCTTGGCGGCTCGAATAGCGTGACCAACTGACCCATCGTGTGTCATTGCGGATGAGGCGGATCTCGTGTGCCCGATCGATCATGCCTTTGAAATCTACATCGAGCGGACCGCCGCAATGAAAACGCGCCATCGATGACAGCCGGCCCAGGAGGCGGCGGAACACGATATGAAACTCGGGAAGGCGTGCCCACGATCCTTCGTGCTTGAGCCGCGTTTGCGTGACGAACTCGATAGTCACGGGACCGCGCGGGATTGGCTCGCGTGCGCAGTCCTCCAAGGTCATCGGCGAGCCTATTCCACGCACGACGTTGTCACCGGCGTCATAGACCACGCGCGGCGACGCACCTGAGGCGTCGACGGCTTCGATGCGCGCAAGCTCGATCGCCCGTCGTCCGCGTCCGATGCGATCCATCTCGCGTAGAGCGACCACGAAGTGTGGGAAGAATTCCTGGGCGCGTCCGATCAATACCAGCCCGAAGTACAGTTCCTGTCCGGGTTCGTAGACCAGTCGCGCATCGCGACCCTCCGGCGCGAGCCTCCATTCAGGAGCAATCACGAATGGCCGGGGAATTTCTTCGTGGGTCCGCAGCGCATCTGAATCCGGCGGCGGTGACGATTCAAAGATCGAATGATAGGGACACTCGTTGGGAATCGGACATGGCTCCCCGATCCTCGACGGACACGCCAGCGCGCGAAACGCGCGTCCGAATGCGCCGCGCAACGTCGAGCCGAGATACGCTGGAAGGTCCAAACGCTGGGTTGCGGTGAAAGTGACGCGATAGCAACTCGCCGAGAGCGCTTGGGCGACCTTGCCCGTCTCAAGCGACTTTCGGTCTTCCGCGTGCAAATAAAACCCCTTTGGCTCCAACAGGGAGAAAGCCTAGACTCATGACTGCCCAAAGCGCAAACCGGCGATGGGCTAGCTTAAAAATTCTGGAACATGATTTTACTCTCAGACAAGAATCACACCGTCGTGGAATGGCTGCGTGGTCGCAAGGACACTCCGGTTCCCAAATCATCCGACGAACAAACTTAGAAGAGCCGGTTCCGTCGCCAATCCCGGACCGAGGATGCTAAAGTGCCCGCCAATTCAAGATGGCGCACGACCCACTAGAAGACTATCTCCGTGAACTTCGCGACATCCGCCGTTCCGGTTCGGCTGTGCCTGAGAAGTGGCTGGGCTCGGCCGTTGCGCACCACCAGCGCGTGTCCGTGCTCGTCGCGCTCGCCGCGATGACGCTCGACGTAATCGTCGGCCTCGGCCCGGAGCTGTGTGTGGCGAATTGCTACTTGTTGCCAGGCTCAACAATTCGCCCACACATACAAGAAGCGCCCAAAAGCATATGCGGAACCGAAAGCGGCCGGACTAAGGCGGGGAGGGCGGTCAAATCTCCACGTTCGGCCGAGCGTAGACCGCGCGCTAGCCACGCGCGCGCGACCGCGAATTTCGATTTTTGGGTCCATGAGCCTTTCCGGCGTAAGCACAGGGACGCTGTGACGGGCTGATCGACGCGAAGGTTACCAACCAGTGGCCGCGTCGCGCGCGCAAAAGGCCCGAAAGTGGTTTTCTCCGGTGCCGCCCAAGACCCGAATCAAGCCGTAACCGCTCACTATTTCGCTGATTTGAGCGGAGAATCCGCAGCTACGCGGACTCGCCGGCGGAGCGAAGTGAATTCGAACCGTCGGCACCGCTTGTTTTGCGCGTGAAGAGGCGATTCCTTCTATTTTCGATTCTCCGTAGGATAAGCCGATAGGTATCAGTGCAGATAGGTGGTGGCGGGATAAGACTGGGCTGCCGGGAGCGAAACGAGCTTGCGTATGTCCCTTTGTGCTCCTCGTCGGTAGCACATCATGCCGACGATCAATCAGGCCGTGGGATTTTTGAGCCATGCCTGGAGCATTGAGCTCAGGCGGCCGGCATCGAGTGGTCTCGCAGTGTAGCAGATTGCTCCATGGGCCCGCGCCGTCTTCTCCATTTCCACGCTATGTTGCGAGGCAATATAGATCAGTGCCGCGTGGGGTGCGAGCTTGTTGATCTGGTTGCATAACCATCCCCGCTCAGGTGCCGGAACCACCTCGTCGTCGATCACCACCATCCGAGCGTTGTGCGCAGCCACGAGGTCGCACCCAGGGCTCGGGTCAGAGCTGCTTTCCACCACCCATGGCGATGCGCAGACGCCCGAGATCAATCGCTGCAATGATTCGTCGCGAGTCAGCACGACGACGGTTGGCCGCTTCGGCGTCAACGGCGCCGGACTGGGGCTTATCGAGGGCTCGGGGCCCTGCGGCCTTGTGGCCACCGGGCGGCTTCCGTCATCGTTGTCTTGCGGCTTCACCTTGAGCCTCATCAAATTGATTTTCGAACTGCGCGGCTGCGTCAAAAAACTCCTGGGCGTTCGATTGATATCGGCGCAAGCGGTAACTGCCGAGGCGGCTGCTCGAGGCCACCCGGCCAATCCAGTTGTGCGCGGCATCAATCACGCAATAGTTATCTCACGCAATAGTTATCTCCACACCACTGACCATCTCTGCTAACCGTCACAGGGCCCCTTGCAAGACCATCCGGCACGCTCGCCGGATCGGCAGCCCGAAGGGCCTGTTGCAACCCATTCCTAAACCGACGCTCTCCCTTCAGCCACCCCACCGACGACCCTCTTCCTGGCCGACGGCCCGCCTAGCGAACCAGTTATCCTCTCTCAAGCCCCACAAGTATTTTGCAGACCCCCGACTCAGCGAAGCATCGACCGTGCCAGCTAATCGTCTGCCTGGGAGCGAGATTTAGTAGAGCGACGGCTCCGTTGGCGTCACCCTCTGGTTCGATCGGAATCATCTTTGCTAGGTTGTGATGCACTGAAGGGGGCAGCTTTTCTGTCGAGCGAAGCGCAGGCCAAAATGGCATTGACAAGAGGGACCGAACTGTCTCACCCAGCTTTCTTCAATCTGGTGTGGGACTACGAGATCGAAGATCTACAGCGGATACTGAATACGATCCTCAGCCATCGTGATGAAGTTCTAGAGCACTGGCATTCGCTGTACGTACTGCACTTTGGCGACAGCCGCGCGCTGTCGAAGAGTGAATTTTTGCGCTTCTACGGAGCTGACCTCGACGCCACTGTGGGTCATCTAGCCAAGAAAGATATCGCCGGTTTCACCGCCGATGTGCGACAGGTGGGAGAAGCGCTTGCCGAGCGCCAGGTTTCTTTTGCCGAAGTGATAGTTTCAATGCATCTGTTTGAAGAGAGTGCGACGCGGGTGTTCCCCGCGGGCACGATGCCCAGGTCGTATCTGATCTTCGACAAGCTAAGCCACTGCCGGATGATCGTACTGGCCGATGCGTATTTCCGGTCGCGAACCGCGGTCTCGGCGGCACGAATTCAGTCGCTGGAACAGGAGGCGGCCCAGTTGCCGCCCGAGAAGCGCAGCCGGTTTCACGGGCTGGTCGGGGCAAGCGCGACGATGCGCCGGCTCTACGATCGAATCGAGGCGACGGCGGCGACGCGCGGCACGGTGTGTATCGTCGGAGAGAGCGGAGCCGGCAAGGAGCCGGTGGCGCGAGCGATCCACG
>JBEKLA010000227.1:0-6706 GCA_050010455.1 Binataceae bacterium (SeqCode) | reverse complement strand
AAATTCCTGCGTGCGTGACCGCCAAATGATGCCTCATCGCCGGCGGCGGCTTTCGACCCGTCCCGGCGCTCTCGGGCGCAGCCGGCCGATCAGTCAATTGCGACAAGGAGGGCGCAGGTCAACGCTCTCTCTGGCTCAGGGTTTCGCCAGCACGAGACTGGTTTGCCTTGCTGTCGCTACTTGTGTATGCATCACGCCTATCGACTGGCGATCGAGCACATCACGTATGGGCCGCAAAGACGTTGCTTGGGCGCGCCGTTGAGCAGCCGAGATCCGCGCGCAGGAGCATCGGGCGCCGCTTCCCAAGTGAAGACGCGGCGCCCGCCCGTATCGCTGCAGGGCTTATCCGCCTTCCTTGCATCACTGTTCAAGAATTCCTATGTGTCTGCGATTCTATGCTTGGCCGCGTTACTCTGGACCCTCAGCACACTCGCCAGTCTCCGCGCGCGCTTCGACGAAGTTGGAAACCGCTGCGATAAAAACGACTTCGCTTGTTACTACATCTATGCCTACGCAATGCGCGACGGTGTCAACCCATACACCGAGGATCTGCGCCTAACCGCTCACAGTTACGGTCTCAAGATCAAAGCGCGGACCCGCACCGGCTACCCCCCGACATTCGTCTTATGCATGGAGCTATTGACGCTGTTAACGTTCGGAACGGCGTACTGGGTCTGGAGCGGCCTCAACTTCGCGGCCTTGTTGCTGTCGCTTTACCTGTTGTTGCGCAAAGATTTGGAACTGGACGCGAAGACGGGGCTGTCACTCGCAGCCCTGGCGCTTTTCTACCAACCAATCGCTGTCAGCTTCGGCTGGGGCCAGCCACACATGATCTTACTACTAATGATGGTTGTAGCGTGGCTGTGCTTTCAGCAGGGTAACGACCGCGCGGGCGGCTTGACCCTGGCGTTCGCCGGCTTGCTCAAGATTTATCCGCTATTTCTCGTTGGATATCTACTGGTGAAACGCCGATGGTCGGCAATAGTATTTACTGCTCTTGGCCTTCTGATAGGCGGCGCTGCCACTATGGCTCTAGTCGGTCTATCGCGCACCGTTGCCTTCGCTGGCCGATTGCCCGACCGCATCAACGGCGGCTGGCTTGCGTCAGTCCATCAGCTTGGATCTCCCAGCCTCATCAACCTCGACACTTTCATCTCGCGCCTCTTCTGGGAGCTAACCGGCACGGGTTGGAACGGCCCGCTCGATTGGGTTAGGCGGCTCTTGGTCGTGCTTGCACAAATAGCGCTGCTTGCGCTTACCGTCCGTGAGACTGCCACGAAACGTAGTGGGCGAGGTAGCGACCAACGCGCATTTGCGCTTTGGATGGCGGTTGTTGCACTGCTCTCGCCAACCGCCTGGGTTCATTACATGATCCTGCTTTTGGTGCCCTTCGCAGTTCTGGCGGCGCAGGCAATTCGCGGCCAAGCGTCATCTTCGGCCATATGGTTGGGGGCGGCCAGCTTTTTCCTGGTTATATTGTCGGTGCCTCCCGATTTCTTGGTATCGCTGCCTCCTCACTTCTCGCTGCTTGACTACTCGGTGTCTTTTTTCACCATCTTGGCAGCGATCTTACCGCGGTGGCTGCTAAGATTGCTGACAGATAACTGGTTTTTCGCTCTGACGATCCTCGCCTACGCGTCCGTCTATCGACTCACTACCGGGTCCACAACCGCTGAAGTAGTGTCCGGAAGGTAGGCGTCGGTTACCTGAAGGTTGGTCTTGGCGATCTTGGCTTCTCCGTCGAATCATGAAACAGCTTTATGCACGCGTTTGTTTCGTGAAGCTGCACCTATGGGGAAATTAAGTTTCGGTAATGACACAACCTTGCGCAGACCAGCTATACTGCGTTATTATTGGTCCTGATTCGCAAATTCAGTCCAATAAGTTGAGGTGCCTCTGGACAGTGGGCAGCCGCATGCACCCTGCTGTTGAAGTGGTTCTCCCGCTGATTCGATGTCGATTCGGTAGCTCGCGCGTATTTGGTAACAGCCCTCGAAAACCAATCATTCGAGGCCGCGCGCTGATTCTGCAGAATTGCGCCTACCGCTTAAATCAACCTCTATCGAGTCGGCCCTCGAGACTCCCGCCACATCGGTCGCCGCAAATGCGGTCGGGCGAGACAACCCATGAACGCGGTCTGATTTCTGGTCCTAGGCTCTACGCGGAAGCGGGACGCTGACATGGACATTGGGGTTCCCTCTCAGCCTATTGCATGCTCGATGGGCATCATGGCCCACAACGAGGAAGCAAACATAGGCCGTCTGCTCAAGGCCGTCGTGTCGCAACGCACGACCACTGTGGCCCTGGCTGAGATCATTGTGGTCGCCAGTGGCTGCACCGACGGCACCGAATCCATCGTCAGAAGCTGGACGGAGCGGGATCCGCGGATTCGCCTTTTGGTGCAGGAGCGGCGCGAGGGGAAGGCTTCCGCGGTTAATTGCTTCCTCTCCGAGGCGAGCAAGCGAATATTGCTGATATGCAGCGCCGATCTGCTTCCAGCCGTTGATGTCATCGAGCAATTGGTCGCCCCGTTCGCCGATCCCGCAATAACCATGACCACCTGCCGCCCGGTGCCCGTCAACGATCCACGCACTTTCATGGGATTCGCGGCACACCTGCTCTGGGGCTTACATCACCAGATCAACTTGATCGACTTCAAAGCGGGTGAGCTGATAGCATTCCGCAAAATCTTTCAGCAGATTCCCCACAGCACGGTGGTGGACGAGGGTAGCATCGAGTCGACGATCCGCGGGCAGGGGTACGGCGTGCGCTACGTTGGATCCGCCATCGCATACAACAAAGGCCCTGAAACCGTCAGAGACTTCCTTTGCCAGCGCCGTCGCAACTATGCGGGACAGCTGGCTTTGCGCGACGCGGGCTACCGTGTAGCCACACTCAACGGCATGAAGATACTCCGGCTAGTGCTGCGTAATCTGGACTGGCGCCCTCGCGCTTTCCTCCAGACGTGGGCGGTGGTGGCACTGGAGGCATACGGGCGATTTCTCGGCAGGCGCGATTACAAGCGGCGGCGCGACCACAGCATTTGGAAGATCGCCAAGACGACCAAGCGGCTGGATGAATCCCAAGAAACGAGTGAAGCAGCCGGCATTTAGGCATTAGATGAATTCGATCGGCGGCGTACTCGCACGTGTCCCGCTGTTCAAGCTATATCGCCGGGTGGGGTGGCCCCAGATTCTGCCGCTGAACCTGACGCTCTCGCCTTCCCCGAAGTGCAATTCGCGCTGCCTCACATGCAACATCTGGATGAAGCGCGAAGACGAGCTGACCCTGGACGAATGGGGCAGGGTCCTGGCCTCCCTGGGTCGAGCGCCGTACTGGTTCACCATCAGCGGTGGCGAGCCGCTGATGTACTCTCATGTGGTTGAGCTGGTCCAGCTCGCATACGAGCACTGCCGGCCGGGAGTCATCAGCATCCCCACCAACGGCATCCTGCCTTCTATCCCCGACCGGGTCGAGCGCATCGCCCGCTCCTGTCCGGAGAGCCAGCTGATCGTCAACCTATCGCTCGACGGAATAGGCGCGGAGCACGACTTCATCCGCGGCGTCTCGGGTAACTTCGAGAAATTCGAGCTGCGGTTGAGTCAGCTGTTGGGCCTGCGCGGACGGCTGCGCAACCTCACGGTAGGCATCCACTCCGTCCTTTCGAGGTTCAACGTTGGTCGCGTGGACGAGCTGATTGCATATGCCGACCGGTCCGGCGCGGATCAGTTCATCACGGAGATTGCCGAGCCCCGCGTCGAACTCGACACGGTCGGCTTACCCATTACGCCTAGCCCTGCGGACTACGTAAAGGCGGCCGATCGTATAATCGCGTACGCAAACGGAAAGCGTTTCACGGGCATGGCCAAATTCACGGAAGCGCTCCGCGTCGAGTACTACAAGCTGGTCAAACGCATCCTGGAGGAGAAAGATCAGGTAATCGATTGTTACGCTGGCTGGGTGAGCGCCCAGATCTATGCCGACGGCACGGTGTGGCCTTGCTGCGTACGGGCCGACAACCTGGGCAGTCTTCGCGATCACGACTACGATTTCAAGAAGATTTGGTTCGGTGAAAAAATCAAAGAGGTGCGCCGCAGTATCGCCGCGAAGGAATGCCATTGCCCGCTAGCCAACGCGTCTTACACCAACATGCTGCACAACATTCCAACACTGGCACGCGTGAGCGCTAATATATTGGGCCTGCGCGTGAAGCACGTCTCCCGCAGCGTCTCCGAAGACGGCGGCAACGGGAGCGATGTCCCATCGGAGCGCGCAGGTGGGGCGGCGGCGGGCGCCGTCAGTGAGAGATCGAGCGAATCCAGCGCCTTGGAATGGCTAAACCAATTCCACCATCAGAGGGGGAAGGATCCCGGCTATGCCGAGGACGCCTTGGCGGCCTATGCCTTAGGAATGAAGGCGAAGGGCCCGATTCTGGGCGTCGTCGCTGAACCGGGGCCCGACTGCTGCGAAGCCGCCCGTCACCTGCCAGCGGGCAAGGTCTATCTACCCGATGAGGCTCCCCATCTGCCGCTTCCGGACTGTCCGCAAGGTCATCATTGCGATTGCGTCTACCGGCCGGCGATGAGCTACTAACCAATGGATGCGCGATGAGCGCATAGATCTCGACCAAGCCTCGTCGGGGGTCGCCATCGATCCACGAAACCAAAACCAACATGAAGCGTCGAACCAACCGGATCGGGGTCGCAGTCTCAAGTATTGTTTCCGATCGCGCACTACGGCTGGCGTGTGCCGCTCTGGCCGCCGCACTCATCTTTGTTCAGCAGGGCACCGCGGTAGCTGCAGATACTCACATATTCACCGGAACAATAAGCGACGGCTCCGGACATCCAATCGCTGGTGCGACGGTGAGCTTCACGAACCGGGTCTTATTGCGCGCGACGACGGTCTTCACCGGCGCGGACGGTAGCTTTCGTCTGCCGCTGGAGGACGGACCCTACGACCTAACTGTTCGTCGGCCAGGCTACAAGGATTTGAGTAAAAGCGGCCTGAGCTTGAGCATCGACCGCAAGCCGCTCGATCTCAAGATCAGCGCTGAGACCGACCCGAAGCAACTTGCCTGGCAGCTACCGGCTAATCGATGGATGCCCCTGGTGCTTGCCCGCCTTTCGAGCGACGCGCGACGCGACGAGTTCATCCGCCAGTGCGTCTACTGTCATCAGCAGGGGAGTTGGGCTACACGGGCCCGCCACAGCAGCCAAGAGTGGCAAGCAATCTTTGACCGAATGGCGGGGATGGGCGGCCGGATCTCGTCCGAGCTTCGCGCCGAGCTGCCCGACGCGCTCAACGCCGCGTTCGACGAACATAACTACGTGAAGGCGTTGACCGAGCCCGAATTCATCGCGCCTGCCGCGCCAGAGGGCGCCGCGGCCGCTTCGACTATCACCGAGTGGACGATGGGAGCGCCGAGCTCGATGCTGCACGACATCGCGGTCGATCACGACGGCAGCGTTTGGGCGGTCGACCAGAGCCTCGATCGGCTTTACCGGCTCGACCCTCGTTCCAACGAGCGCAGCCAATATGCGATCCCAACTGGCGACTTACCGATCGGCGGCTTCTTTCATTCGAGCGGACTGCTCCAAGCTCCTGGCGTGGAAGCGCGCGTCGCGCCGCACAGCCTTCAATTCGCGCCAGACGGCACCATCTGGGTGACACTATGCCTGGGCAACCAGGTTGCGCATTTCGATCCTCGCACGACGCATTGGAAGATCTACACGCAAAAGGAGGGGCTGTATCCGCACACCATCCGCATCGATCGCAAGGGCCGCGTGTGGTACACGCTTGCGGTCAGCAACCAGGTGGGGATGATCGACCCGGCGAGCGGCGAGATGCATACGTACCACGTGCCGGCTCTCAGCTTCCGTCAGGAAATGATACTGCGCGCGATGCCGTGGGCGCTGAAGGTGGCCAACCGTTTTGGTATCCAGATACCGGCTCCAAAAACCGGCGCGGCCGGGCCGGTACCATACGGGATCGATATCGCGCCAGATGGAGGAGTGTGGTTTAGCCAAGTCAACGCGCATCGAATCGGCCGCCTTGATCCTGACTCGGGCGAAGTCCAAATCGTCGAAACGCCATTCCCCGGACCGCGTCGGCTACGCTTCGACTCGCAGGGCAATCTCTGGGTTCCGGGTTTCAGTGCCAGCCTGCTTGCGCGCTATCGTCCCGCGACCGGAGAATTCAAGATGTTCCCGCTTCCGACCGGAGGCGTGGACACTCCCTACGCACTCAATGTCGACCGCCGTACCGATACCATATGGATTTGCGGCACCTCCTCAGACACGCTGATGAGTTTCGACCCTCGCAGCGAACGCTTCGCGATCTATCCGCTCCCAACCCGCGTGACTTACACTCGCGAGATCGATTTCGACAGTGACGGTGGCGTCTGGACCTCCAACTCGAGTTTCCCGGCATCGCATATCCAGGGTCGGGGCGAGACGATCATCCGCATCCAGCCGGGTCCAGCATTTTGACCCGGCTGCGGTTTATCGACCGCGAACTTTCCGGAGCGTGTGTGTGGCGAATTGCTACTTGTTGGTGAGGCTCAATAATTCGCCCACACACAAGAAGCGCCCAAAAGCATATGCAAAGCCGGAAGCGGCCGGATTAACTGGGAGGGGGCACAATCTCTAGAACGGGGCGGCGCGGGACCGCGCGCTGGCCACGCGCGCGCGCCCGCAGGTTAGGG
>JBEKLA010000226.1:0-6707 GCA_050010455.1 Binataceae bacterium (SeqCode) | reverse complement strand
ACGAGTTCCTGGATAAGGAGGCGCAGGCGCTGGGCTTCGGCCTTCCGGCGCGCGGCACCTACGGTGTGGGGTTGGTGTTTCTGCCGCGAGATCCGGTTGAGCGGCGCGCCTGCGAGAAAATCGTAGAGCACGTGGTGCGGGACGAGGGTCAGCGGCTGCTCGGCTGGCGTACGGTTCCAATCGTCGAGGACGCTTGCGGACGGATCGCGCATCGCGCGCTGCCGCATATCCGGCAGGTGTTTGTCGCCGGACAAGGGCGCCTCGTGGATGACGACGAGGCCCTCGAGCGCAAGCTCTACGTGATCCGGCGCCGCGCCGAGAACGAGGTCCGCGCGGCCCAGTTACGCGAGGGCTATTTATTTTACATCTGCAGCCTGTCTTCGCGGACGCTGGTCTACAAAGGGCAGCTCATCTCGACCCAGATTCCGCAGTTCTTTCCCGACCTGCTCGATCCAACGATGGTCAGCGCGCTCGCGATGGTGCATCAGCGCTTTTCGACCAATACGTTCCCGAGCTGGGACCGCGCCCATCCTTACCGGTTCATCAGCCATAACGGTGAAATCAACACGCTGCGCGGCAACATCAACTGGATGCATGCGCGCGAGAAGCTGTTCTCGTCCCCGCTGTTCGGCGACGACGTCAAGAAGCTGATTCCGATCATCCAGCCGACCGGGAGCGACTCGGCGATGTTCGACAACGCGCTCGAACTGCTGGTCCGCACCGGGCGCTCGCTGCCGCATGCGGTCATGATGATGATCCCGGAGGCGTGGCAGAACGATCGCGCGATGAGCGAGAGCAAGCGCGAGTTCTACCGCTACCATTCGTCGCTGATGGAACCGTGGGACGGCCCGGCGTCGATCGCGTTTACCGACGGCAGGCAGATCGGTGCGGTGCTCGATCGCAACGGTCTTCGTCCGTCGCGCTACCTGGTGACCAAGGACGGCCTGGTGGTGATGGCATCCGAGACCGGCGTGCTCGACATCCCGCCCGACCAGGTCAAGCTCAAGGGCCGGCTGCAACCGGGCCGCATGTTCCTGGTCGATACGATTCAGGGGCGAATCGTCGATGACGAAGAAATCAAGGAATCGATTGCCGCCCGCAAGCCTTACGGCCGATGGCTGAAGGAAAATCTGCTCGACCTCGGCCAACTCCCCGAGCCGCCCGAGTATCCGTCGCTTGACGGCCGCCCCGCTCACGATCTGCTCCAGCAGCAGCAAGCGTTTGGCTACACCCTCGAAGAGTTGCGCATGCTGATGGCGCCGATGGCGGTCAACGGCCAGGAGGCGGTCGGCTCGATGGGCACCGATACCCCGCTGGCGGTGCTGTCCGATCAATCGCCGCTGTTGTTCAATTATTTCAAGCAGCTGTTCGCGCAGGTTACCAATCCGCCGATCGATCCGATTCGTGAAGAATTGGTGATGTCGCTCGAAACCACGATCGGCAGCGAGCAGAACCTGTTCGAGGAAGGCCCGCTTCACTGCCGCCAGCTCAGGCTCAAGCAGCCGATCCTGACCAACGTCGAACTCGAAAAGATCAAACGCCTGGCACAGCCCGGTCTCAAGAGCGTAACGCTTCCGATGCTGTACCGGGTCAGCGACGGCGAAGCCGGCATGCGCGCCGCGCTCGACGAACTCTGCCGGCGCGCTTCGCAGGCGATCGCCGACGGCCACACCATCATCGTGATCTCCGATCGCGGCGTCGACGCGGAGTACGCGCCGATACCAAGCCTGCTCGCCACCGCCGCGGTCCATCATCATCTGATTCGCGAGGGAACCCGCACCCAGGTGGGACTGATTGTCGAATCCGGCGAGCCGCGCGAGGTGATGCATTACTGCCTGCTGATCGGCTATGGCGCCGGCGCGATCAATCCCTATCTCGCCTTCTCAACGCTGGCCGGCATGGTCCGCGACGGGATAGTCAAGGACGTCGACGAAGCGACCGCGATCGAAAACTACATCAAGGCGATCAGCAAGAGCCTGCTCAAAGTCAGCTCGAAGATGGGAATTTCGACGCTGCAGAGCTATCGCGGCGCGCAAATCTTCGAAGCGATCGGACTCAACCGCGAGGTTGTCGATCGCTACTTCACCTGGACCGCCTCGCGGATCGAAGGCGTCGGCCTCGACGCGATCGCGGCCGAGACCGCGCGCCGCCACTATCACGCGTTCAAGTTTGCACCTGCGCTCGACGGCGAGCTTGACCTTGGCGGACAGTACCAGTGGCGCCGCCGCGGCGAGTACCACATGTACAACCCCGACACCATCGCCAAGCTCCAGCACGCGGTGCGTTCGGGCAACTACCGCCTGTTCAAGGAATACTCGCGGCTGGTCGACGAGCAGAGCCATCATCTGGCGACCTTGCGCAGCCTGTTCAAGTTCAAGCCAGCCAAGCCGATCCCGATCGAAGAGGTCGAACCCGCCTCCGAGATCGTAAAGCGCTTCAAGACCGGCGCGATGTCGTTCGGATCGATCAGCAAGGAAGCGCACGAGAATCTCGCCATCGCGATGAACCGGATCGGCGGCAAGAGCAATACCGGCGAAGGCGGCGAAGATCCCGCGCGCTTCGTACGCGACCCCAATGGCGATTGGCGCCGCAGCGCGATCAAGCAGGTGGCGTCGGCGCGCTTCGGCGTAACCAGCGAATATCTCGTCAACGCCGACGAATTGCAGATCAAAATGGCGCAGGGAGCGAAGCCCGGCGAAGGCGGACAACTGCCCGGCCACAAGGTGGACGATTTTATCGCCAAGATCCGCTACTCGACGCCGGGAGTCGGACTGATCTCGCCGCCGCCCCATCACGATATCTACTCGATCGAGGACCTCGCTCAGCTAATCCACGATCTCAAGAACGCCAACGACCGCGCGCGCATCAGCGTCAAGCTGGTCGCCGAGGTCGGCGTCGGCACGATCGCGGCCGGAGTGTCGAAGGCCAAGGCCGACGTGGTGCTGATCAGCGGCTACGACGGCGGCACCGGCGCTTCGCCGCTGACATCGATCAAGCACGCCGGCGCTCCGTGGGAATTGGGCCTCGCCGAGATCCAGCAGATTCTGGTGCTGAACGATTTGCGCGGCCGCATCAGGGTCGAGACCGACGGCCAGCTCAAGACCGGCCGCGACGTAACAATCGCGGCCTTGCTCGGCGCCGAAGAGTTCGGCTTTGCCAGCGCGGCGCTGGTCGCCTCCGGCTGCATCATGATGCGGGTGTGCCATCTCAACACCTGCCCGGTGGGTATCGCGACCCAGGACCCCGAGCTGCGCAAGCGCTTCCAGGGCAAGCCCGAACATGTGGTCAACCTGATGATGTTCATCGCGGAGGAGGTGCGCGAATACATGGCGCAGCTCGGCTTCCGCAACCTCGAAGATATGGTCGGCCATTCCGAGTTGCTTGAGATGAACCAGGCGATCCACCACTGGAAGGCGCGCAATATCGATCTGAGCGAAATCCTGTATCGGCCTGAAGTTGAGCCGGAAGTAGCGATCCATTGCGTCCAGCCGCAGGATCACGGTCTCGAACAAGCGCTCGACAAGCAATTGATCGAGCTGTGCAAGGACGCGCTGGAGCATAAGAAACCGGTCGAGCTTCATCTGCCGATTCGCAATGTGAATCGCACGGTGGGCACGATGCTGTCGTCGGAGATCTCGCGCCGTTACGGCGCGGAGGCGCTGCCGCCCTACACGATTCAGATCCATCTGACCGGTTCGGCCGGACAAAGCTTCGGCGCTTTTCTGGCTAAGGGCGTTGCGCTCTACCTCGAAGGTGACGCCAACGACTATACCGGCAAGGGCCTTTCCGGGGGGCTGATCACGGTGCGGCCGCCGCGCGAGGCCACCTTCAAGGCCGAAGAGAACATCGTGATCGGCAACGTCGCGCTTTACGGCGCCACCGGAGGCGAGGCATTCTTCCGCGGAATCGCGGGCGAGCGCTTCGCGGTGCGCAACAGCGGCGCGACGGCGGTGGTCGAAGGTGTTGGCGATCACGGATGCGAATACATGACGCGTGGACTGGTCGTGGTGCTGGGCAAGACCGGGCGCAACTTCGCCGCCGGAATGAGCGGCGGAGTGGCTTACGTGCTTGACGAGGACGGCGGTTTCGCCTCGCGCTGCAACACCAGCATGGTCGAACTGGTCGCGCTCAAGGATCAGGCCGAGATTAACCATCTGCGCACGCTGATCACGCGCCATCATCAGTACACCGACAGCCCCGTCGCGCAGCGCGTTCTCGACCACTGGGACGGGTTCGCCGGCAAATTCGTGAAAGTGTTGCCGACCGAGTACCGGGCGGTGCTCGAACGCCAGCATCTGGTTAGCGAGATGGCACGCCTGGCTTCGGTGTGATTCCGCAGCGGCAGGCAATGCCGTCGCTTGGCGCGCCCGCCAATCCTGGATTGGCGGCGCGATAATATTGGGAAGCGTTTTCCGCGCTTCACGCAGAGGATTTGAAAAAAAGCGGGGGGATGACAGGAGAGACCGGTCGGATGGGTAAGATAACGGGCTTCTTGGAGATCAAACGGGAGACGCCGTCGCGGCGCCCGGTTAAGGAGCGCCTCCACGATTGGCGCGAGTTCGAGCTCAAGATGCCCGAAGAAAAATTGCGCGCGCAGGGAGCGCGCTGCATGGACTGCGGAATCCCCTTCTGCCACAAGGGTTGTCCGCTCGGCAACATCATTCCCGACTGGAACGATCTGGTCTATCGCGGCCGCTGGCGCGAGGCGATCGAGCGGCTTCATTCGACCAACAATTTCCCCGATTTCACCGGCCGCGTATGCCCGGCGCCGTGCGAGGAAGCCTGCGTCCTCAACATCGACAACGATCCGGTCACCATCAAGCTGATCGAGAAGAACATCATCGAGCACGCCTTCGCCGAAGGATGGGTCGAGTCCCTAAAACCGACTCGACTTACCGGCAAGAAGGTCGCGGTCGTCGGATCGGGACCCGCCGGACTCGCCTGCGCCCAGCAGTTAGCGCGCGCCGGTCATAGCGTGACTGTGTTCGAGCGCGCCGACCGAATCGGCGGCCTGCTGATGTACGGGATTCCGGAGTTCAAGCTCGAAAAACGGATCGTCAACCGCCGCATCGAGCAGATGCAAGCCGAGGGCGTCGAGTTCAAAACCAACTGCCACGTCGGCGTGAATTATCCAGTCGACGAACTGCGCCGCGGCTTCGACGCTATCTGCCTGACCGGCGGCGCCACCAAGCCGCGCGACCTGCCGGTGCCCGGCCGCGAGCTCGCCGGCATCCACTTCGCGATGGAGTTCCTGCCGCAGCAGAACAAGCGCAACCTCGGCGATACAATCGACTCCGCAATCGCAATCAGCGCGGCCGGCAAGAAGGTCGTGATTCTGGGCGGCGGCGATACCGGCTCCGACTGCCTCGGAACTTCCAATCGCCAGGGCGCTGCCGTTGTCTATCAATACGAATTGCTGCCCAAGCCGCCCGCAAAGCGCACCGGCGAGATGCCGTGGCCGGATTGGCCGATGATCCTGCGCAGCTCGAGTTCGCACGAAGAAGGCGTGATCCGCGACTGGAGCATCAACACGAAGCGTTTTTCGGGCGAGAACGGCGTGGTCAAGAAGCTTCACGCCGTGCGCCTGGATTGGAAGCGCGACAACGGCCGGATGGTGATGCAGGAAATTCCGGGCAGCGAATTCGAAATCGAGTGCGACCTGGTGCTGCTCGCGCTGGGATTCCTCGGCCCGGAACCCGACACGATGATCGCTCAACTGGGAGTGAAGCTAAACGGGCGCGGCAACGTCGAATCCGACGCTGATTACATGACCAGCGTGCCGGGAATCTTCGCCGCCGGCGATATGCGCCGCGGCCAATCGCTGGTGGTGTGGGCGATCTGGGAAGGGCGCGAAGCCGCCCGCGGCGTCGACAAATATCTGATGGGCGAAACCCAGCTCCCGTCAAGCCCGGACCTGTAGATCTCTTGCTCCGTCTTACGCGTCACGCTGGCGCTGCGTCGCCAGAGCCAGGAAGTCGGCGAGGTGAATCGCCTGAGTTTTGGCGTTACGGCGGCGGAGTTCGGCGGCGATCTGGAACTGGCATCCGACGTTCGCCATCACGACGTAATCGGCCCCGGTCGCGATGATGTTATCGACCTTGCGCGCGACCAGCGCGCGCGCCATCTCCGGCTCAGTCAGGTTGTAGCTTCCCGCTGAGCCGCAGCAGAAATCGGATTCCGCGAGCTCAATCAAGCGAACGCCAGGAATCGACTGCAACAGCTTGCGCGGCGGCTCGCGCACACCGAGACCGTGCGCGAGATGACAGGCATCGTGGTAGGCGACGCTTATGGTGCGGTTTGGATCGCCGCCCACGGATAGCGGCGTTTTGAGAATCAGGCTGCTCAAGTCGGTGACCCGCGAAGAGACATCACGCGCGGCAGCCGCGAGTTCGCAGTCGTCCTTCAGCAAATCACCGTATTCAGCCATCGCCACCGAACATCCCGAGCCAGTGGAAACGATCGCCGTCGCGCCGCTCGCGCTAAGCGCGCGCACGTTGGCGCGCGCAAAGCGGATTGCGCGATCGCGATTACCGCTGTGAAGATCGAGCGCGCCGCAACATGCCGCTTGCGCCGCTGGCGCAATCCGATAGCCGGCGGCCCTCAGGGCCGCCTCGCTGTTGCGATTCGCGGAGCCGGCGATCACTTGCGCGACGCATCCCGGATGAACGAACACACTGGGACCATCGGAGGCGGGGGGGGGGGGGGGG
>JBEKLA010000225.1:0-6720 GCA_050010455.1 Binataceae bacterium (SeqCode) | reverse complement strand
GCGCATCTGCCGCGCCCGCACTGATGTCGTCGACCCCATTCTCCCCATCGATTCCTACCTCCGCACCCATTCTGCGCTATCGGCGGATCATCGGGGGACATGTAATTGGTCACCCATTTACAGACTATTAAGCAACCAGACCTGACTCGCCAGCGGCTGCGTTTTGTGCCGCGGCTGATCGCAGCTGCGGGATATAGCGGCTGGGTGCTCTTGCTCGACGAGGTCGAGCTCGTCGGCCGCTACAGTGTCCTGCAACGCAGGCGCAGTTATGCCGGATACTGGCCGGATTTCAGAGCGATTGGCCGGTTTTGAAATCGCGATTGGCCGGTTTTGCGATCCATCTGCCCGTCCAATCCCCACAACCCCAACCCAGGAGAGGCGCTACTTCAACGTCGACAACAACAAGCTCAGTTCCTGAGATTTAACGGCGGTTTTTGTGTCGTCGTCGAGTCCATCAATTTGCGCCCTTACTTTTGGGCACAGCTCCATTATGCCCGCATTGGTAGCAAACCTAGTTCGTTCCGCCTCTGCGCACATTGCGAGCATATAAGCATAGTAGCTTATCGAATACTGGCGCCCTAGCTTTGGGTCGGTTGCTTTTTCGGCCTGTTCACGTTGCTGGTGGGCGGCATCCGCAAATGTCTTTATGGCACGCTCGGCCTCCGTCGGTTGGTCGCGATTTGCACCCTGTTTTCCTTGTTGTTGGCCTGGAGTGGGCTCAGTAGCGTGCGCTGCGGTCGGCTTCAATGACGCATAGCATTCTGTTCGGACCTTGAGCATATACTCGGCGGGCTTCATGGCACTGTCGTCTGCGTATGCGCGATGCAGAACATAGGCAATAACCTGTAGATATTTTGCTTTTCTCGCAGCATCGTCTGGCGTTTTTGCCGTCGCGATCAGCGCAGCATCGCGTTTTGGATCAACTATCCGGTCTTCCCCAGCCATTGCCGAAGATTCGGGAAGCCCCTCGTCGCGCGATAATGCCGCGCCGTACGCAATCAGGCCCATGCTCGTGCAAGTTCCTTCCAATAGCCCGACCTCCGCAGGCGTCAATATAGCCATGAATGGATTAACCTGCACCGGCTTGCGTCGCACAAATACGATCGCGACTACGCTCGCCGTGAGCAACGCAAGCGCTAGGCACGCAGCAGCCATCTTCTGTTTTTGACTTCGTAGCATGAGCCTTTTAAACTTGATAAGGCGTGAAGAAGGGTGAATGAGCGGAGGAGGATCGGAATATGATTAGTGACCGAGATCTAATTATTGGCTTGTTCGAGGCGGTCGGAGCGCTGGCCGAGCGACTGACTGGAAGTGAGCTTGAGGTACGGATCATCGATAGTCAGACCGGCGAAAGATTCTGGATGTGTACGCCTTCCGACAACTCGCGATGGACTAGCGGCGACGGCTTGGATACTCGGGCGGTGCTTCGAGCCCCTGTTCTTGATCCCTCGGAATGTTCCGCCACGCATCGTTCGTCTCGCGACGAGCCTGCCGCCAAACCAGCAGAAGTCGAGACAACTCCTCAAAGCTCGGCCATTCCGCAGCCAACACTTTCGGCGGTGAGTGAGTGAATGCGGGAGGGAAAAAAGGAACGGCCTCATCTGGCAATAAGATTGTCTCCCATGCATTGATGGCGCTTTCGAGCCTCCGCAGCTTAGATAGGAATTCTTGCATCGCTGCTTCGGCAGCCTTTAGATTTTTAAGAGCATTAAGATATCGAATTCTCGGTTCGTCTGTCACGGCGGCACCCTTATACACTCGGTCTGTTGGCCTCACGCAGCCCCACCGACCTGAGCCACGCAGACAGTTCCAAGTTTGCGGCCTGAGCTGCCTGTACCAGGGTCCGTTTCTGTTCGCCTGTGACGCGTAGACGGATCACGTCGTCTTTACGCTGCCTCTTTATTTTGACGCGTTTCATAAACCACAGTGTAGCTACGCGGTAAACACACGTCAAGCGCTTGACTTGTGCCGACACTGTAGCTACACTCTATATCGTGATGGTTACGAAAACAAAAGCCCCGGCTCCGATTGGCGTCGAAGCCGAGGCCGCAACCCCACGCGAATTGCTCCGCGCTAGGCCGTCAACCAAAAGCGTAGCACGTTCGCTGTGGGCCTTAGAAGGAAACGGCGATGAACGTGCTATCCCTAGAAAAGAAGACTCAAATCATCGGCGCGTTGACCGAAGGGGTTTCGCTTCGTTCCGTCGCGCGGCTCACTGACACGAACCGAGAAACGGTCGGGACGCTGGCGCTTACAGTCGGCCAGGCTTGCGAGCGCCTTCATGATCGCATGATGGTCGAATTGAACGTCAACCTGCTCCAGCTTGATGAGCAGTGGGACTTCATCGGTAAGAAGCAGAAGCGAGTCCGACAGGACGACCCCAAGGAAATGGGCGACGTGTGGCTGTACGTCGCGCTATCGGCCACTCACAAGGCCGTGCTGAGTTACGTTATCGGCAAACGCACGCCAGAGAACACCGAAGCGCTTGCGCTTGATCTACGCGCACGGATTCTCAATCGCCCGCAGATCACCAGCGACGGCTATGCGCCATACGTGGGCGCGATCACGATGGCGTTTGACCAGAGTGGCGTTGACTTCGCGGTCCTAACGAAGAAATACGTGAGCGATTCCAACCTGCCCGACGCTGCGCATCGCTACTCGCCCGGTCACGTCTCTGGCGTCGAGAAGGCCGTAATAAGAGGCAACCCGGACCCCGAGCACATCAGCACGAGTTATGTGGAGCGTTTCAATTTGAGCACGCGCATGGCATCACGCAGGTTCACCCGTTTGAGCAACGGTTACAGCAAGCGGCTTGAGAATCATCGCGCGGCAGTCGCGCTCTGGATCGCCTACTACAATTTCTGCCGCGTCCACGAAACCCTGCGCTGTACGCCAGCAATGGCGCTTGGCGTGACCGACCACATCTGGAGCATCGCGGAACTGCTCACAGAGGCGCTAGGAACGCCAGAGATGCCCAAGCCAGGACCGCAGACCCCTCCGACGACTATCAGGCCGGGATACAGGCCGTTCAGGCCGTTTGTGATCCATGGCGGGAAGATGAGGCCGAAGCGCGAACGCTAAAGGCAAGGCGATAGCCAGGATGCTGAGGCGCACCGACTGGCGCGCGCTTCAGTGGACTGAGAGCGACGCCAGCGAGCCAGTTCAGTTGGAGTTGCCATTTAATATGAACCGATCAGCATAACCTGCGGTGGTTCGTTTCCGTCTTTTTGCACCTTGAATCGAAAGCTGCCGGAATAGCCCTCGCAAGATAACTCAACAAAGGCATTGTAAATTCCCGGCTCTAAACGGCGGTCTTGAATAAAGGCACCCCTGCTCGGACTTTCTATATCTAGCGCGTAAAACTCAGCACCATCAGGCTTGCGTATGCAGAGGTCGAGGGCGTGTTTAGTACCATCAGGTGGAAAATCGATACGATTAGCTGTGTAGATAGCTGGCCCAAGATTGTAGGGAACTTCCTGCCATTTAGCGTTTACAGCGAATAGGTTTTTGGCCGTCTCAGAAGTCCACGCAATGCGCGCCACAACATCCCGTGCAACACGACCACTTGGTTCATTGCGAAACCATACATGCGTATATAAGTTGCTATCGCCTCTATTGCGCTGCTCCGCCGCATGGTCGTAGACAATCTGTGGCCTCAGGCTCGGCGCTTCGGCTATCTCTGTCTTGATAGTGGCGATTTTAGCCTGAGTCTCTGGGTTGGCGTTCGCGTTCAAAATGTCCAATTGCTTTCCGATCTTAGGGAACGCTCCTTCCTGATACCCGCCCACGCGCGCTAGTTCGCTTTTCAAGTCCGCCCGATCCCGCTCGTATTTGAGTTCTTTTTGATGTGCTTCTTCCCGCTCGTTCCAACCAGCAACCAGAGCCGCAATTCCAAGAATCAACCCGACCGCCCCCCAGGCCGTTATTTCTAACCAATTCATCGGCGCTGTCATAAACGCCGTTCGTATGCAGATCGCAACATCAAAAGCGATCCACAAAATCGGCAAAATGACCGTGGACATAGGCAGCCCCTTATAGCGACATTTCCCTTTGGGGCATCGTAGTCCGCTTGACGGTTACCCGCCAGTTGCAGGGAATCGTCGCCATACGGAGCGGGGCGGAACGCCCGTGAATTAATCACGGCACCCTCGATTGGCCGGTTTTGCCGCCCCGATTGGCCGGAATAGGCCAGCATCTTATGCCGAACTAGCTCGCTGGCTAGGCATCGACGCCGAGGAAAGAGTGCCCGGCGTGGTCACGGTGGCGGCTATTACCGATGACTTCACCAGCGAGGTGATCGGCAAGCGGCGCGACGACGAACAGGTGCCGCTCAAGCTGGCGAGCAAGAACGAGCGGAAAATCGCCGAGCGCGCTCGTCTCGGCATAGACACTCTCGAGAGGAAGCAAGTGTTGTTGCAGAACCCAAACGCCGCACTGTTGGAGGTCAGCCTCGACAAAATACGCGGCTTCTATTCCGATGCCTATGGTTGGGATGTTAGCGCGACTGACGTCGGCGAAATCACAGCAGCAAAGTCTATGCGCCAGTACATCAAGTCGTGGATTACGACCTGGGACCTTGAGCGGTTGTACAATACCCGACCTGAGATTGAGACGGTGGATGTCGCTCCTGATTATGAGGAGAACAAGGACATGGAGCTGGTGACCGAACGGAGCGGCGACGATCCGGACGACGAATGATTAGCCCTGCGCGGACGGTCGGCGCCGCCGGCGATTTCGGGCTGACTTGGCTGCACCCGCTTTTCCCATACCAGCGGACTGGCGTCCGCGCCCTGCTCAGTAAGCCGTCGTTGTTGCTTGCCGACGAAATGGGACTCGGCAAGACGATCCAAGCCATTGCTGCGCTGCGCTGCCTGTTCGCCGCCGCCGCGGCGCGCGCGGCGCTAGTGGTGGCGCCCGCTGGCCTGGTCCTGCAATGGCGTCGCGAATTGCGCCTGTGGGCGCTGGAACTTCGTCTGCTCACCGTGGTTGGTACCACCAGTGCCAGGGCCGCGATGTGGCGGGGAGAGGCCCAGGTGTTCATCGCCAGCTACGAGACGGTACGCACCGATCTTGGCGATGGCGAACACAACAACCGCGACTGGGATGTGGTCATAATAGACGAGGCGCAGCGGATCAAGAATCCAGAAGCTGACATTTCTCGGGCAGTTAAGCGGCTCCGACGCCGGAGCGGATGGGCGCTGAGCGGGACGCCGCTTGAGAACCGTTTGGATGACTTGATTTCAGTTCTTGACTTTGTTGCGCCCGGTCGCTTCCAATCAGGCACTTTCGCCCGTGGGCTGCGTCGCTTATTGGGCGAGGTTCAGTTACGGCGCAGGCGGGCCGAGGTTCTGCACGATCTGCCACCGAAGCTTCCTATAGAGGTGCTCCTCGACCTTGAGCCACGACAGCGCGCAGCTTACGACCGCGCCGAACGGGAGGGCATCATACGACTCGCCGCTCTTGGGCCCGATCTTCGAATTAACCACGTGCTGGAACTTATCCTGCGCTTGAAGCAGATATGCAATTTCTGCCCAGAGACAGGCGCCTCGGCCAAGCTAATCGACCTGCGCGAACGTCTGAAGCAGGTTGTGACCAATGGAGAGCGCGCACTGGTCTTTTCGCAATTTGCCGCCGAGCCGTTCGGCGTCAAGCGACTTGCTCGAGAATTAGCAGAGTACCATCCGCTGGTGCTCTCGGGTGATCTTGCTCCTGACACCCGTACCGAAGTGATCCAGGAGTTCGAACGGACGCATGACCGCAAATTGCTGCTGCTTTCACTTCGCGTCGGTGGGGTCGGCTTGAATCTTACCGCAGCATCCTACGTTTTTCACTTTGACCGCTGGTGGAACCCGGCAGTGGAAACGCAGGCCGAAGACCGCACCCACCGCATAGGGCAGGTTAGACCAGTGCATGTTTACTCCTATCTTTGTGCCAACACCGTGGAGGAGCGAGTCGCAACCATCTTGGCGGAAAAGCGGCAATTGTTCGCTGATATAGTGGATGGCGTCTCACTACGCCATATTCGCCGGTTCGACCTGGCAGATCTTCTCTTGACGGTCTCGTCGCAAACTACCTGACCAGTTCTGGACGATGTCAGCCCCAAGAGCCGCTTGCAGGACTCCTTAGCGAGGCGAATCGCGAGGGTTCGACCTCAGTCGCGCGCTTGGCTCAGCGAGGGCGGCTTCCAGGCGCTACGGCCGGCACGTCCACGGTCCTGTCCGCAGGCGTCGCCGTTGCGGAGGTGTGTGTGGCGAATTGCTGATTTTGGACGGAATCAACAATTAGCCGCACGCAGCTCCGGGCGAGTTGCGCCGAGGGTCTGCTGAGTCATAGGCTCGCTCAGCCAAGCCGGGCAAAAAACGCTCCTCATCCGCAATTTCGGCCCGCGTTGCCGCACCGGCGGCCCACCACGGCTCTTTCGCCGCAGTCCCCGCAACCACCCGCCGATGGGGAACGATTCACCAGGCTCGTCCGGCCGCGGTGGCCCATTTCCCCTCAAGTTCGGCTGGCCTGTCGTTCCGCACCGCAATCTCGACCACCGCCGGCGCCGATCAGGTGCTTGCGGTCTACAACCATCGCTTAGCGCAAGCCGACTTTGTGATGCTGGCGGCGTCGGGCACGCCCAGCGCCTGGCCCGCGCCGCAGTTGCTTTCGCGCTCGCCTCCGCGGGCATCGCGCGCGGATTTCTTGCCCAAAGTACCAGCCCTCAAGCGGTCAACT
>JBEKLA010000224.1:0-6728 GCA_050010455.1 Binataceae bacterium (SeqCode) | reverse complement strand
CCGTCCGTACTCAATCGCACCTGGCTCTGGAATTTCTCGCTGCAACTTTGAAAATCGGCGCGCGGAGTATGATCTTCGGAGGGCGCGATTTCCATCTTGAAGCCGGCAAAGTTCAGCTGATCAAGATAGCCAGGCGGAATAAAGGGACGGATCCGTTCGATGTCTCTTTCGGTAAGGATATCTCCGGGTTTGAAGTCCGGCTTTGCATTGGCGTATTTGGTGAGCCAAACGTCGAAATCGGCGCGACTCGGCAGAGTACTTCTATCGGTTTGCGCCTGAATCGCACTCGCACAAAGAAGACCGCCGAGAGCCAGAAGCGCGACGGCTGCCGCCCGCACCAATCTTCCCATTCCCGCTCCACACGTGATTTTTATTGCCATGACTTTCGCCTCCTTGCTTCGATTTGTGGCTCCCAAAAGAGCCGGGCAGGCGGTACGAGGGCCGGGGTGTGCTATGTCGTAGAAGTTAGAGCGTCGCTTGGCTCCGCGTCATCGCATCTGCACGACCACCTAATGCACGTGTCACGGTATCGGTCTTGCTGCTGGGCAACTTCAGCCCGGAGTATGCAATAAAGAAGCTGCCCGACATTTGAATGTTCGCAGTCAACTACCCAATCAAAGCAGCATCTCCCAAAACTGGATACTACTTCGTCACTTCGAGCTATTTGATTTTACGGCATTCCGGCCGCGCACGGATTAGAACGGGCGGATGCCTGATCGTTCTCGTTCGGTTAAGCGCTATCGCTGTCCCCCAAAGATAGCTTGGAACTATGTCCGCATGGCTACGTTCTAGCTCGTTTCAGATGAAATGCAAGGAAATGTGTTCTGTTATGCGAACAGATGGAAAATTTATTGACTCCAATGGCGCCATGATTTATGAAGAATTTAGTTCGCTTATGCGAACCTACGTAAATGATCAGAAAGAGATCGGTCAGAATCGTTCGTGAGAGTCCCCGTGCCGTGAGGCGGGTGACTGACATTCTCGAGTTGCTGGCGCGACGCAGGATGGGTTTGTCGTTCAGCGATATTGCGCGGCAAGCGGGCATACCGAAAGCTACTCTGTCGGCTTTGCTCATGGGTCTTTCCTCTGGAGAATTTCTGTACAAAGACAGTAACGGCGATTACTTCTTGGGGCCGAAGGCGGTAGCTCTCGCTCGGCTGATAATTTCGTCTGGCCGTTTTGTTGACCTTGCACATCCGCTGGTTGAGGAATTGTCGAGACGCTCGGGCGAAACCGCACTAATCGGTTGTCTCGATGAGCATTCGATGAAGGCGGTTTATATCGATAAGGCGGAATGTGGCAATCTGATTAGATACACGGCGATACTTGGTCTGAAGCGCGAGTTGTACGCCACGGCGATCGGAAAGGTTTTGCTCGCCCATTTTTCGCCGGAGCGATTGGAGAGTTACCTAGACTCGGTTGTCCTTGAGCGGTTCACACCACGCACCTTGGTTGACATCCCGGCCTTGATGTCCAGTTTGAATAAGGTGCGCGCATCTGGCGTATGCATTACTGAGGACGAGCGGATTATGGGCGCCAGCGGCGTGGCTGCACCGATCGCCGATCATGAAAATCACGTGGTCGCCGCGGTTGGCGTGGCTGGCCCTACGAGCCGTATGCGCCGCTTGCGCCCGAGAGCGGTGACGCTGGTAATCGATACGGCAAAGGAGCTTTCGCAGTTGCTGAGCCGTCAGGCCCAGGAGGGCATGTTCGGCGAGTTGTGACCGGCGGCTGGCGCGCGCTAGCTCCCGAGAATCGTGTCGTGGAGGCAGCGAGTGTCGTCGAGGCTAGGGTGATCGATATTGTAGTGCAGGCCGCGGGACTCTTTGCGGCTCTGCGCCGAGCGCACGATAAGCTCTGCCACTGTGATGAGGTTGCGCAACTCGATCAGGTCGGAGTTAAGCAGATGCTCCCAGTAGTAGGAATGAATCTCTTCCTTTAGGAGCGCGATCCGGCGCATCGCACGTTCCAGCCGCCGATCGCTGCGCACGATCCCCACGTAGTTCCACATCAGGCGGCGCGTCTCGTCCCAGCTCTGGGTGACCAGCACGTGCTCCTCGCTCTTGATCGCGCGGCCGGGGTCCCACTCGCGGAACTCGGGCGGGCGCCGAGCGCTATCCTCGGTCATCTCACGATAGGCCGCAGCGGCGCCCCGCCGGCCCATCACAGCCGCTTCGAGCAGCGAGTTCGATGCCAGCCGGTTCGCGCCGTGCAATCCTGTCATCGCGACCTCGCCCGCCGCGTAGAGGCCGCCCAGCGCGGTACGCGCATCGAGATCGGTGACCGTGCCGCCGCACATGTAATGGGCGGCGGGCACCACTGGAATCGGCGCGTGCGCGATGTCGATCCCGAAGTTCAAGCATTGGTTGAAGATGTTGGGGAAGCGCCCGCGGATGAAATCCGCCGGGCGATGGCTCAAATCGAGGTGGACGAAGTCGAGCCCGTGGCGTTTCATCTCGGAGTCGATCGCGCGCGCAACCACGTCGCGAGGCGCCAGTTCGGCGTCGGGATGGTAGCGCTTCATGAACGGCGTGCCGTCGGGGAGCTTGAGAATCGCGCCCTCGCCGCGCAACGCTTCCGAGATCAGGAAGGACTTGGCCGCGGGATGATAGAGGCAGGTCGGATGGAACTGGATGAACTCCATGTTGCCGATCGGGACGCCCGCCCGGTAGGCCATCGCGACGCCGTCGCCCGAGGCGATATCCGGATTGGTGGTGTAGAGGTAGACCTTGCCCGCGCCGCCCGTCGCCAGCATCGTGATACGCGCGAGAAACTTCCTGATGGTCTGATTGCGCCGGTCGAGCGCGTACGCACCCCAGCATCGCCGCGCCTTGCCGTCCGATTTCTCGACCAGCAGGTTGATGGCGAGATGTTCGTCGAGCAGGCGGATGTTGGGGTGGGCCGCGACCGCCTCGCCTAACGCGCGCATGATCTCGCGTCCGGTCAGATCCTGGGCATGGAGCACGCGGCGATGGCTGTGGCCACCCTCGCGGCCGAGATCGTATTCGTCCTCGCCGCCTTCGGGGATGCGGGTGAACTGAACGCCGAGGCGGACAAGTTCACGTATCGCTTCAGGTCCGTCGCGGATGATGGTTTCGACCGCGGCCCGATCGCACAGCCCGGCTCCGGCGCGCAACGTGTCCTCGATATGGGATTCGAAGGAATCGTTGACGCTCCAAACGCTGGCGATACCGCCTTGGGCGTACCATGTGTTGGCGTCGGAGGCGCCGGCCTTGGCGAGGACGGTTACGCTGCCGTTATCGGCAGCCTTGAGGGCAAACATCAAACCGGCGATACCGCCGCCGATAACCAGAAAATCGCTGTCGAAGCCTTGGTCGCGCATAACGAATAGGCGCTGGTCCGCGTCGGGCCCGATGGGCCGGACGCGGACCAGCGATGCTTCAATACTACAGTCTTATAGCGTCGCCTCGAAAGTTGCCGCGTTTCCGGGATGGCTCGGCGGGAGAATCCCGCCGAGCCATCCCGGATTCCGGCGACGCTATGCCAGCGGCCATAGCAGCGTCAAGGTCCCAATCGGGTAGTGTCCTAATTTGAATTTGCCCGCTCCGCTCGCGTATGCCATCGTTGACGCATGCGTAAGCGGTCACGAAAACAAGAACCAGAGGACATAAACCAGATAGCGGCGCGCATCGTGCGCGAGAGTACTGAGGAACCAGACCTAAGCGACGAGGATACCCGCAAGAGGCTCGCACAGGCGCTAGGACGGCTCGGCGGGCTTAAGGGCGGTCCTGCTAGAGCAGCTAACCTGACGAAGGCACAGCGACGGGAGAGCGCGTCGAAGGCGGCGCGTGCGCGATGGGCGAAACGAACGGGTGAAGACTAGTCTTTATCGGCTGGCCAAGCGCGCTTATCGAGGACCCTTGACGCCCACGTCACATACGACTTAACCCAAGCGGGATCGTTCTGGGGAACTTTCACAGTTGCCGCCAGACTCGCCGTGCTCGGACGAACGCGTACCTTCTGTACCCGCTCTGCCTTGGACTTTGCTCCGCTGTTCTCCATCCGCCATCCTCACACGCGTCTAACGCGCTCTTTAAGCTCAAGCAGCCGGTTTTCCAGCAGCAAGCGGTCGGCAAACATTTGCATTGGTATTTCTAAGGCATCGCGATCCGCTTCTTTGAAACGTTTTGGTATACTTGAGACAACGTTTATAACAAGAACCGTCTTACGGCGCAAATCGTCATACACAGGGTAGGCACACATCGAGCCTTCCTTGGTCCGTCCTTGTAGTTTTCGGAAGCGATCATCCCTCGATACATCTTCGACGATCACAAACTGATTCTCTTCGCGCGCCAATCCAGCGACCGTACTCTTGTCGCAGAACGCTCCTGCCGGAACGCGTGGGGGTTCCGCATCTGGGAAATGAACCGAATAATCCATCTGGCCTGCCTGTTCATTCCATCGCATTAACAGCACCCGGACGTGTTCTTCAAGCGGATCATCTGACTGCTCTATGAAGAAACCGTGAACTGCGCGCATGATCTCGCGAGTTTGTATCTCTGGTTGCGTGATTTTCATGAACGCGTCTCCCGGTTCGACGGGATCACGGAGATCGTGGCCACTGTTGTGAAATCGGTTGGATTTGACGGCCACTATCCCCCGCACATGTGCGATCAAATACAGCAATTCATCGCGCGACTTGACCAACTGGCGCACCGAAAACGCCGCAGTATCATCCAGGATAGATTTCAGCGCGGAGATGAAGAAAGCCCAGATTGCCACTGCGAGAAATACGCTTGGAGCGGTGTGCCCGTGCAAGTCTTTCTTGCCGATGGCGAACCAATATGCGGCCCAAGTTGCTGGACCAGAAGCTAGGCCTGGTACGACAAGATAGCGGGACCACCATGGCGTAAGAAATCTGTCGCGAAAACGGTAGAACCGACTCTTCTTTTTCACTGCATGGCCTGCGCGTGCTTTGTGGCAGCGACTGACTTCAACGCCCGCCACACTGCGAGGTTATTCACGCCAAGTTCTTTCGCGATTTCGCCGTTCGTCTTTCCAGTGCCATGAAGCGCCTTCATCCGCTCGATCTGTTCATCGGTCGGCGTCTTCGGCACGTTTGGCTTGGTCTCGGGCTTGGCTTTGACCGTCTCCGTCTTCACCACCTTAGGTCGCCCGCGCTTGCGGCCTCTTTTACTCTTTGAGGTTGTCTCAGGCTTCTCCTTGCGCATTCCTGGATACCACGAACTGAGACCCCATTTTCCATGGACTGAGACGACATCGCCCGCCACCTTCATTCGCGAAAGCGTTGATCCTACGCTTGGCATCAGATTTTTCGCTGTGGTTGGAAATCCACCATTTAGGAGGGCCTGCGTGATCTCGCTAACAGACTGAGGGCGTTTAGCCATACCGAGAAACTTCGTGATGGCGTCGGGCATAGTCATCCCAAAGAATGAATCCGACCTAACCTCGGCGGTTGGCTGATCGTTTTTTGAGGCTGTGGCAGAAGGAGACACCCCTTGCTCAGCTCCTAGATTGAGCATTTGCCGGACGCCCGCGATTGCGTTGTCAATCGCAACTCTTTTAGCTTCCAAATCCGCCAGTACGGCAGTGTAATCGATTGTTTCCAATGCCATCGTTGTTCACCTCGATCCCATCTGATATAGAAATCTGCGGGAGTTGCGCGGAGGGCCGACGCTTCACGTGAAAAACGTAGCCCTCCGCCACGCCGGTTCAACCGGCCCCTAGTATCATAGGGCACCTCCTATCGGCGGCGGGCCCAAGGGTCTCCGGCCAAAGAGATTGACCTTGGGTCCGCCCCTCTCCAGCACATTAGAACCAAATTTGTCTGCACACGCAAGAGCGCGTCTACGAGTTCTCAACAGTCTGTCTAGTCGCTGTCTATTGCGTCTGGCTCTTGACTATGCGTGACCGGTCACGTAGTATGTTGACCATGTACACGCTAAGCGCAGATCAACGCTGTCAAGTGATTGCCGCTTTGGTAGAGGGTAACAGCATCCGCAGTGTTGAGCGCATGACCGGAATCCATCGCGACACGATCGTGCGGTTAATGGTTCGCATCGGTGAGGGATGCGCGCGCATGATGGATCGGGAAATGAGGAATCTCAACTGCCAGCGGCTTCAATTGGACGAACTGTGGGCGTTTGTAGGGATGAAACAAAAGCGCGCAGCACAGCTACCGGAGCGCGGAGAGTTTGGCGACGCCTACACCTTTGTTGCCATCGACGCGGACACTAAACTTGTGCCGTGCTTTCATGTGGGCCGTCGCACTTGGAACGACACGCAGATGTTCATCGATGACCTTCGCCAGCGGATTGTTAATCGCCCACAGATCACAACTGACATGTTCAAGCCGTACTACGGCACGATCATGCAAGCCTTCGGCAATGGGGTCGATTACGCGCAATTGCACAAGGTCTTCGCATCGGAGCTAAACACCGGTCGAGGGCGTTATTCGCCTCCAAGCATGGTAAACGCTGAAAAGGAGGAGCTTATAGGCAGCCCCGATTCCGCGCATATCAGCACAAGCTTTGTTGAGCGGCAGAATCTATCGGTTCGGATGGAGAACCGCCGATTTACGCGGCTGACCAACGCGTTTAGCAAGAAACTGGCGAATCTGAAAGCGTCCGTCGCACTCCACTACGCGCATTACAATTTCGTGCGCATGCATCGGACGCTGCGCTGTACGCCAGCGATGGCAGCAGGCGTAACAAATCGGCTATGGACAATGAACGAACTATTGGAGG
>JBEKLA010000223.1:0-6742 GCA_050010455.1 Binataceae bacterium (SeqCode) | reverse complement strand
CAGGATCCAAACCATCCCAGCGAGCTGGTG
The DNA here is from genome assembly GCA_050010455.1 of Binataceae bacterium (SeqCode). Lineage (GTDB taxonomy): Bacteria > Desulfobacterota > Binatia > Binatales > Binataceae > DATJOQ01. The sequence continues at coordinate 6,712 of JBEKLA010000223.1, read as the reverse complement.
GAATTCACGAAGAAGGGCAAGTTCGTACGCGAGTTTTCGATCGATCCCAACCTGGGCGCTGCGTTCGCGATTTTGAACGTGGCTCTGCCGAACGCCAACGAGTTTGCCTGGGTTGACGACTTCACCTCGGGCATAAGCATCGTCCGGCTTGCGCACTAAACTTTCCGCGCACCCACATCCGCCACAGCGCCGCGCTGAAGATCCAAGTGATCTTCAGCGCGGCTGCTTCTTCGCGCTGTGATTAGCATTGCAGCCCGGCGCATCGTTGCTTTCGCGTTGGGCAACGAAGGTCGCAACATCGCGCTCCGCTTGCGCGGAATCGACCAGATGCTAAGAATCCCGTTCAGGGAGAATCCGATGCCGATTGACTATATCCCGCGCACGCGAGAGCTCTACAGCTCGCACACGCCGTATCGATGGGTGGAGAACGAAACGATTCCGTGGACTCCGCTCACGAAGCCGCTGTCTTCGTGCAAGCTGGCGCTGATGGCTTCGGGCGGTATCCTGTATCGGGACCAGCCGCGATTTCACGGCGACGACACCTCGTACCGGCGGATACCGAAGGCGGCGCGGCGCGACGAATTGAATATCTGGCATTTCGGCTATCCGACCGCCGACGCGCAGGCCGATCCCAACTGCGTCTTCCCGCTGGAACGGCTGCGCGAGCTCGAGGCCGCGGGCGTAATCGGCGAGCTCAGCGATCCGGCATTCAGTTTCATGGGCGGAATCTACTCGTCGCGCAAGGTGCGCGATGAGCTCGCGCCGAACATAATCGCGGAGCTTAAGGAGGCGCGGGTCGACGCGTTCTATCTGGTCCCTGCTTGACCGGTCTGCCATCAGTCCGTTGGACTGATCGCAAGAGCGGCCGAAGAGGCGGGAATTTCTACGCTGGCGATGACCTCGGCGCTTGATATCACGCAAGCGGTCAAGCCCCCGCGCTCCGTGTTCTTGAATTTTCCGCTCGGCCATCAGACCGGCAAGCCGAATCAGCCCGAGCTGCAACGACAGATCGTGCGCGACGCTCTCGAATGCTTCGCGACCATCCGCTGTCCTGGTGCAATCGTCGAGCTTCCGTACGTATGGGATCCGAACGACAGGAGCTGGGAAGAGCGCGACTACACGCGCGGTTTCATGCCGCGGCGTCCGAGCCGCGACGAAGCCGACTCGGCCGAAGCCGAAAGACGCCGCCGCTACAGCTAATCGGGCGCGCGGTCTTCTGATAAGGGTCGCGCAACGCTAGCGATCCACTACCTGGTCTTGAACAGATCCTCGTGGCGCTTTGCAGTAAGGACTGGCACGAGGGCACGGAAATTGTCTTCGCGGACCGCAGGCAAATTAGGAAACGCCTGGCGCTCATTGCGCGTGACGGCTGCGGTCTGCCTGGTTTTGATAAGCAGGCTCGCCAAGTAGCCTGCGGTATCTTCGTCGAGAGCAGCGATCGCCTCGTCCGTGGCGTTTTGGCGCAGGAGATGTAGTAGTCCGCCCAGCCGTTGACGCGAATCTGATTCGGTCAGGACGCGAATCAGGTTCGGATCCGACAAGGCCTGCAACTTTGCTTTCAAAGCTGCCGTCAGGCGCTGTTCGAACTCATCGATTTCAGCGAGCGGCGGGCTGTTGTCGAAACTGAACTCGCATGTCGGGCATCGCGGCAACAACGTGAGGTCGGGATCGGCCGATTCCGGACAGGGCACCAGATTGTGCATGAGCATCGCCAAATCGCGCTCGAGTTCGGTGCCGATCGGGCTGCCGAGTTCGCGAATCCGGTTCAAGCGAGCGAACGCCTGAAATCGAAACTGCTGAAGCCTGAGCTTGTCGAGGAATTGCTCGCTTTCAGCGCGATGTCTGCTATGCGCGGCGAGATAGAGCTCGCGGTACCTCGCCTTGAATTGCTTGAAGTGCTCGGCGATTGAATCGGCGGATTCCGGCCGCGCGATTAGGAGCCGGAAATCGAGTCCCGCCAGCAATTGCGACCGAATCATTTGAATCTGCCCCACCGGGTCGGAACCGGTAGGGACCGCGCCGAGGTATCGCTTGATTTCAACTAACCACGGCGCTCGTTCGGCGAGCCGCTGGAAGCGCGCGACCTCATCGGCCAACGCCTGCGGACTCTTCGCGCCCGCCAGCATGGCGGCACGCTCCAAGAAGGCTTCATGATCGCCAGCGGCGAGCAGGTCTCCAAAGGAGTTCAGGGCGGCAAGCGCTCGCGGAGAGCCGCCAAGCACACCCGCAAGCTGGCGCAGTTGAGCAAGCAGCCCGCTCAGCTGAAGCCTGCGGTTGTAAAGGGCCGCGCGAAATCTATTGGCTTGGTCTTCAAGCGCGGCCGAATCATCGACTTTCGTTAACCCGGGCTCGACCAGACGTAACAGCGCCAATCCATCGTTCCATCGGCGGGTGCCGGAGTCGGGCCGTTGCGCATGTTGGTAGCGCGCCCGTCCATCGTTTGCCACCACGATGATACCGTCGAGAGCAGCCGCCATTGATGCGAGCAGTTCGCTCACGGAGTCGGCATCCATCGCCGTCCGATGATTGAGAGCCGCAAGCTGCGCCAGCTCGAAAGGCATCAGGCTGCGGCGGCGGGTTTCCGTCGCGAAGCTGGCAAGGAAAAGCGTCTTTACCAGGTCGTTCGCCAGACGACTACGGGCCGGATCCAACCCCATCGCGCCGATGCGCGTCGGTGCCAGCTCGTAATTCTCGAAGCTCTGATCAACGCACGCAGCCCGGATACGGAGTCTGGCCGACGACGAACGCAGCAGGTCCGCCGGCATCACCAGGCGGCTCGCCCGCAGCAGCGGTGGCTCCGAGCCATTGGCGCACAGGGTTTCCTTGACGATTTCAGCCAGTACGCCGTCGCGCTGGCAATCACGGGTTAGCGTTTCAAGCACCTCGATAGTGCGCTCGTGAAACGGGAAGATCTGGCGGAACTCCTGGAAATTCAGCCCGGTGGAATTGGCCGAGGCATAAAGATCGTAATAGCGCTGGAGCGAAGACTCGCTGCTGGGAGCGAAGCCGCGGAAGCCGCTGAGAGTCTTGGCGACGATCTCTCTTGCGCAACTCGGCGCGACCGTCAGTTTTGCCGCCGGGTCGAGCGGCTCGCCGCGGGCGGCGATTATGAAGAAGGCCGGCGATTTGAAGGCGCGCGAGCCTGTAGCAATATCATTCAGCAAACGCCATCGCTGGGCGTCGAGGTCGTGCTCGCTGACGAGGTCGACCATGATCATGGTCGAGCTGAAACCCATGCGGCCGACCTCTTCGAGCGTCGCACGCAAGCTTACTTCGCCTCCCAGCCGCCTCCACAGCGACGTGAGATGCCTCGGGATATCGAGCTTATCCCATAGTGCTTCGGAGATTGCCTGGAGCAATCTCGCGCTGTCGCCGACCTCGATCGCGACGTAGAGGGCAGGAAATTTTCGCGCGCCGCCTTTGCTGACTTCCGGGACGCCGGCCGACCCGCTCGCCAGTAGCGTCGTTAGACAGGCGAGAAAATGCGTCTTTCCCACTCCGCGAGGTCCGCACAACCAAAATGCCGCGGGACGGCCACGGCTGAGTGCGGAAGACAGTCGCGCGAGTGACCCTTCGGCCGCCTTGGTTAACGCGAACGAGGCGAGCGTCTGCTGGGGTTGACGCAGCGCAATCGCATACGAGAGCCGAGTCTCGGCCTCGTTCTTGATCGTCAAAATCTGACTCAGGGGTGAGAGATTCACTTGGCCACTATCGTCCGACTCGCCGCTTCCCTTCTACGAAATGTAGGCTAATCGTACCGTGGCGTCCTAAATGAAGCTACCCCCGGCGAAGCATCGCCGCTTTGGTCAAAATCTACGCCGGGGGAACCGAAACCCGACCGTCTCCGGCCTTAGCTTGGGCAAAATGGGGGCATCACTTGATGGCGGAGGCGTTTTCGCGGCCGAAGTGGGCGTTAAGGATTGCGCAGGCCCGTTCGGGTGTTTCCGCGACGGTCAGGCATTTGTAGTCACTGGTTTCCACGGTGAGGTTCCTGAGCCAGCTATCAAGCACCCTCTGCCAGCGGCGGCCCACCAGGATGCACGGTCGCGCCGGCAGCATCTTGAGCCAAAGCTTCTGCCAAGTGAACGTCAGCTCGGCCAGCGTACCCATCCCGCCCCGCATCACGACATAACCGTCCACAAGATCGACCAGCCGCCGCAGGCGTGCATGGAAATCTGGCACGGTGATTTCGTCGAGCACGTAGGGATTCACAGTTTCCCCGAAAGACTTCAGGGTAATGCCCTTAACGTGGGCACCGGTCTCGTGGGCGCCCCGGCTCACCGCCTCCATCACCCCGGCGTAGCCTCCTGTTACGACGTCGAAGCCGCTCTTGCCGAGCAGTCTCCCCATCCATAGGGCCTCGGTGTACAGCTCGTCGCCTTCGCGCGCGCGCGAACTGCCGAACACGCTGATCAAAGGGCGGTCGTTCCCGATGAGCTTACCCGCCGTATCGTCGGCCGAGCCGCGACTGCCGGCAATCGCCGCCCGATTTCGGCTGCGTCCGGAGGCCTTACCGATTTCACTAGCGCCTCGCTTGCTGCTATTGTTCGCCATCGACTGCTTTGACACCGACCGCAAGTTCCAATAGTTGAATTAAACGGTTGCCGCCTTCGAAGGCGGCTTCGGTAGTTCCCCTAAATCAATGTTCCTTAAGGAGATATTCACATGGCTGAAGAACGCAAGGGTGCGGTGACGATGCGCGGGAATCCGATGACGCTGGTCGGTCCGGAAATCAAGGTCGGTCAGCAAGCGCCCGCCTTCACGGTTGTCGGCAAGGGCTTGGCCCAGGTTAGCTCTGATTCCTTCAAAGGCAAGGTAACGATTCTGAGCGCGATCCCGTCGCTCGATACGCCGGTGTGTGATACCGAGACGCGCCGCTTCAACGTGGAAGCCTCCAAGCTTCCCGGCGACGTGCAGATAGTGACGCTATCGATGGATCTGCCGTTCGCGCAGGCGCGATGGTGCGGTGCGGCGGGCGTCGACAAGGTCACCGCTCTGAGCGACTATCGCGGTGCGGAATTCGGCCAGAAGTACGGGGTGCTGATCAAAGAGCTATATCTGCTGACGCGGGCGGTTTTCGTGGTCGACAAGAACAATAAGGTGACCCACGTCGAATACGTGAAGGAAGTCGCCAGCGAACCGAACTACGAAGCCGCGCTGGAGGCTGCCAGGAAGGCAGCAGCGGCCTGAGGCATAAAGCATTCATGCTGAAGCGGGGAATCGCATAGCGATTCCCCGTCGCCGAGTGCAGTGGCGGTCTTGAAGGGACATGTCGCCACCCGGCTGCCTTTCCATCACCGCCCTTGCCAATGTAACCTAAACCCTGTCGAATACGTCTGCTCTAGCGCACAGCTAGCTTGCTGACCCGCTACTTTATGGTCATAGGCTGACAAGGGAGTGAACGGGGTGAATAACAGAGCCAAAACTGCTTCTGCCCTAATCGTTGGATTAGCGATCATGCTCTTCGCTGGGGTTGCCCGGGCTCAGCTCACGGTAGCCCTTACATCGCCCGGTACCACGCCCACCAGTCCCGGTTCGAACGTAAGCGCGGGCTCATTTACGATAACCAACAGTTCCTCAGCGCTCACCAACGTGACAATCACCTCGGTCACGATTTCGATCAGCAACCTAAGCCTGTTTAGTTCGATTCAACTCATTGCTCCCGATAACACGACCACACAGCTAACGACCAGCCCCCAAACGGTAACCTACTCCGACCTAACAGCCCTTTTGCCGGGACAAGCGGACAGCTTTAGCCTAACCGCCACGATCGCAAGCAGTACGGCGACGCCAACCCCGACTTCCGATAATGGCGGCATAGCATTCGCCTCGCTTGTTTGGCCGCATAACAACGCTGCCTCCGGGACAATCCTGACAGTGCTGGGGCTCTTGGCGGTTGGCATGCTTTGGCTGGACGGGCGGCTCAAGCGCCGACACCTGGTCGCATTGGCGATAGCGCTGGTGCTGGCCGCGACGGAAGTGGGATGCGGCAATTGCAGCGGCAGCATATTCGGCTGCGGAGGAAGCAGCACTGGAACCGGGTCATCGGACCAGCAGGTCACTGCGATCAATGCAACTCCAGTCGGCCTCTCGATTACCGGCGTGCCCCTTGACCTGGGAACCATAACCTCCCAATAGAAACGACGCCGCCGTTCGATAAAGCTTTCGATTCCCGCTCTGGCCGTCGCTCCGCGGTAGTGATCTCACTACCCGCTCCGCGTCGGGCTTGACCGTCGGAGCCAAAGATGCGACGCTGCGCGCGTACGCATCCGGGATCGGGAAGCCGGTTTGAATCCGGCGCTGCCCCGCAACTGTGAGGGGAGACGACGGCCCATCGTGCCACCGTAATCGATACGGGAAGGCGGGCCGAAGGTTGAACCCCAAGCCAGGACACCGGCCGGATGCCTAAAGCCGTATGCCTTCCGCGGGGAGGGTGGCTTCAGGTCGCGCCTGATGCCCGATCCTTCGAGCGAGGGGTCGGGTTTTTTAGTTTCCCGGCCTTCGCTCGACGGTCTGTCACGCCCACTCGCTCAAGGCGGGAGAATTACATGAAGCGAGCGAGCGTGTTTTTCATTTCGTTGTTTGCGTCTGCACTTCTGGGCATCTCGACTATCGCTTGGGCCCAACAAACTTCGCCGAGTCCGACTCCGGTTTCGACCGCGACGGCCAGCACGTCGGGCGCGGCGGCGCAGACCAGCCAGCCGAAGCAACC
>JBEKLA010000222.1:0-6753 GCA_050010455.1 Binataceae bacterium (SeqCode) | reverse complement strand
CTTTGGGGCCTTTCGTGTCGTTTCGAGTTGCGTTGCTGCGCACTCCAAAAGACGCGCCAGAGGCCTCTTTTCTTCGATCAAATCGTCGAATCGACCCGAATTATTTTCGGTTCAGGGCTAACTACACGGGCGGAGCGGACAACATCGGCTCGATCACCGTCTATGCGGCCGGAAGCGACGACGATACAGATCCGACGGCAACCATTTCCGGGCCGCAGACGGGGCTGAACAATCCGTTTGGCGTTGCGGTGGACTCGAGCGGAAAGATTTACGTGGCGAACTTCTTCGACGGTACGGGTTCGGGCAGCGTGACGATGTACTCACCTGGAAGCAACGGCAACGCGCGCCCGGTTGCTACGATAAAAGGCCCCAATACGGAACTTGATAATCCGAGCGGTATCGCCATCGATGCCGGCGGAAAGATCTATGTGGCAAATCGCGGCGGGGAGCGCACGAACGAAAGCAGCATCACCGTCTATGCGCCGCACAGCAGCGGAGATGTAAAGCCGATTGCCAGGATCGCCGGCCCGAGCACGGGCTTGGAAGATCCCTGTATCGCCGTTGATCCAAACGGAAAAATCTACGCCGGAAACACCAACGATAGCGTCACGGTCTACAGTCCGGGAAGCGACGGTAATGTCCGTCCGCTAGCGACAATCGTGGGTCCAGACCAGGGTGATAAAACCGAACTCTTCCACCCCGACGGCATCGCGTTGGATTCCAGCGGGAACGTTTATGTCGCGAATGCGTACAAATGGTCTCGGTCCGATAGTGGCGAAGAAGTTAGGCCGCAAGTTACTGTTTATCGCGCCAACAGCGATGGGAATGTAAAGCCAGTTGCCCTCTTCGCTGTTGACGGCGGCCTGGGCGTCGCAGTCGACGCCAAGGGAAAAATATACGTTGCGAACGTTGAAATGGTCGCGGTGTTTTCCGCACTGGGCAAAGAGGAAGGAAAAGCCATCAGGCAGATATACACCAGTGCCAGGACAGGCCTTCACGACGTGAGCGGCTTAGCCGTGGATTCGAAGGGCAACATTTTCGTGGCGATTGTTGAAGACCCTGACGACTCCGGAAAAGTGGCTGTATTCGCCGCAGGCCATTACGGCAACGTCGCACCGAAGTTCACCATCAGGGGCGAGGAGAGCAGGCTTCACTGGCCAGAAGGAATCGCGATTGATCCTAACGAACAGTTGCACGTCGCGAACAGGGGAGACCAGCGGGTCACGGACAGCGTCGGGATCTATTCGGTCCGTAACAATCCTGAAGTGCAACCGAGTGCGGTTATCACGGGCGATAAAACCAGATTTAGAGACGACTCCCGCGGAACCGCTGTGGATTCAGCGGGAAACAGCTACGTTATGGAGTACCAGGGAGATCTCTTGGTCTATCGAGCGGGCAGCAACGGCAACGTGGCGCCGATGGCCGTAATCAATGGATATTATCGCGGCGTCTATAACCCGGCTGGAATCGCAGTGGATTCAAGCGGCAGGATCTATGTCACCGGAGGCAAAAGTGTCCTTCGGGGAGTTGGCGCTGTTGTTATCTATCCGGCAGGCAGCAACGGCGACGCCGAGCCCGCGGCCATCATCACCGGCCCTAAAACAGGTATAGACGACCCTCGCGGAATCGCGGTCGATTCGGCGGGATATATTTATGTGCTGAACGTCTCCAGGCCCGACCGCCGCCGCTACGCTTCTGCCAGTCCGAGCGTTTTGGTTTATCCTCCGAACTCTAATGGTGACGTTGCGCCAATCGTCACGATTAGCGGTCCGCTTACTGGCCTCGATTATCCCACCAGTATAGCGGTCGGACCTCCCTCCGCCCTCCCGCCAAACTAGATCGCGCGGCGCGGCGGCAGCCTCCTCGCCGCCTGCCACGATCTGCATCTCACAAACGCGCGCGGCTTCCGCAGCACGCGAAGCAGGGCTTGCCTGCCATCACTCCGTGCGCGAGACTGCGTTTGCTTGGCGGGCGGATAGTTTGTCTAGTGCTTAAGCGAGTAGAATACCTTGCCTGGGCGGCACGGCATTACGGGCACGTGCAGTACAATCTGGCGTCGAGCGGCATACCATCGCTTCAGCAATCAGAACTGGATACCCTGCCCGGCCCTGATAGAGAAGCTGGTTGGCAACAACTCTGCGACGCCATCGCCAGACATCATGGTCTGAGCTCAAAAGAAGTCGTCGCCACCCTCGGCGCCTCCCACGGTCTATGGCTCGCTTACACAGCAATCATCCGCCACGGGGACGAAGTCTTAGTTGAAAACCCGGCTTACGAACCATTAGTTGCGGCAGCGCAGGCGGCGGGCGCGGTGGTGCGGCGCTTCGATCGGGACATGGCAAGCGGTTTTGTCCTTGATCCCGAGCGTGTATTCGACGCGCTGAGCCGCAAGACACGCATCGTTGCGATAACCAACCTTCACAATCCTAGCGGCGTGCGCGCATCGGACGAGGCGATGCGTGCTGTTGCGGAGCGGATGCATGCGCAGGGCGGCTTTTTGTTGGTGGACGAGATTTACGCGCCGTTCGATCGCTTCGTCGGCCCTGACGGTGTATTCCGCGGCACCTCTCGCTCGCTGGGCCCGAACATTTTGGCGACAGGCAGCTTGACCAAGGCGTATGGACTTGGGCCTGAGAGGATTGGCTGGCTGCTCGGTCCGGAAGAAGTGATCGCGCGAGCGTTAGATGCGCTTGTTGTGTCAGTTGGAGAGCTTCCGCTGGACTGGATGAATCGTGGCGTGTGGGCTTTCCAACATATTGTCGCGCTCGCTGAGCGAAGTCGCTCACTGCTCGGAAACAAGCGGAAGCGCGTGCGCGAATGGATCGCTGCTCGCCCAAGCCTCACGTGGAGCGACCCTCGGGAAGGTTTGTTCGGTTTAGCGATAGTTCCTTCCGGCGGCGACCTGCGTCCGGCCATCGAGTTGGGCCTCGAACGCCACGGTGTTCTAGTAGCACCTGGAGGATTTTTTGGAATTCCGAACTCGTTTCGACTTGCGTGGTCGCTTCCAGAAAATCTGCTAGGCGACGCTCTTGACCACCTCGACGCCGCACTCCGAGATAGTGGCTTGATCTGAACCGTGGCAACCAACTGCGGATGCTCGACCTTGCCCCGCCGACCGGGGCCGGAATCTCTCTTACGCTTGCCGCAGCTTTGCGGTAAGTTCAGAAATGTGCGAACGCGACGAAGCTAAACTGATCCAATAAACGAAGATAATGTTTGTCTGAGCCTTTAGGTGATACGTGGCCGCTGAAACCAGTCGATCCAAAACGCCTGCCGCTTCGCCCGAGGACGGCGACGCCATGCCCGTGCCGTTTCCCGACGATCTGAAGCATCTGCGCTACGTCGAACGCGACGCCGTCGGCCTCATAACGATCGACCGGCCGGAGGTTCATAACGCGATCGGCCTGCCTACGATGGCCGAGTTCGAGCGCATACTCGATTGGGTCGAATCCTCGTCCGAAGTAGCGGCAATCGTGCTGACCGGCGGCGGAACCAAGACCTTTGTCGCTGGCGGAGACTTGAAGGCGTTCGAGCAACTCACGACTCACGAATCGGCGGCGGCGATGTCGCGCCAGATGCAGCGCCTGATGGGGCGGCTGGCCGGCCTGCCGGTGCCGGTAATCGGTGCAATTAACGGCGATAGCCTCGGCGGCGGTTGCGAGGTGGCGCTCGCATGCGACATCCGGATTGTGAGCCAAACCGCGCGCTTCGGATTCAAACAGGTTACGATCGGAATTACGCCTGCCTGGGGCGGCAGGCGGCGGCTGGTGCGGCTGATCGGCCGTTCGCGGGCGCTAAGCCTCCTGCTCACCGGCGAGCTTATCGATGCGGCCGAGGCGCTTCGGCTCGGATTGGCCGATCGCGTCGTGGAGCCAAGCGAAGTGGTTGCAGCGGCCCTCGAACTAGCGGGGCAGATCGCTCGTAATCCGCGTCTGGCGGTTCGTGCGATCAAGCAGGCGGTCGACGAAGGCGAACACCTGGAGGGTGAACAGGCCGTGGCCTTCGAGGCCGAACTTTTTGCCCGTACCTGGATGACTGATGACCATTGGGAGGCGCTCGCAGCACGCAAAGAAAACCGCGAGCCCCGCTTCCGCGGACGTTGAACAGGCGGAGATAATCATCATGGCGAGAGAACTCGACACCCACAGAGATAGCCCCGCAACCGCCGGCGCCAAGACCAATCAGAACGGCGCCGACGATGCGTTTGCCACGGCGGAGCGGCGATGGCGCGAGCGTATAGCCAGCCGCGATATTCCGCCGGCCAAGACTTCGTCCGGCCTCGATCTGGATATTCTGTACACGCCTCGGAATCTTCGCGACATCGATCAGCTGAACGACATCGGACTTCCGGGTGAGTATCCTTTCACTCGCGGCGTGCAGCCGACCATGCATCGCGAACGCCTGTGGACGATGCGCCAGTACAGCGGGTTCGCGACTCCCAAGGAATCGAACGCGCGCTACCGATGGTTGCTCGAACAGGGACAGACCGGAATTTCAGTCGCGCTCGATCTTCCGACGCAACTCGGCATGGACTCTGACGATCCCGAAGCGGCTGATGACGTCGGACGGGTCGGGGTCGCTGTCGACACGCTGGCGGACATGGAGATTCTGTTCGAGAATATACCGCTCGATCGCATCAGCACGTCGTTTACGGTCAATGCAACCGCCTCGATCCTGCTGGCTATGTATCTCGCGGTGGCTGAGCGCCAGGGCGTGCCGTCGGCCAAAGTAGCCGGCACCACCCAGAACGATATTCTCAAGGAATACGTGTCGCGCGGCACCTGGATTTTTCCGCCCGAACCGTCGCTGCGCCTGATCGTCGATACCATCGAGCACTGCATCAAGCACGCGCCGCGGTTTAACCCGATCAGCGTGGCCGGCGCCCACTTCCACGATGCCGGCGCAACCGTCGTCCAGGATCTTGCGTATACGCTGTCCGACGGTATCACTTACGTGCAGCGATGCATCGATCGCGGCCTCAAGGTCGACGAGTTCGCGTCGCTGATCAGCTTCTTCTTTTACACGCACAGCGACTTCTTCGAGGAGATCGCCAAGTATCGAGCGGGGCGCCGCTTATGGGCGCGGGTGATGAAGGAGCGGTTCGGCGCGCGCGACCCGCGGGCGCAGATGTTTCGTTTCGGAGTGGTTTGCGGCGGCAGCACGCTGACTGCGCAACAGCCGTTGAACAATATCGTGCGGGTCGCGTACGAGGCGATGGCGTCGGTGCTCGGCGGCGTGCAATCGATGTTCACGGCCGCGTGGGACGAGCCTTTCGCGATTCCAACCGAGCAGAGTGCCGAACTCGCGCTTCGCACCCAGCAAGTGCTGGCTTACGAAACGGGCGTATCCAGCGTGGCCGATCCGCTGGGCGGGTCGTACTATGTCGAAGCCTTGACCGACCGGGTCGAGCGCGAAGCGAGTGCCATCATCGATCGGATCGAAAAGCTGGGCGGCATGGTTCAATGCATCCAAAGCGGCCTCATCCAGAAGGAGATCGCGGCCGAAGCCTACCGCTATCAGCAGCGCGTCGAGAGCGGCGAGCAGGTGGTGATCGGTGTGAATCGCTTCGTGCGCCCCGAGCCGGAGCGCCGGCTCGAACTCTATCAGCCTGATACCGCCGCGGCCGAACGCCAGCGCGAAAGCCTGGCGCGGGTGCGCGCGACGCGAGATAACCAGCACGTCGCCAAGGCGCTCGACGCGCTGCGCGAAGCGGCGCGAGGGAAAGAAAACCTGATGCCGTTGATCAGCGACGCGGTGAAAGCCTACGCGAGCGTGGGTGAAATCTGTGGCGTGCTGCGCAAGGAATTTGGCACATTCAAGGAGCCGGTCGGGCTGTAAGGACTGAGAGAATGGGAATCGCTGCGATTCGAGTAATGATCGCCAAGCCGGGCCTCGACGGGCACGACCGAGGCGCCAAGGTTATCGCTTACGCACTGCGCGACGCCGGGATGGAAGTGGTCTACACCGGGCTTCGCCATAGCCCCGAGGAGATCGTGAACGCCGCCATGCAGGAAGACGTCGACGCGATCGGGCTGAGTATCCTATCGGGTGCGCATGTACCGCTGACGCGCAAGGTGATGGCGGGGCTTGCGGCGTTGGCTCAGGACAAGGATATCGCCGTTTTCGTCGGCGGCACGATTCCAGACGGCGATGTCGCGGCATTGAAGAACATGGGCGTGGCAGGAGTCTTTCCCACCGGCACGCCGCTTAGCGAGATCGTGCCGGCGATCAAAGAAGCCGTCGCGACACGGCGCGCCGCCAGCGCCTGAAAATTCAGCGCGCGGATGAGGACTGATTCATGATTCTGAAAGTCGCCAGGCTCGGCCATCCGATAATCCGTATGCAGGCCAAGCCGATACCCGCCGAGCACGTCGTCCGCCCGGAATTTCAGGCGCTTATCGACGCCATGGTCGAGACGATGCATGAATACAGCGGCGTCGGACTGGCCGGCCCGCAAGTTCATCTGCCACTTCAAATAGCCGTGCTCGAAGTTGCGGATAATCCGCGCTATCCCGACGCTCAGCCGGTTCCGCTCACCGTGCTAATCAATCCAGTTGTAACCATCCTCGACCGCGCTACGGTAGAGGACTGGGAAGGATGCTTGAGCATCCCGGACCTGCGCGGCCTGGTGCCGCGGTTCAAGGAGTTACGTGTCCAGGCGATTGGCCGCGATGGTGAGGCGCTGGATTTTGTAGCGCGCGACTTCCACGCCCGCGTCATCCAGCATGAGACCGATCATTTGAAGGGCGAGGT
>JBEKLA010000221.1:0-6954 GCA_050010455.1 Binataceae bacterium (SeqCode) | reverse complement strand
CCACCACACCGCCGCGCTCGCCTCGGCGAGCGAAACCCGCCCAGCCCAGCGACTGACTCGCTTACCATCTCCACAATGCCGATAACACTGACTATTCAAACCCCTTCCTCAACAGCCTGCTAAAGGAGGAAAGCAATGGCGACTTTCGTAGTTCTGTGCCGCTACACCCATCAAGGCGTTGAGAACGTTAAGGCTTCGCCAGCGCGGGTTGAAGCGGTCAAGCAGGGGTTTCACAGCAAGGGCGCTGAAGTGAAGGCCTTCTACACTCTCATGGGTGAATACGATTCGTTGCTGATCGTAGAGGCGCCGTCGGATGATCTCATGGCGCAGCTCGCGCTCGGAGTCGAAAGCAAAGGCAACGTGCGCACCGAGACGCTTCGCGCTTTCACTGAGGACGAGTTTCGCAAGATCGTCGCCGCCATCTCCTGAGCCCGTCCAAGCATAAAGCACGCACGTTACTTACTGGCGGAGATTATCTCGACAAGGGAAAACAGGCTATCGCCGAATCCGCTGCGGCCCTTCGCGGCGCGTTTTCGAGGTGAAGCACGCGATACTGGTTACGTTTGACGAGTCGGGCGGCTTTTATGACTCCGGATATATACAGCCGATCGATTTCTTCGGTGACGGCCCGCGCACTGTAATGATCGCGGTATCGCCGTTCGCCAAGACCGGCTTCGTCGATCATACTTATACCGATCATACTTCGATCCTGAAGTTCATCGAAGCCAACTGGTTTCTTGAGCCGCTGTCTAAGCGCAGCCGCGACAATCTGCCGAATCCGACTACCCTCGCCAGCGCGCCCTACTTCCCGACCAACGCGCCGGCGCTCGGAGACCTGATGAACATGTTCGACTTCACGAAGTGAGGCAGTGGCGGAATCGATTTCCTCGAATGCGCCTTTCACTGCTGGCCGCGCTCTCGCAGGGTCACCCCCGATGCCGGCCATCGTCGCAGCCAAGGAGTACAACTGCTGCTTATCAGTGAGCGGCTGGCTGCTGTTCCTTGGGAACAGAAGCGTGGCCGGTATAGGATGCCCGCCAGAGATAGCGAGCGCGCTATTGTGGTCCGCAGAAATTCTGAGACACTCATGCAGCGCTGGCCAAGAGAGTGTATTCGTGGTGAAGGCCATTCAAGACGGAGTGAGCCACAATTCGGCTTGATCGGTCGAAACGATGCCTATGCCGTTGCAAATGGACTGAGAAATCTGGCGGCGGATCGAAGACGACGGCGCATCGAACGCCGACTTCTTAAAACCCAACTGGCTAAATTGGCAGCCAGAAGCACTCCAATCCCTCGTGCGGCGAAGTCCATCTCCTTTATGGGAGTCAAGCACCAAAGCACAAGCCCAAAACCGCCAATCAAAAGATGCACGTCCATTGTAAGTCCGTCGGTAAGCACCTGAAGCTCATTCAGGACCGCGTCGGCTCCAGCATCGATCATAGGCACATCCTGCAATTTCATCTGCTCCCTACGCAATGTGTCTCGCCGCTTGACGAGTGAGGCATGTGAGCGAGCCGCCCACCAATCTCGAAACCACGGGGTACTCAGATTCGCAAGCAGACTCACCGGATACATCAGGACGAGCGCCACGATTGCCAGAAAAGTCCCAAGGTCTTGCGGTAGCCAGCTCATATACCTCCCTCCCATCGACATCGCCTAAAAAACAATAACCATTTCACTGATACGTGTGAAGCCTTCTGTCGATATCCTCAATCTCCTTCTGACGCTTCTCTCGCGCTATCCCTGATACTCGGTCATGATATAGCAATGTGGGAGACAACGACCACAGCAGGAACACTGTAGAAAGAACACCATATATGACTAGGACAATCGCGACAAAATCAACACCTGGCGTCCCAGTTCCGATAGTCACAGTCCATATAGTCCCAATAGCTCCAATGACAACGATCGCAGAGCACACACAGATAACACCAACGGCTGTAATGGCCGAGAGTATGTGGTCTTCGGCTTCGCTTATTACCGGAACATCGCGGAGTTCAGCGTGTCTGTTTATTAAGAAAGTCCGGCGTCTCATCAGAGCTTTCTGCGACCGCCTTGCCCACCACTGCTGCAATTGTGGCGTAGTAAGGGTAGTGAATACTCCAATCGGGATCGCCAAGATTAGGCTCAACACTAAAATTGTCAGTGCTAGCGCTCTCGGATCTTGCGGTAGCCAGCTCATGTGTCTGTCTCCCTCCCTTATCTCATGAATCTATACCCTGTCGAAGTTACCAAATAAATAACCGTAACAACATGAACGCTTCCCGCATCTGGCACCATACGCTCACGCCCGGTCTCGTCTCCTGCCTAGTCAAAGCCATCCAGTTGGAAGTGTGCAACTTTGAAGACGGTGCGGAGGACGCCGCGGGCGGAACTGGGCGGCCTGAGACCGGGCCGCCCAGTTTCCTATCGGGATGTTCTCCGTCACGTTTTCAAAGTTGCAACACTTCCGTCTGATTCGTCGCAGAGCCCTCAACACCAGTCTGAACACGAAACGTGGCTCTGACGCCGTTTCCGCTCGAATGCGGGCCATTCCCGTTCGCATCGCACCAAGATAGCTCTCGCCAATGGTCGAAGGCTCGGAGCATCGGCAAGACCCTTTGCGGAGCGGTTGCGCCGTCCCGACTCTGCTAGCTTGTTCGCTGGGCGTGCGTGCGACGGTCTTGCTGAACATCCTGATTAACGGCGCAGTGTCCTGATCAGGGGGTGAGGTTGTCCTAATTTGGTTCGGCTGTTCCGGCTCTTCCGTCGCTTTCGCCAGCGCACAAGTACGCCAATCAGGACAAGAGCGAAAACGCCGGTCGCGACACCCCAAAGATAGATTTCAAGCTCGGTCATTAGCAGGCCATACAGCGAGCGCGGCGGCGCTTGATACGACCCCTCTACTCCGACTCCTCGTCATCCGCCAGCGGTCCCTTGGCATCGTCTCAGTGCCGCTCGACAATTGTTGCTCCGTGCGGCGGGCACGTCGCGCGTGCGTTTGAAAATACTAGCCCGCGTCCCTTTGGGCGGGTTGCTCAGCGCGATTGATAGTAGTACCACTCGTGTCGAGTACTCACCATTTCAAAAATTAAAAATCTGGCAAAACGAGGGCAACTTGAACAACATCCTGAAGCAGGATCATCGAGCGATCAAACGACGAGTGAAGGACAAGCAGAGCTTTCGCGAGTTCCGAGCGGCCCGGCGAACGATTGAGGGATACGAGGCGATGCACATGATCCGGAAGGGGCAAGCGCGGTGGGTCAGCGACGCTGATGTTCGCAAACAGAATCTGTTCATCGACCAGCTGTTCGACCTGGCTGCCTGAGACCCGGCCGCCCAGTTCCGCTCGGGATGTTCTCCGTCAGCGTTTTCAAAGTAGCAACACTTCCCTCGAAAGGATTCTGGAAAACATGATCGACCACAGGATCACAGTGGAGGCACTGGTTCAATTTGCACTGAACCAGTGCTCTCTCGTGCAGGATCGTTGGCATTTCTGACGTCCGCGTATAGCCTTCCTTGATTGAGGCCCGGTCATGAAAGCTTCGATACGCGAACTGCGGCACGCCCAGATATTCCCGGTGCTGGAACCAAATGAGATTGAACGCCTGCGGCGTTTCGGCACGGCGGCAAGTTTTTCGAAGGACGAGGTGATCGTCCGCATCGGTGAAGTGGCTCCGGGAATGTTCATCATCCTACAGGGAGAAGTTGTGATCACACGCAAGGATGCCCTGGGCGGCGATCGACTCATCGTCGAGGACGGGCCAGGCAACTTCGTGGGTGAACTTGCCCAGCTATCGGGCCGTCCGTCTCTGGTTGACGTGCGCGCCAAATCCGCGGTCGATGCGTTGGTGATAACACCCAAAAAGCTGCGTGCGATGCTGGTCGAGGAGGCCGAGATTGGCGAACGGGTCATGCGCGCGCTCATTCTGCGGCGTGTCGGCTTAATCGAGGAAGGAGCTGGTCCGGTTATCGTCGGTCATGCCGCGCAAGCCGACGTTCTGCGGCTGCAGAACTTCCTATCTCGAAACGGCCAGCCCTACCTGCAGCTCGATCCTGATAGGGACCAAATGGCGCGTATGCTAATGGACCAGCTCCACGTTTCTCAGGGTGAACTACCGATAGTGCTGCCTTCCGACGGGCAAATCCTGCTGAGGCCCTCCGAATGGGAGCTTGCTCGAAGCATCGGCATGGTCGAACGGCTCGATCCCGATAGGGTCTATGACGTGGCGATCGTGGGAGCTGGCCCGGCCGGCTTGGCAACCGCGGTCTATGCCGCCTCAGAGGGTCTGTCGGTCCTGGTAGTGGACGCCCGCGCCTTTGGCGGCCAGGCCGGGGCGTCAGCGCGAATCGAGAACTATCTCGGTTTCCCGACCGGCATCAGCGGATTGGCGCTAATGGCGCGAGCATATAATCAAGCCCAAAAATTCGGTGCCACCGTTGCCATCCCGCGAGAAGTCCTCACACTCGAAAGCGCACCCGACCTTTCGCGTGGCCGCTTCTTGTTGCGGCTTCGCGGAGACGAGCATGTCAGCACCCGTTCGGTGGTTATCGCTAGTGGAGCCCGCTATCGACGTCCCGCGATCGATAATCTCGACAAGTTCGAGGGCCTGACCGTTCATTATTGGGCCTCGCCGCTGGAACGGAACCTGTGTGCCAGTCAGGAAGTTGCGTTAGTCGGCGGTGGAAACTCGGCCGGCCAGGCGGTCGTCTATCTGGCCGAGAAGGTCGCAAAGCTGTGGCTGATAGTCCGCGGCCCTGGTTTGGAAGCCAGCATGTCGCGCTATCTGATCGACCGCATCTCCGCGCTTTCGAACGTCGAGCTCGTGACTGAGAACGAGGTAGTCGCGCTTGAGGGCCATGACGGTGTGCTCGAAGCGGCGCGATGGCGCAACTGCCGCTCGGGCGTGGAAACGCGGCGAAATATCCGCCATATGTTCCTCTTCATAGGCGCCGATCCAAATACGGCCTGGCTATTACAGTGCAATATTGCGTTGGACGAGAGCGGCTTCGTTCGTACTGGCGCTCAACTGGGAAGCGATCTACCGGCGCTCGCAACCAGCCGTAGCGGGGTGTTCGCGGTTGGTGATGTCCGCTCGGGCTCGATCAAGCGCGTGGCCGCGGCTGTGGGGGAAGGGGCTCAAGTGGTGGCGGAGCTTCACGCCTATTTGGCGCCGTTGGCTGACAAGCCCGTCGCGTGAATAGTTGCTAGTTGTGTCGCTGATCGGCTGCAAAGACGAGAGCAGCCGCTATGAGATTCCGGGCGACCTGAGTCGGTCAAAACATACGCCGCTTACTACAAAACGAAGTCTATCAGCCGCTGACCTCAGCAATGGTCTCGTGGATGATCATGCGGTCCTTGTGTGTGGCGAATTGCTACTTTTTGGTGAGGCTCAATAATTCGCCCATACACAAGAAGCGCCCAAAAGCATATGCGGAACCGAAAGCGGCCGGACTAAGGCGGGGAGGGCGGTCAAATCTCCACGTTCGGTCGAGCGTAGACCGCGGCGCTAGCCGCGCGCGCGCGTCCGCAGGTTAGGGGCGGGGGGGAGGGTGTCGAAATCTCTGGGACTGGCGCGGTGTAGACCGCGGCGCTAGCCACGCGCGCGCATCCGCGAAATTCGAATTTTTGTCACATGCGCCTTCCCGACGTAAGCACAGGGACGCTGTGACGGGCTGATTGAAGCCAAGGTTATCGACCAGTCAACTGTTTTCCGAGTTTTTTCGCCCGTTTGAGCACGATTTCCGCCTATTTGGAGAGGATTTACGCGGGAGGTGTTGCAACTTTGAAAACGCTGATGGAGGACGCCCCGAGCGGAACTGGGCGCGAAGTCTCAGGCAGCCATATCGAACAGCCTGTCGATGAACTGATTGATAGCGATAGAGTCGCGAATCGTTTATGTTCGGCTGCCGAATCTATCGACGCGGTGCCGAAATCAATGCGGAGTCTCTATGGCAGCATCTATCACAAGAAACAGCGACGCGTTCGACGGCGACGGCGCGAGGAATCCCATAAGCGGGTGGGAGCGTTCGTCGCTTTCGCGCCCGGTAACCGTGCTGATAGCGATAGCGGCCACGGCGTATGCCTATCATCTGGTGAGGGCGCTGGCGTCTCGCGCTAATCAACTGGATTTCAGTCATTACTATGTTTCGGCATTGATGATCCGGCAGGGGCTCGACCCCTACACCACCGATATCAAGCCATTAGCTCGTTCATTGGGGCTTCAGGTTCGTAATATTACTCTTGCTACTTATCCGCCGACGTTCCTGCTCCTGTTCGAAGCGCTGACGCTGTTCCCTCCGACCTGGGCCTTCTGGCTGTGGACCGCGATGGGCGCGGCGTTCCTCGGGGGAACGCTCTACATGCTGCTCGACGGTCTGCCGCAACATGCGGGGCTACGCCTGTCGCTGGTTGGCCTGGTGATCCTTTATCCGCCAATCACAGACAATTTTGTCTGGGGGCAGTCGCAGCTTATGCTGCTGTTCTTGTTCGTGTTGTTCATGCGATGGCTGAATTGCGGCCGGCAATCGTGGGCGGGAGCGATCGTCGGCCTGGCCAGTTTGCTCAAGATCTTTCCGCTGCTGCTGCTCGGATATCTGGCGATTCGCCGCCAGTGGAAAGCGATCATTTACGCCGGGATAGTGCTGATCGCAGGCGGGATTCTTACGCTCGCGTTCGTTGGTGTCGGCACGAGCGCGGATTTTGTTTCGGCGGTGCCTTCGATGACCACTCAGCGATGGCTGGGGCGCCCTACCAACGTGGCCCTCGGCGCGATTGTGTCGCATATCTTCTGGTATTCCGCGGCGCATCACTTGGGGCCACTGGCCGGTATCGGCGCCCATCTTGAGCCGAGGACGGACCTGGTTCGCCGCGTCATGGTGTCGATAGCCGAATTCGTGGTGCTCGCGCTAACGGTCTCCGCGACCTTCAGAACGTCGAGCGGAAGCCTCCGTTCGTCTGAGAGCGGCGACGAA
>JBEKLA010000220.1:0-6962 GCA_050010455.1 Binataceae bacterium (SeqCode) | reverse complement strand
CTCGAGGCCGGGCTGCTCGGACGCGGAATCTTTCTTCCCGCCGGGCTCGATCCCGACCGCCTGATTCGCGAGCGCGGCGCCGAGGCCTTCAAAGCGCTGATCGACTCGTCGGAATTGCTGGTCGATTATTTCCTGCGAGCCGAAGCGAGCCAGGCGCGCGGATCGCTGAGCGGACAGGCGCGAGCGGCGGAGCACGTAGCCGAGATGCTGCGTATGGTTGTGAATCCGTTCGAGTTCGATCTGCTGTCGCGCAAGGCAGCGGAGATGCTCGGAGTCAGCGAGCAGCTGCTGCGTAATCAGGCGCGACCGCAGAGCAGCAGGGCAAAGCGCGCGGCGGCGCCGGCACCGGAGGCAGCCAAAGGCGCGCGCGGCGCCGCGGCGTCCGAGGCGGAGGTCGGGTTGCTGGCGGTCGCTATCGTATATCCCGGCCTGCGATCGGAAATCGTGAGAAGCGGAGCAATCCCGAATTTCGAGGATCTCGCGATCGCGGAATTGTTGATCGAGGTGTGCGATTCAAGCGAGGCGGGCGCGGAATTCGAAGGCGTCCTGTCGCAGCGTCTGACGGAGGAGCATCGCCGGCGGCTGAGCGCCTTGATGGTCGGTCCGTTGATTGACGATCCGGCGGCGGCACGCAAGCTGAGCGCCGACTATGCCGCGGCGATTGAGCGCCGGCGCCATCGTTGCGAAGTGGAAGGACTGGCGCGCAGCGCCCGGGATGGGGACGAAAAAGAAGCGGCGGCCAAAGCGCAGGACGTGATAAGTTTGAGACGTGAAGCGAACCGCGCGTCGTGAATCACGTGGTTTCGCGCGCATGATTTGGCTCATACCGCGATCTGCGTTTCGGGCCTTAAAGCCGCGAGGGAAAACTGTTAGGCTTGATTCGTTAATGCGTTCTTGCGGGCCCATAGCTCAGTCCGGTTTAGAGCTACCGGCTCATAACCGGTTGGTCCCAGGTTCGAATCCTGGTGGGCCCATTCAAAAATCAGACGATTCATCGGCTGCCCGTGGAGAGGGGGGAAGGCTCGCGTTTCTGGAAGCCGATAGGCGGCCGTTCAAAGACAGGAGGATGATTTGCCTCAAGAGTTGATTCTGCTGATGAGCTTGCAGGCATTGGACCAGGATTTGCGCGAGCAAGAACAGGCGCTGGCAAAGATCACGGGACGGATCGACGAGCTTCGCGCGGCTACCGAGCAGGCCGAAGCCGAGCTGGAAACGCTCAAGACCGAGGAACAGCAGGCACTGCTCGCACGCAAGGAGCTGGAGCGGACCTTGGCCGAAGGCGAGGAGCAGATCCGGGACAAGCGGATGCGGCTTAGCCTGATACGTAACGAGCGCGAACTTCAGGCGCTCGGGCATGAGGTCGAATCGCTCAAGGAAAGCAATCAGCGGCTGGAAACGGAATTGCTGGGGCGGATGGAAGTATCCGAGCAGCACGCCGGGCGGCTCAAGGAACTGACGGAACTCATCAAGCAGAGACGCGGCGAGCTAAAGTCGGCCGAGAAAGAGGTGGCGGATCAGGCCGAGGCGCTCAAGGGCGAGATCGTCAAGCGCAAGGTCGAGCGCGACAAGCTGGCCGGGAAGGTCGAGCCGCCGCTGCGGCAGCGCTATGCGATGCTGTTCGAGCGGCGCAACGGATTGGCGGTGGCGCAGGCCAAGGCGGGCACCTGCCAGGGCTGCCGGATGCGGATCCCGCCGCAGCTTTACAACGAGATCCAGAAACATCAGACGATCCAGTCCTGCCCCAACTGCCAGCGTATCCTGTACGTAGAGCCGAAGACCGCCGAGTCTAACTGAGGCTAGCTCTCCACCGAGCCCGATAGGGGCGAAAATTTCGCCTTGATCGCGGAGCTTCGAGTTTGGTAATGCGGGAATGGTTATGAAGCCTGGCCCGATGGGGTCGGGCTTCGGTGTTTTAGGGGGGATGATTGCGGGAGATTATACGGCGAAAGTGGCGCGTTTAATCCTTAGATATCAACGGATTTGTGAAAAATGAGTGAAAGATTTTTTTCGCGATGAGCAGCGGTGGGACAAGAAACCGCCCCGCACGTCATCGGGCGCGCGGAGGACCGCGCGAGATCCTCCGCTGCGCTGTGTGGAGGCCGCAGAACGCTTGACTGTCTGCTGTCTAAAAATTCACAAACTCCCAGGATGACCACCCGCAAGGCCGTGTAAAGGCGGGTAGTGGGCGGTTTTGAATTTCAATTGGAATGGTGCAGCAAAATACCGCCTGCTCCAACGATGCCAACTGCACCAATTGCCGCTGCGACGGCAAAAGTACCTTGATCGCGGTTCTCTGCATCAAGTGCGAGCAAGATGGCGAACACGCAAGCTGCAACGCCGAGTACGACAACAATAATTCCAAAGGTTCTCACTAATTCAAAGTCCGAGGTGAAGAAATGAAAAAACTGTTGAATATCGACATTCGGAACAAGCACGCGATCACTATGTTCAACGCATACGGTTCAGACGGGCAATTATCTCATTCAAAGCCCCAAGAATCGGGGCCAAAGAAGTCTGCACTTGTCCGGCGACCTCGGAAACCGTATCGGTCTTCAAAGCGACCGGATCAATCCCGACACCCAACACTGCCTGACAGTATGGGCAAAGATACGTAATTCCTTTCCAGCCCCGGTCGCTAAATAGCCCAGGCATCACGTTGACCGAATCGAAGAAAACGCGATCTATGAGGCTTTCGCATGCGGGACATTTGCCTTTTGTCATAATCCCCTCCATACTACTTTCATGCCTACCCGAGCAAGCAGAGGCGGTAAACGTGCTGACTTCGCCCAGATCGCGGTTAGCGTGGTGGAACAGGCCATTGGCGACGTTCTCAAGCCCGCTGAGGGCAAGAATCCGCATGCCCAAGCACTGTCAGCGTTAGGTGCGTCCAAGGGCGGCAAAGCTAGGGCGGCAAAGCTTTCGGAAAAGCAGCGACAAGCCGTAGCTAGAAAAGCCGCAGCAGCGCGATGGAGCAAGAGACTCAAAGCCGATCAGACTGACTCCTGATTCGCGCTTGATTCTCCACTCGGTACGGGAACTATAGAGTCTGCATAGCCTCGCATTACTACATAGGACTCCATCATCGGGTCGATAAATCTAAATCTATAGTTTCGTGGTTCTCCTTTACGCTGAAGAACCGGTCCTCTCTTTTCGGCGCAAAATTCGTTCAAATGGTTTATGAAATTGTAAATTTCCATCGGTCTTTTCATGATTAGCCTTAGAGGTTCGCGCACATCACCAGCAGCAAAGAATCCTAGGTCATCTCCGTTGCTGAGAGCACAGGCTGTCAGAACCTGACGATAAAGGTTGCTCTTGTGGGCACTACCGGTTGCTTTCTGATAAGCAGCTCTAGTTGAGTGTTCGACGCTCTGCAAAGCCTTTGCTAGGCTTTGAAAAACTTGGTCTTCCTCAATCTTTGATTCTTCGGTCTCTATTGCTTCAAGAAGCGAATGCCGTCCCAACAAATGAGCAAAGCTAGGAATACCGCGAGAGAAGAAGCCGACTAGCTCCTTTGCTTCATCATTCATGCTCAATTGGAAGTCTTTGCAGAGCAAATTAAATGCACTGATACCGCTGGTCAGAATCTCTTTGATTTCTGCATCCGACATTCGAGGCATATGGATTTGCTCAAGCGCTCGTCGGATTGATTGGTGTTCGCCAATCAATTGCTCCACGGTATCAGCGACACCAACAAGAATTAGCGTCGCCGATACTGTATGGTCTGATAAGGCCTTGATCGTGTCAGCCATAAGACGTTTAATGTCTGAGTTTTCGACGCGATCAAATTCATCAATCACAACCACCAAGGCAGTATTCCGAGCTGCCGCATGATTCAGCAAAGTCTGAACAACGTTGGGTGTGACGCGTTCTTGACCGAGCATATCCGCATAAGACGCGACGACCGTCGAACTTTTGCCTGTGAATCCCGCCGGAGCGTCGCTTTCTTGCATAAGCGGTATTTTCCCGAAGATTTCTTGCCACAGAACGTCGAAAGTGTGATCTGCGTTGGCGTTGACTCTGGCGGTCAATACCCTAGTCGCTTCTTCCGGCGTTGCTGCCGGATAGAAGTAGTGAAGAACGCTAACGAGCGAAGTTTTACCGACACCGCGCTCGCCGAAGACCATGCCGTGGCGCCCAGGTTGGGACATAAGCCCAACCGCACGCGTAAGTTGCTCATGTCTACCCGCAAAGAGCGCCTTTCGACTGATTGGCGTGGCGGGCGTGAAAACCCTATTCGCGATTTGAACACGCCGTAATTTCTTCTCAAAGTCCTTTTCCATATTCGATTCCACAAGTTTACCAGCTACTTGGCCAACTACGCTTTAAGCACAGCCATAGTTGTACCAGTAGCTCCGTTAATTGTACCTGTCAAGGTTGAGAGAGGTGAATTCCACTTGACAATGCTACCGCGAGCAAGCATAATTATGGACATGAACAAGCTCAGCCTTGAGCGGCGTGCTCGGATTCTTGGCTGTCTCTGTGAAGGCGTTTCGGTTCGAGCAACGTGTCGCTTGCTTGACTGCTCCAAGGATGCCGTTCTTAAGCTCATCGTGGACGCTGGTACCGCATGCGCGACCTATCACGATGAGCATGTTCGCGGCATCAAATCGAAGCGCGTGCAGGTCGACGAGATTTGGAGTTTCGTTCACGCCAAGGCTAAAAACGTCCCGCAAGAGAATCGCGGTCAATTCGGATTTGGCGATGTTTGGACCTGGACGGCGATTGACGCAGACTCAAAGCTGATGGTCGCTTGGCATGTCGGTAGGCGCGATGCCGCAGCCGCGCATACGTTCATGCGTGATGTAGCTGGCAGACTCGCGAATCGTATCCAACTTACCAGCGACGGCAACAGCGTGTATCTTTCAGCGGTCGACGAAGCCTTTGCCCGCGATGTCGACTACGCCATGCTCATAAAGCAATATGGCGAATCGTCTGAAGCCGAGAAGCGATATAGTCCTGCTATTTGTGTCGGAGCGGAGAAATCGCCTGTTCGCGGCCGACCTAACCCGGAGCACATTTCGACAAGCTATGTTGAGCGGTCGAATCTAACGCTTAGAATGCAGAAT
Source organism: Binataceae bacterium (SeqCode) (assembly GCA_050010455.1). Lineage (GTDB taxonomy): Bacteria > Desulfobacterota > Binatia > Binatales > Binataceae > DATJOQ01. The sequence goes on along the minus strand of JBEKLA010000220.1, from coordinate 1,896 downwards.
CGACGATTTACGCGACTCACAAACGCCTTCTCAAAGAAGCTGGCAAACCATAAGCACATGCTGGCGATCTCGTGGGTCTTTTACAATTTTGCCCGAATTCATCAGACGCTTAGGGTTACGCCAGCGATGGAAGCTGGAATCAGCGATCACGTCTGGACGCTCGAAGAAATCGCGGCTCTAGTAGATGCCAAATGAAAACCGCCCACTACCTAAAGGCGGGGACGTAACACCGAATCGCCACGATCGTGCTATGATAACCAACACCGGAGTGAGCCGGGCGATCGCCCCGCAAGGGGAGGAAAGTCCGGGCTCCATAGGGCAGGGTGGCCGCTAACGGCGGCGCGGAGCGATCCGCGGAAAGTGGCACAGAAATTATACCGCCCGTAAGGGCAAGGGTGAAATGGCGGGGTAAGAGCCCACCGGCGCGCGAGTGATCGCGCGCGCATGCTAAACCCCACCCGGAGCAAGACCAAATAGGAGAGTGAGTGGCCCGCTCACGATCTCTCGGGTACGGTCGCTTGAGCCGGCGGGCAATCGCCGGCCCAGAGGAATGATCGCCGCCCGCAAGGGCACAGAACCCGGCTTACAGGCTCACTCCGGCGTTTGCACCATGAGCGGGCGCGGGGCGGGCGATCATCTGCCCTAGCGCACATCAAACTCAAAAAGCCGACGTGCCTGACGTTCTAGTTCAGTCGAAGCTTCTTCTACGGTGGGGGACGGGTTTCTTATTCCTGACAACGCTTCGTTATTCGGCAGCAAGAACGGCAGCCGCAGCGTCTTGTCCTGCCGATATCGAGCCTTAAGGATGTCGCTCAGTGCAACCGTCTTTAGAACACCAGCGAATGCTTCGAAATCGTCGACACATACACAGAACAGCGGCGTTACCGTCGCGCGGATCTTCTTTTTGTTTACCGCTTTCTTGAACACTTCGTTCAAATAACTGGTCAGATACCAGGTGCTGCCGATCTCGTCGCGAGTCACGAGCAAGGGATACACCGTAGTGATCGAGGAAAGGTCCATATCTCGAAGTTGCCGCCCCTGCTGAAAGAGGCTTGAGATTGCGTGCGCGAGTTGCTTCACACCCTTACGGTCGCCGCCTTCCTGTCCGATTAACTTCTTGCCGATCTCCTGCTCCAGCGTTTTCGGATCGTCGCCGTATTTCGCATTCGCAGTAAACACCGAGCCTTTGAACTCCATAACGACAGCGACATGGCCCTTGCATACCATGATTCCGTCGCAGGCCTCGTCGTTCTCGCGATCGGCGTACCGTGGGGACTCATAGTAGCAATTGACCTGCCTATCAATGGAGAGCTTCATCAGCCGATGCATATAGCGTTCAAACAGCCTTCCCCAGAAGGTGTGAAAATCATCTCGTTGCGGCGCTGAGAGAGAGTTGTGAACGCGCCAAAAGAATGCGGTCTCTGATTTGGCCGCGAGAAATCCAAAATCCATCGGATAAAAGCAATCCCCGAGCCGCAATATCGGCCGCTCCCGAAAGGCTGTGAAGTCATTAACTCCCTTGTTGAATTGCGCGAGCAGCTGGGTGAATTGCTCGTAATCTCCCGCCACATCGCCGAAAAACCGTTCAAGCTTCTCTCTCCCCAGACGCGTCTGGCCAAACCAGTCGAGACGTAACGCGAAATCATTCGGCGACCGATAGAAGTTTTCGGCACTGAGTGTTTGGTATTTCGCCATACAGGCGAAGACGAGTGGAAAATAGATTTCCGGCGGCAGCCCAACGGTCTCCTCGAACATTCTAGGAATGTCGAAAATCGGCGATGTCTCGATGGAAGTGGGAACTTGAAAGAAGGGATGGCGGTCCGCCTCGCGCGATTCTCGTAGAATCGCGTTGAACAGTGAGGAGGGAACCGCCGTGAAGAAGAACTATCAGGTAAT
>JBEKLA010000219.1:0-6986 GCA_050010455.1 Binataceae bacterium (SeqCode) | reverse complement strand
ACTCCTTAATCGCAACCGTGAATTCAGGATTCCCACCATGCGCAGCTGCAGCGGCTTCGGCTCCTTCCGTGATCGCTTCTTGGACTCGTTTTTCGATATCGTCAACTTGCTGAGTGTCCATCCTCATCCCTATTGTAGTAAACTAAATCCCTTCGACTCGGATCAGGGAGTCTGGGGTTTGTCTTGGGCGCTCTGGAGACCGTCTTTCTTCATCAGCCGTTCAGCGACCTGTTTCAAGCTGTCCGCGGCGGTGTAGCGCACCGTCGGATTCGCTTCCTGCGCCATCACCAATAGCGGTGGAATGCAACTTGGGGTGGCGATACGCCCTAATGCTCCGGCTATCAGCGCTCTGCTGGTCGGCTCATCGGTATGGGCCAGAGCCTGGCTCAGCGAGGCGACCTCCTGCTCACCACCGAACGAACTGATTTGCTTGAGCGCCGCCATACGCAGGCCGAGGTCCTCGTCCGCCATCGCGATCGTCAGGATCTCGCGCGCGTTGCGAGAATCCACGTCGGCGAGCAGTTGGCCGATATGCCTGACGCTAATCGGATCGCCGGAGTGCATCGCTCCCTTTATGAACTCCACGGCGGCCGGCACGTTGTAGTGAGTCAGAGCCACCGCTGTAGCCAGCCTCACGTCGATGTCATCCTGAGTGTTAAGCGCTTGCATGAGAGTTGGAACCACCTGGGGATCGTGCGCATCGCCCAGCGCCAGCGCAGCTGTTGCCGTTGCCCATACCTGGCGGTGATCGCGGATGGCGGCCTCGATCGTCGCCATGCCGGAGTCATCCCCGAGTTGCATCAGCGAGCGAGCCGCAGTGGTCTTTTCCATCGGGTCCGTGCTCGACGCCAACAGCTCACGCAAGCGTGGAATCGCGGCACGATTACCCAGCTTGCCGAGGCCGTTTGTCGCGATCAGCCGCACGGTCGCGTCGCTGCTGCCGGCGGCCTCAGCGAGCGTGTCCATAGCCTGCGGATCGGTCATCTGCGAGAGCGTGTAAACGATCGTCTCGTGTTCGCTGACCGTCCCGGATTTATAGAGCTGGCGCAAGGCGGCCAAGGCCGCGTCGTCGTCGATTTCCCCGAGTCCGTCGGCTGCTGCCGCTTTGATCCCGAGCTTCGAGGAGTGAAACGCAGCGACCAGCATCGCGATGTTGCCGGGTTCTCCGCTGCCACCCAAAGAACTGGCGGCATAGCAGCGTTCATATGCATCGCGTTCGGACAAGCCCCTGCGCAGTACCATGAGCGAGAACTGGCGCAAGGCGTCGAGGCCAGCCGCGCTATCGAAGCGATAGCCCTCGGTTAGACGTTTGACAGCCTCGCTGAGATTGCCCTGAGCCACCAGCTTCTCAATCGCAGCCATCGATCGGGATTGGCCTACATGCCATCGAGCCTCGCCGACCACGCCGACGCACAAACAGGCCAAAGTGGTTGTGACCGCGACCGCCAGTCTTGCTTTCCTCATATCTGTTCTCTTATGCGAAAGTTAAGTTAAGTTACTGTTTGCTGGGGCTCCTTTTCGATTCTACTATAAGCAAACGCTGTCTTGGCGTTAAGAATTTATCATCGCACAATAGAGGGCTGTTTGAAAAACTCTTTTTAAGGCGAGGGTTGCGCGAGTCGATCGGACGTCGAGGTGCCTTTTGCCGCCCGCGCCGGTAAGCTAAGTTACCTGTCAGAATGCCAATCTACCTCGACTATAACGCCTGTGCGCCGCTTAGACCCGAGGCGCGACAGGCGATGGCTGATTTCGCCGCCGTCGCCGACGGGCAGGCGAACCCGGCCTCGGTCCATCGAGCGGGCCAGCGTGCGCGTCGCGCGCTTGAGCTGGCGCGAGCGCAAGTTGCCGACCTTATCGGGGCGGCACCGCGTCAGGTGGCGTTTACCAGCGGCGGCACGGAGTCTAATAATCTCGCGATTTTCGGCGTTGCCAACGCGCTCGTCGGACGGCGCAAGATTATCAGCGCGGCGATCGAGCACGCTTCTATTCTGGCTCCGATTGCGCGTCTGAATACGCGTGGATTCGAGGTCGTCCGTATAGCGCCGGACCGGGACGGACGAGTCCCTCTGGAGAGCGTCGCGCGCGCACTCGATGAGAACTCGGCGCTGGTGACGCTCGGCCTCGCGAACGCGGAGGTCGGCACTATTCAGGACTTGGCGAATCTGTCTGCGCGAATCAAAAGTGTCGGTGCGATCTTTCACGTCGACGCGGCGCAGGCGCTCGGCAGGATGGCGGTTTCAGTTGACGCGCTCGGATGCGACCTGATGACGTTGAGCGGGCACAAGCTCGGCGCTCCGTCCGGAATCGGGGCGCTGTACGTTGGTGATCGCGCCAAGCTGATACCGTTGACGCTGGGCGGTCCGCAGGAGGGCGGGCTCAGAGCGGGAACGCCCAATTTGCTCGGCGCGATCGCTTTCGGCACAGTCGCCATTGCGGTCGCGTCGCGGCTCGACGCAGAGATTGCTCGCATGGACGCGCTCGCGCGCCGGCTGTTGGACGCGCTGATGCGCTCGATTCCAGGGCTGGTCCTGAACGGCCCGGTCGAAGGCCGTATCCCGAATACGCTGAATCTGACGTTTCCCGGCGTGCTTGGCGAGAGCTTGCTGATCGCGCTCGACCTTAATGGAGTCGAGGTTTCGATGGGCTCCGCGTGCGCGGCCGGCGCGGTCGAGCCGTCGCACGTCCTGATCGCGATGGGGCGGAGCGCGGCGCAAGCGCGGAGCTCGCTGCGGCTTAGCCTGGGATGGGCGACGACCGAGGCCGAAGTCGATCGCGCCGCCGAGATTATCGTGGAAACCTGGCGAACGGTCGCTGCGTCGGAGCGGCCGTCGGGCGAGGCGCCGCCGCATCAGGCACTGCCATGAGCGCGCGCGTGGTAGTCGCGATGTCGGGCGGCGTCGACAGCTCGATCGCCGCCGCGATCCTTCGCGAGCAGGGATACGACGTGATTGGTATCGCGATGCGGCTGGCATCGTCTGGACACGCTGGCGGCAACGGCCGCCAGGTATGCTGCTCCTACGAGGATTTCGAGGACGCACGGCGAGTCGCCGAACGGATGGACTTCCCTTTCTATGTGGTCGATCTGCGCGATGAGTTTCGCTCGCGTGTGATCGACAATTTCGTCGACGAATATCTTGCCGGGCGCACGCCGAATCCTTGCGTGATGTGCAATCGCGAGATCAAGTTCGCGCGGCTATGGTCTCGCGCGCAGTGTCTGGGCGCGGATTTCGTCGCGACCGGCCATTACTCGCGTATCGATCGCGACAGCGATGGCCGCTACCATCTGTTTCGCGCCGCTGACGACGCTAAGGACCAATCCTATTTTTTGTTCGCGATGACGCAGGCCGAGCTGGCACGCACGATGTTTCCGCTGGGGGAGATGACCAAGCCCGAAGTTCGCGCCCAGGCGCGCGCGCTCGGCCTCGCCGTCGCGGACAAGCCCGAGAGCCAGGAGATATGTTTCGTGCCCGATCGGGACTACGCTCAGTTCGTTGCCAGCAATGCCGATCCTGCTCGAATCAGGAGCGGCCAGATAGTGGACGGCGACGGGCGCGTGCTCGCGCGTCACGACGGCATCCATCGGTTCACCGTGGGGCAGCGGCGCGGGCTCGGTGTTGCCGCTGGAGAGCCGCTCTATGTGCGCGATATCGATGCGGAATTGGGTCGAGTGACCGTTGGCCGGCGCGAAGAGTTGACGGCGCGCGGCCTATGCGCGACGCAGATAAGCCTGGTTGACGACCGTATGGCCGCTGGCGGCGTCAGGCAGATTGAGGTCAAGATCCGCTATCGCCACCCAACGGTTCCGGCGACGCTAAGAATGGTCGCGCGCGATCGTGCCGAGGTGCGGTTCACTGGCGATAGTTGTCCTGCCGTGACTCCCGGCCAGGTCTGCGTATTTTACGACCGCGACGAAGTGCTCGGCGGCGGATTTATCGAGCGCGCGCTGGAGGCTTAGCAGAATGCGGTTCGCGATCGCGACCTTGGGATGCAAGGTCAATCATTACGACTCCGCGATAATCGAGGATCGGCTGGGCGCGCTTGGCCTCGAGCGCGGCGAGTTCGACGAGGTTGCGGACGTCTACGTGATCAACACCTGCACGGTGACTGATCGCGCCGACAGTGAAAGCCTGAAGCTCGCGCGACGCGCGCGCCGGTTGAATCCTGGGGCGCGGGTGCTGATGACCGGATGCCTGGCACAGGCCAATCCAGCGCTCCTGGCTGCGGCGCCGCAGGTGGATCGAGTGATCGGCCTGGCGCGCCTCGGCGATCTCGAGCGCGCGGCGCTCGGCGACGAAGGCGAACGAGTGATGGTTTCGAACTTGCGCAAGCAAAAGGTCGAGATCGCGCTCGGGCCGGCGTCGATAGCGGGCCAAACTCGCGCTTTCCTCAAGCTACAGGAAGGATGCGATCAGTTCTGCACGTTTTGTGTGATCCCGTTTTCGCGCGGAGCGTCGCGGAGCGTCGCGCCACGGCAAGTGATGGCGGCGCTCGACGAGCTGCATCAGCAGGGCTTCAAGGAAGTTGTCCTGACCGGCGTTCATCTGGGCGGCTACGGCAAGGATCTCAGTCCTTCTGTAACGCTTGAAGATCTGCTCGAAATGATTGCCGAGCGGAGCCCGATCGGACGCGTGCGGCTGAGCTCGATCGACCCGGAGGAAGTTAGCGAACGTATCATCCAAATCGTCGCACAGTGCGACAAATTTTGCCCCCACTTTCACTTGCCGCTGCAATCCGGCGACGATGAGATTTTGGCCGCTATGAGGCGGCGTCATAAAGTGGACTTTTATGAACTCTTGGTCAATCGTATAATACGAGCATTGCCAAAAGTGGCAATTGGCACTGATTTGATGGTCGGTTTCCCGGGGGAGAGCCAAAGACAGTTCGACAGTTACTTCAAATTCGTGGAGAGGTTGCCGCTGGCTTACTTCCATGTCTTTCCGTTCGCGGCCAGGACTGGAACGACGGCGGCTAAGCTCAGCGGCAGGGTGAAACCGGCGGAGATCACGCGTCGAGCGCAGGTGATGCGCCAGCTCGGCGAGCACAAGCGCAAGGACTTCGTCGCGCGGTTTCGTTCCGACCGCCTTAGAGTGTTGCTTGAAGAGTCCGCAAGCGCTGATTTGCTGACGGGTTACAGTCGCAATTACATCCGCGTACTGGTAGAGGCATCGGCACGGTTGAAGAATCATGAAGTCGAGGTGGAGGCTATAGGGACGGATGGCGTGGCGCTGGTGGCAAAACTGGTTCGGGCTATGGCCTAAGAAGGGCAGCGAGCGCGCGCCATCAGGTGAACCCGCTGATACCAGTACTCGCGGCTTGGAGGAAGCGTTAGGATACTTCTTTAAGCGTCACGAATTGTTGACGCTAGCTCTGACGCATCCCAGCGCTGTAGAAGGCCCCGACCATTACGAACGGCTGGAATTTCTCGGCGATGCGGTTCTCGACCTCGCGATTGCGGACCTGCTGATGCGCCATTTTCCAAATGGCAAGGAAGGTCTGCTGTCCAAGCAGCGAGCGTCGATTGTTAACGGGAGAACGCTCGCGGCCAAGGCCGAATCTATTGGCGTCGGTCAGTACCTGCACTTGGGCAAGGGCGAGGAGAAAAGCGGGGGGCGTCGCAAGGTTTCGATCCTGGCGGCGGCGTTTGAGGCACTGGTGGGCGCGATTTATAACGACGGCGGCCTGGTCCCAGCGCAGCGCGTGGTGGAGAAGCTGTTTGCCGCCGATATCGGTGGCCCGGGCGCGGAGCGCGACTACAAGACAGAATTGCAGGAGGCCGCTTATCGTCAATTCCGCGTCCATCCGATCTACGAACTTATAGGCGAGAGCGGACCAGACCACGCCAAGCGCTTCACGACACGCATCCGAATCGGCAGCCGCGCCTTCGGTATTGGCGAGGGCGGAAGTAAGAAACAGAGCGAGCAGGCCGCAGCGCGCGAAGCCTTGCTCCGCCTCGAACGAGAACGCTGTGGCAGCGCATCCGGTTAAGCAGTTCCGGGCCGGGCTCGTAGCGCTGGCCGGCCGATCCAACGTAGGCAAATCGACCTTGCTCAACCTGCTGGTTGGCTACAAGGTCGCGATCGTTACGCCGTTGCCGCAGACGACTCGCCGGCGCATCCTCGGCATTCGCAACGATCCCGACGCGCAACTAATCCTGATCGACGCGCCGGGAATTCACGAATCGCGCAAGCTGCTGAATCAGCGCATGATCGACCGGGCGCGCGCCTGCCTCAAGGAAGGCGACGTCGTGGTCGGTGTGATCGAGGCCGCGCAGCGCCTGGGGGCTGGCGACCGCCAGTTCCTGGCGGAGTTTAGCGAACTGCGCCAACCCAAGGTCGTGGCGATTAACAAGATCGATCTGGTGCCGCGCCCGTCGCTGATTCCGCTTGCCGAGCAATGCCTGAGCGTCGTGCCGGGTGCCGAGATTGTGCCGGTGAGTGCGCTTGGCGGAGAGAATGTCGACGAACTGGTGGCGACTATCAAGGGACTGCTGCCGATAGGTCCCGCGCTGATGCCGGCCGATCAGTATACGGATCAGACCGAGCGGATGCTGGCCGAGGAAGTTATTCGCGAGAAGATCTTTCTGGCGATGCGCGAGGAGGTTCCGTTCTCGACCGCGGTCAAGGTTGAGAGCTTCGGCCCCGCGCCCGAACGCAAGCTGTTGCGTATCGCGGCGGTGATCGTCGTTGAGCGTGAATCGCACAAGGGGATGATGATTGGCGCCGGCGGGCAGCGGTTGAAGAAAATCGGGCAAAGCGCGCGCCTCGAACTGGAGCAATTGTTCGAATCGCGAATCTTCCTGGAACTCACGGTCAAGGTCGAGAAGAATTGGACTCACGACCCGCGTAAGATCGAAGAATTTGGCCTCTAGTCTAGTACTACTGTGTCATAAAGCTAGCGGTTTGGCGGAAGCTCTGCGATACTCTGGTTCATGGCGGGGCGGCGGGCGCAAGCGGCGGAACGGTTTGATGAGTATCTGGGCTTGCTGG
>JBEKLA010000218.1:0-7129 GCA_050010455.1 Binataceae bacterium (SeqCode) | reverse complement strand
CGGATAGCTCCATGCCCGTTCACAAGGCGTAGAATTCGAGCGCGGCCATCGGTCGGACTATCGTGCCGAATGTGGATATGCGAGCGGAGCTGCTTGTGCCGCCGCGCGCTCATGTAAACCGGCACCAGGATCAACACCGCCATTTCACTAGCTATCAAGAGGCAGAGCAGCATCGCAGCGAATAAACAGCAAGCGATGTGCCGACGAAATAGCCACGCCAATCAAGCGGTTTTGCGTGAGGTTCCCCCTTCAGTTTTCAATCTGACATTACAGGCAGCGTTCATTTTGAAATGCGGCGGTTCCAAGTCTATCGCGTTGAAAGGGGCTGGCCCCGATAAGAGACGCGCCACACGGTGCCGTTCGGGTCCTCGGTGACGATCAGCGATCCGTCGTGCGCGATCGCGGCATACAAGGTTAAGAACTGCTGCTTTAGCACGGATCGTCGCTTTCAGTAGGTTTTTGCAGAACGGTGACGAATGCGTAATGGACCTGAACCTCGATTTCGTGCCTGCAGTACAAGACCGTACTCTGTTACTGCCGAACCCACTCCTCGTTTATGGTTACTGCAGTCGAGCCAATGCCGATGGCCTTTACGATCTGGCCCTTGCTTCCAACTGCAATCGCTTCCGTGTGAGTCGCTGTCTTACAATCGCCAGCAGGCGCCACAGGAACTATCGTCACGGAAACCGTGCCGGTTCCGTCGGAACGGAGCTTATAGGCGCCTGTCGCTGTATATTGGCAGACCTTTCCATTAAAGTTTTCGGTTTCGACACCGCTAAGGCTCCCAAAACAGTTGGAGGTATACTGGGCGACGCCCGCGAAGTAACCCTGACTATTCACCAAAATTCCCGAAAAGCTAACACTATAGCGCCCACAAATACCGAACGGATTTGAGGTTTCGTTTGCTCTAGGTTGCGCTAGGGTCGTAGTGGAACCTGCGACTATCAGGCCCGCAGAGACGGTGAGGACGGCGCGGGTTACCAGTGATCGCATTCGATGCATTCGTGCAAAACGCGAGATCAGTTTCATGAGACTCCTTAACGGATTTTTTTTTGACTTTTCAATTCCAACGATTTCGATAGATCAAACGGCTTTCCTAGGCTCGACGCGATCGGGCTTTGCGGCGCCATCCGCTGCGCGCAGAACGCGAAGCCGTCCCATAGATCGCCCGCCGTTATCTTCCTGCGCACGCCGGGCGCATCCGTGCTCCAATCGCCAAACGCCGCGGATCTGGTGAGGACCGCGGATCGCTCCTCGGCCCGCGCACGATCGATCGCAGCGGCGGCGACGATGACCGCGTTCAGAGCGACCAACGCAAGAATGACCTTTCGCAGGATCGATCCATTATGCACGCTGAACGCGGTCTCCAATCTTTTACAGCGGCAGCGGGGCCTCCCAGGTGCCGAGCACCTCGCGCTCGAGGTCGCCGATCTCGCCGGCGGTGAGTCCGGCTTTCACCGCGCGCATCATTGCCGGCATCACGTTATCCGTGCCCGCCAGCACTCGCCGCAGATTGTCCAGCGCGCGCGCCGCCTCGCCCGCGTCGCGCTCCTTCTTCAATTGCTCCAATCGCTCCTTGGTGACGCGATAGACCTCCTCGCCGGGACGCGATGAGAATACCGGCACCTTGTAGGACTCCTCTTCCATCTGCGCGCAGTTGACGCCGACTACCTTGACCTCGCCGCTCGTCACTTTGCGCTCGTAGTCCATCGCCTCGCGGAACGCCTCGCGATGCAGCCATCCCGATTTCAGCGCCGCGATGAAGCCGCCCTGGCCCTCGATCGCTTTGAGATAGTCCCAGGCGCGCTTTTCGACTTCGTCGGTCAGATTCTCGACGAAGTAGGAGCCGCCCAGCGGATCGGCGACGCTGGTGATTCCAGTTTCAAACTGCAGGATCTGCTGCGTGCGCACCGCCATCACGTGTGCCTGCTCCGACGGGATGCTAATCGCTTCGTCGAAGGCGGTCACGCCGGCCGATTGCACGCCGCCCAGCGCCGCCGCGAGCATCCCGATCGTGCCGCGGATGATATTGTTCAGCGGTTGCTGGCGCGTCGAAGTGCTGCCTTGCACGTTGACGTGGATTCGCAGCCGGGTCGAGCGCGGATCTTTCGAGCCGTAGCGTTCCTTCAGCAGCTTGCACCACATCCGGCGCGCCGCGCGCATGATCGCGACATCCTCGAAGAAGTCCATGTGTGGGCAGAAGCCGACGCCGCCGAGGCCGTTGGCGAAATCGTCGATTCCAAAGCGCCCGCGTCGCAGCAACTCGTCGATATACGCGATGTTGTTGGCGAAGGTGACCGCCACCTGCTGGATTCCGTTCATCCCGGTCTCGCGTGCGTTGGTGCCAGGCACGGAAACCGGAATCCATCCGGGGACGTTCTCGATACAAAATTCGATCAGGTCGCAGTTGAGCCTGAGCGCGGACTCGGGCGGTATCAGCTTGGTCATCGGCGTGGCCATGTAGGCGAGGAAGAAATCGCCCTCGCCGGTGCCGCGGATAGCCTTGAGCGGGATGCCGCGGCCCTCGGCCACGGAGAAATAGCAGGCGTGGCAGTAGGGCGAGCATATCGGCGTAACGCCGCCGGGATGCGCGTAATACTTTTCGATCGGGATACCCTCCAGCGCGCGCTCGTATTCGCGCAGCGAGAGCAACGGCGCCCCGTACATCCCGAGCTCCTCGCGCCGCTCAGTGACTTCCGGGCTGTCGATGTCGTACATCCCGTACATCGTCATCAGGTCGGGCTCCATGATGAAGCCAGATTCGCCGTGATCGAGCAGGAACTTGATCCGCTCGCGCTCGTCCTCGGGCAGTCCGTAGCCGCAGAGCTGGAAAATCCGCCACAGCCGCGAGCGATACATCTGCGGATAAGGGCCGCGGGTGTACGGCTCGGAGCCCGGATCGCCGATTTCTCTGGCGTAATCGCGATTAGCGATATCGTTAGGTGTGTAAACTGGCTTGAGAGGAATTCCGGAGATCGTAGTTATGACCTGGCCATTGCCGCTCTTTGTCGCGTCCACAGGAATCTCCCTTCGCGTCGGATTGGGTCCGCCCGCCAGTATGGCGCAAGCGCCTATCAAGCGCCAAGCGAGATTGCGGGGCGTCTGGAGGACGTCAGGCGGCGGTGGTGGACGGCCGAGCCGCCGCGGATTCGAGCGGCTTGCAGAATAGCGCGGCCCATCCGCCCAGAAGCAGGATGAGCGCGAACAGCTCGAACGCCGTCCGATAGCTCTTAGTGGTATCGAACAGGAAGCCCGCGACAACCGGCCCGCTTCCCGCCCCGATCGTGGTGAATACTCCGGCCAGGCCGCATAGCGAACCGAACCGCTTGAGCCCCAGCGATTCCGCGATCTGCAGCGGAATCAGCGCCAGCGGTGCCCCGGAAGTCAGTCCGTAGACGGCGGCGTATCCGAACAACATCACGGGATTGCGCGCGCCTATCAGCAGGATCTGGCCGATCGCTATCAGGACCAGGGTTGCGGCCAGCGCGATACGGCCGCCGGTTCGTTCCGCCAAAAAGCCCATCATTATCTTGCCGACCGCCGCCAATCCCATCGTGAGGCTGAAGACCAGCGCCGCGCGGCTCGGCGAATAGCCAATCACGATCAGGAAAGGAATCGTATGGAGCGAGCCGCCGGTGACCGCGAAGGCGAAACAAAATTGGGCCGCGGCGATCATCCAGAACGAGCGCGCGCGCAGTGCCTCGGCGACTCCAAGCCCGGGTGTCGTTCTCGACGCCTCGTCGCGAGCGAGCTGTGAGACCCGATCGGCCCGGGTTCGCACCAGACTCAAGACCATCGGCAGCGCGATCAGGATCATTGGCGCGGCCAGGATGATATAGCTGGTGCGCCATCCGTGGCGCTCTATGATGTAGTCGGCGACCGGGATCATAAACATGCCGCCGACCGTCGTCCCCGCCATCGTAAGCCCCAGCGCCCGGCCGCGCTGATCGGAAAACACATTCGCCACCACGAGCGAGCACGGCAGCAACGTCCCCGCGCCGATTCCCAATCCGAGCAGGACGTAGGCCAACGTCATCGCGTCGAACGAGTGCGCGCGCCCGGCTATCAGAAATCCGCCCGCGGCGAAAACGATTCCGACGCCGATCACCGCACGCGCCTGGACGCGGTCGAGCAGCCATCCCACGATCGGAACGCTCATCCCGGCGGTCAGGGCCAGCACGGTCTGGAGCGACGACAATCGCGCCCGGCTCCATCCGAAGTGCCGCAGCACCGGCGTGAAGAACACGCTCGCGGTGTTGTAGCCGGAGCCGAACACCAGAAACAGCGTGACGAACAGCGCGGCTACCACGAACCAGTTATGACGTTCCTCGTCGTTCATCTCCCTGGCCGAATGATTACGGTATTCAACGCCGCGGGGAAACCGCCGAAGATATGCGCGCCTCGGTCGAAGCCGCGAATCTTCTTTGCCGTCGGTCAACCGGAGTAATCTGGGGAGAGCCGCCGGGCGGGAATGCTACGGCTTCTCGACGAGATCGATGACTGAGCGAAATGGCTTCCGGTACTGATTACATTGAGCTGCGTGCGCGCAGCGCGTTCAGCTTTCTCGAGGGCGCCGCGCTCCCCGAAGACCTGGTCGAGCGCGCGGCGGAACTCGGCTACCCGGCGATCGCGCTCGGTGATCGCGACGGGCTCTACGGCGCGCCGCGCTTTTATCATGCGGCGGTCAAAGCGGGACTCAAGGCGATCGTCGGTGCCGAACTGACGCTCGAAGATCACAGCCGGCTCTATGTGCTGGTGCCGGATCGCGAGCGCTACAAGAATCTCTGCCGGATGATCACGGCCTCCAAGCTGCGCCCCGCGTCCCCCATTTTTGCCGCTAGCGAATCTTGCCACCATCCCGAGCAACGCGAGTCTCTCACTGTCCGCTCGCTCCGCTCGAATCCTCTCGACCTCAAACGGAACCGACCAGCGGGAGCAGGCTGTGAAAGAAACCGTCGGCATGGAATGCCGCGCGTATCGATTGAAGATCTCGAACGCTACGGCGCGGGCCTGATCTGCCTGGCGGGCGGCGTGATGAGCCCGCTCTCGCAACGATTGATTCGCGGCGAGGACCCGACGCCGATGTGCGATCGGCTGCGGACGATTTTCGGCGCCGGCAATTTCTTCATCGATTTGCAGCGCCATCTCGACAGCGACGAGGAGCGGATGAATCGCAAGCTCGCGGCGCTCGGGGACGCCGCGCACGTGCCGATAATCGCCACCAACGACGTCTGCCATAGCGGAGCGGAGCGCGCGCTGCTTGACGTGCTCACCTGCATCCGGCTCAAGACGACGCTCGACGCGGCGGGACGGGCGCTGTGGATCAACAACGAGCGCCATCTGAAGCCGCGCGATGAAATGGCGGCGTTGTTTCGTGATATCCCCGGCGCGATCGCGGCAACACGGGCCATCGCTGAGCGCTGCGATTTCACGCTCAAGGATCTCGGCTACCGTTTTCCCGACTATCCGCTTGCGCCCGGCGAGACTCCGGACGGCCATCTCCGCGTCCTCACCTATGCCGGCGCGCGCGAGCGATGGGGCGCGCGGCTCAGCGAGCGCGTTCGCCGCCAGCTCGAGCACGAGTTGGCGGTGATCGCGAAGCTCGGGCTGGCCGGCTACTTCCTGATCGTGTGGGACATCGTTCAGTTCTGCCGCGAGAATCGGATTCTGGCGCAGGGCCGCGGCTCGGCCGCCAACAGCGCGGTGTGCTACGCGCTCGGGATCACGGCGGTCGACGCGGTCGGGATGGATTTGCTGTTCGAGCGCTTTCTTTCCGAGGAGCGCGGCGAATGGCCAGATATCGATATCGATCTGCCGAGCGGCGACCAGCGCGAGAAGGCAATCCAGTACCTGTATCACCGCTACGGCGAGCGCGGCGCCGCGATGACCGCGAACGTCATCACGTACCGCAGCCGCAGCGCGGTGCGCGAAGTTGGCAAAGTGCTCGGCTTTTCGCCCGAACAAGTTGATCGCCTCGCCAAACTCGCGCACGCCTACGAATTTCGCGACGAAAAGGACGACCTCGCCGAACTGTTCAAGCGTGGCGGCGTCGATATCGAGGCGCCGCGGCTCAAGATACTGGTCGATCTGGTTCGGGATGCGCGCGGACTGCCGCGCCATCTTGGCCAGCACAGCGGCGGGATGGTGATCGCGGGCACGCCGCTCGACGAGGTCGTGCCGCTGGAGCCGGCGACGATGCCGGGGCGGGTGGTAATCCAGTGGGATAAGGAGGACTGCGCCGACCTCGGTATCATCAAGATTGATTTGCTCGGGCTCGGGATGCTGGCGGTGCTCGAAGAGGCTATCCCCCTGGTTCGCGAGCACGAAAGCGTCGCGCTCGACCTCGCGCATCTGCCGCAGGACGATTCCGAAGTCTACGCGATGCTGCAGCGGGCCGACACGATCGGTGTGTTCCAGGTCGAGAGCCGCTCGCAGATCGCGACGTTGCCGCGGATGAAGCCGCGCACGTTTTACGACCTCGTGGTCGAAGTCGCGATCATCAGGCCGGGGCCGATCGTCGGCCAGATGGTGAATCCTTACCTGGAGCGCCGCAACGGCCGCGCGCCGGTCACCTATCCGCACTTGTCGCTGGAGCCGATCCTGCGGCGCACGCTCGGTATGCCGCTGTTTCAGGAGCAGGTGCTGCGGATCGCGATGACCGCGGCCAAGCTCAGCGGCGGCGAGGCCGAAGAGTTGCGCCGCGCGATAAGCTTCAAACGATCGTCCGCGCGGATGCAGAAGATCGAGCAGCGATTGCGCGAAGGGATGGCCGCCAACGGTATCGTTGGCAAAGCCGCCGACGACATTTTCCACGGCATCTCGTCGTTCGCGCTCTACGGATTTCCGGAATCACACGCAGCCAGCTTCGCCCTGATCGCGTATGCGTCGGCCTACCTCAAGTGCCATCATCCGGCGGCGTTCATGGCCGCGATGCTCAACTGCTATCCGCTGGGTTTCTATCATCCGGCGACGCTGGTCAAAGACGCCCAGCGTCACGGCGTGACCGTGTTGCCGATCGACGTTACGTGCTCGGACTGGCAATGCACGATCGAGCATCATTCGGCGCCGAACCACGATGGCGAAGAGCGCTGCGGGCTCGCGCTGAGGCTCGGGCTCAAATACCTGACCG